>JBGCDM010000106.1:0-30734 GCA_045105395.1 Devosiaceae bacterium | reverse complement strand
ATCTACGCGGTTGAGCCGGAAGATTTTGACGATATGAAGCGCTCGCTTGAGAGTGGGGTTCATCAACGCAACGATGATAAGGCGCGTTCCATTTGCGATGCCATCCTAACGCCAACGCCAGGCGCGCTCACCTTCCCAGTTAATCAATCCAATGGTGTGCAAGGCCTTGCGGTGAGCGATGATGAGGTGTTGGCCGCGATGGCCTTTGCTCTCAATGAGCTAAAAATGGTGATCGAGCCTGGAGGCGCGGTTTGCCTAGCAGCTTTGCTTGCTGGACGCGTCGATGTGACGGGCCAAACGGTAGTTGCCGTTGTGTCTGGCGGTAACGCTGATCCGGCGATGCTAACACGAGCTTTGGATTGGACAGCTACGCTTTAAGAGAACAGCGCAATCCGCTCTTCATCTGTATAGGGAACCTGTTCATCATCGTTCAGTTGCGGCGCTAATTCTTCTGGCAGCTCTGCAACATCCTCTGCAGGCTCACTGCTGGCCTCGTCCATTGCCATGTCCATGGCTTCATCCAAAGCATGCTCATCAACGTTGCTTTCGATAAAGCTGTCCGCAAATGCGTCGGTTGAGGACGCAGAGCTATCGGGCTCAAAAACATCAACTGCAAAAATATCCTGCTCTAGCTCGTCGTTATGAGCCTCAGGTTCGATAAGTCCATCCATGTCCGCGCCGGTAGCATCGGCTACAGTTTTGCTCTGCTCATCATCGATAGGATCGTCCATGAACATGTCACTTGCCGGTTCATCCAGTGAGAATGTTCCGGGCAAATCAGCAGTTCGCAGGGCATCCGCTGTGGTTCTGCTTCGGCCACTATAGGCATTTTGATCCTCTGATGGCTCCAGCGGTGCGGTCATATCGGGTCCATCAAAATCAAGCTGGTCAACTTCAAATATGTCTGGAAGTTGGGCCGTATTTTCTAAGGCTGCATCTGCAAGCTCGGTAGCAGCTGGTTGAAGAAGAACCTCCGCGTCATGGATCTCGACAATGCTGTCATTGCTAAAGATATCCACCTCGCCTGGGTGGTCACTTTGCTCAGATGCCATTGCCTCCTCTAGCACTGCAACAGCTTCAAACTCAGTATCTTCAAGGGTTGGGTCAGCATCAGCGGTTATCGTATCGACGTGCTCATCACTTGACTGAGCATCCTCTGCTGGCAGCTCTTGACTATCAAACAGGGCATCAACATCATCTTGTTCATTGCCTTCGGCTGTTGGGCCGTGGAGCAGGTGCGCATCGCTGCGTTCATCACCTTCTTGGTAGGCCGACATGTTTGGCGTGTCGTCCTCGCTGGCGCCCGCTGATGAAGCCTCTTGTTTGCTGGCATCTGTGGGGTCAGCAAGACCGAGAATTTCCATCATCGATGCCACGCGCTTTTCCACGTAGCTGACCAAACGCACCACTTTGCTTGAGCGTTGGCCGGTCAAATCTTGGAAAGAGCAGGCTGTGTAGATATCTATAATTTTGCTTTCAACGATATCGCACTGCGTTTCGCTGGCACCCTCTTCGCGTAGGATCCACAGAACTTCTTGCACTTTCTCGGCCGCTTCGAGAATTTCGCCCGTAGCGGTCTCGGTCTGCGCAACGATCGCTTCAAGTTCTTCGGTTGCGGTGTTGAAATGGTCGCCCTTATCGCCTTGGCCGCCAAGTTCTTGCACTTCACGCTTCACTTGCGTGATGGCCTCGGCAAGATCGATCACATTGTGGCTGAGCAGCGCAACAGATGCATCGCCTGATACCGCTGGTTTTGCCTCGCCAATACGATCTTCCAATCGTGACAACGCGTCCAGCACGGTCTGCGTATCGCTTTGTCTGTTGCGACGAGCATATTCAGCCAAAAACCAGCGCCCGCGCTCCGTTTCCATCACCGCGCCTGCGATGGCGTCATAATCGTGCTCGCTGAGTGCGTTATTTGGCTCAAGGACGGCAGGGGTCGTGTTCATCTCACCATCGCGCGCGATTTTACCATCTGCCGTTTCAGGCGTGTCCAAATTCGCATCAGTGGTCGCCGTTGGCGTTTGCGTCATAATTGGTCCCGTGGCCCAATGGTTCACATGCTCAGCTTTGCACTTGGCAATAGCTCAGGCTCGTGATCCCATTCCCTCAACCAGCGCTTGCTTTGTGTCAGTCGACACGAAGATAGCGCTTTTGCTCCCTCTGACTGCCCATTTTCGTGTACCCGTTGTGTCGTTTCGCAGTCTCATGCGAATCGCCACGCGCCACTTTTGTAGCAAGGCTCTAGATCGTGCAGTCGCTAACCTCCATTGCAACCCAAGCTGGTCACCAAAGGGTTACCATGGCGGCTTTGTTCGCAGCTTATTTGGCTGGCTTTGGCGTGTTCTTGCCTTTTTTTCCAGTTTGGCTCGATTGGTTGGGTCTTTCAGCGGGTTGGATTGCTGTTTTGGTGGCGGTGCCGCTTATCGTGCGCGTGCTGACAACATCACTGGTTACTGATTTTGCAGAGCGGTTTGATGATCCGCGCATCCCCCTGTTTGGGTTGTCGTTGATCACGGCATTGGTGTTTGCCGTTTTACCGGTATCTGGGCTGGTTCCATCCTGGTCGTTGATGTTTTCAAACCCGCTGGCTCTGCTCGCGGTTGTTGCCTTGATGGCCATCGGTTGGAACGCGCTTTTGCCTTTAAGCGATGCGTTGGGCATCCAACTCTCCCGACAGTCAGGCGCAGATTATGGCCGTATACGTGTTTGGGGATCGATCGCTTTTATCGTTGTTAGCTTTGGTGCCGGCGCATTGGTTGATCGTTACGGCCCAGCGTTGGTGCCTTGGTTGGTGCTTGCAACCTTCGCGGTTCTTGTGGTGGTGACGGGGTGTCTTCCACGCAGTTTTGTGCAGCCCAAACTGATACAATCTACATCTGCCGCCGCGCCAAAGTTGCGCTCTGGCTGGGTGTTCTTCTTGCGGCGCAAGGGTGCGATGAGCGTTTTTATCGGGGCTGGCCTTATGCAGGCAAGCCACGCCATGCTGTACGGATTCGGCAGCCTTTCTTGGGCAAACCAAGGCTTTTCCGAAACGGCCATTGGCCTGCTATGGGCCTTTGGCGTGTTTTGCGAGATTGTGCTGTTTGCTGTTTCTGCGCCCATTATTGCCCGTCTGGGCGCGCGCGGATTGTTGATCATTGGTGGGTTGGGCGCAACGCTGCGCTGGGTCATTTTTGCTTTTACGCCAGACCTTGCTTTTACCGCTGGTTTACAGATTTTGCATGCCTTCTCATTTGGCATGACGCACCTGGCGCTCATCAGTTATATTTCCAGGCGCGCTCGTCCGCGTGAGTTGCGGGCTGCACAAGGCGTTTATGGTGTGGTGTCTGGTGCAATCATGGCAACCGCGACCCTTGCCGCAGGCCCGGCATATCAGGCGTTTGGCGCGTCAGCTTATTTGGCAATGGCCGTTATGACGGCTCTTGGTGTGGCCATTATCTTCATCAACCGCTTGCGTGTTCCAGGCGCGGCTACCCCCAAAGTGACCTGCTAGGCGGGAAAAGCGTGCTGCCTTCAAATGTTAGGGCGTGTTCACGATCTTCATCCAAAAGAAGTGGCGCATCCAGATCGATGTAGTCGGCGTCATGGGTCAGCAGCGTTGCAGGCGCCATGCCAAGCGATGAGCCCATCATGCAGCCGATGAACACGCCTAACCCGGCATTTTGAGAATCGACTTTCAGTTTTAGCGCTTCGGTAAGCCCGCCGGTTTTGTCCAACTTGATGTTGATAAGGTCGTAAAGCCCCATCAGCTTATGAAGGCCGGAACAATCATGCGCGCTTTCATCTGCACATACTGGTAGCGGGTGTGGCCGCTCGGCAAGTTTAGCGTCTTGCCCAGCGGGCAGGGGCTGCTCCACCATCGCAATGCCAAGCTCAGCAGCCAGATCAAGCCATGGCCAAAGCTGATCTGGCGACCATGCCTCATTGGCATCTGCGATGATGCGCGCCTTACCTGCATGGCCACACACCGCGCGCATGCGCTCTTCATCACCATCGCCGCCTAGCTTGATCTTCAACAATGGCCTATCTCGATGTTCATAGGCGGATTTTGCCATCGCATCGGGGGTGCCAAGGCTGATCGTATAGGCGGTTTCCATGGGCTGAACGCTCGGTACACCGGCAAGCTGCGCAGCCAATGTGCCGGTAGTCTTGGCCTCCAGATCCCAAAGTGCGCAGTCAACTGCGTTGCGTGCCGCGCCAGCTGGCAAAAGCGCTTGAAGCTGGTCGCGATCCAACCCGTTTTCCAAGGCTTGGCGGATGCTTTCAATCTCTTCGGTTACGCTTGCGATAGTTTCCTTGTAGCGCGCGTAGGGGGTACATTCACCACGGCCTATGTGGCCATCCCTTTCCAACTTCACCATCACCACATGGGCATGCGTGCGTGATCCGCGCGAAATGGTGAAGCCACCGCGAATGGCGAAAGCATCATCGGATATGGAAAGCTTGGTCATGATGCGGCTCAAGCTTTCGGGGTCATTTTTTGCAGCTCGTCCACCAAATTCTCTGTGCCAAAGCGCACCGGATCCGTCGCTGGCAAGGCATGTTCTTTTTCTAATCTCTGCAACAGCGCGCGCGCTTCATCTTCACCCAGCGCAGCTGTGTTCACTGCAATGCCAGTGCACGTGATGTTTGGGTTGGTAAGGCTGCCCATGGCGATGGTTGCAGCAATAACGGCTTGAATACTGGGTAGAGACGCTTTTACGCCGCGCATGTTTGTGCGGGTTGGTTCGTGACAAACCACAATGGCGTCAGGCTGCGAGCCATGCAGAAGGCCCAGCGTTACGGCAGCAAAAGAGGGATGAAAAAGTGAGCCCTGACCCTCTACCACATCCCAATGGTCTGGATCATTGGCAGGTGAAATCCATTCTGCCGCCCCTGAGATAAAATCAGCGATTACAGCGTCAATGGCGAGGCCTCGCCCGGAAATTAGCACGCCAGTTTGCCCAGTTGCACGAAAACTTGCTTTCATGCCGCGTGCGCTCATCTCTTTTTCCAAGGCAAGGGCGGTGTACTTCTTTCCAACCGAGCAATCGGTACCCACCGCTAGCACCCGCATGCCGGGTCGTTTTTGTCCGCTGCCAGTTGCAAGTGTCTGCTCCACATGGCGCACATTGTGCAGTGACACGCCTTTGGTCGCTGCAGCTTCGGCAATCTGTGGGACCGCCTGAAGCTTAGTGTGCAGGCCGCTGGCAATGTCTAGCCCAGCGTCAATTGCCTCCAAAATACTGGTAATCCAGTGCTCTGGTAACACGCCTCCGGCATTGACCGCGCCGATCACCATAGTTTTCGCGCCTTGGCTCTTAGCATCTTCAATTGAGATGTCAGCTAAGCCGGTGTCTGCCTTGCAGCCATCTAGGCGCACCTGACCCACACACCAGTCGCGTCGCCAATCGACGATGCCGGTTGCGGTTTTTGCGGCCAATGCATCAGGCACATCGCCCAAGAAAAGCACATAAGGTTTTTGAAGTTCGGCCATAAAAGTCATCCATATAAGAGTGCCGGACACCCGGTGGTTTGATCTTGCAGAATTTGCATATTTTGCCTGCGCATGAAATGGCCTTTGCGCATAATCAGTACCCGTGGCACTGATAGATGTCTGATCACGTTCAAGGTTCTAAACTCGCTGTGACTGCCTCCAACGCCCTGTGGTCTGCTGAGCCGAGCGATGTGCCGTTTGCGCATCGCGGCGGGCAGAAGCCGCGTGCTGCTAGCGTGTTGGCAGGGCAGGAAGGAGCTGCGCTGCGTATTGCTGGCGATTGGGTGCGCCCTTGCGTGCGTGATGTGCTGATGGACAAGGGTTTTGATGAGGCCGCCGGCCTGGCACCAGCTGCGCAAAGTGGCGGCGTTGTGCAGATTGACGCCTCAGATCTTGGCCAATTGGACACGCTTGGCTGCCTTGCATTGGCTGATCTTGAGGTTGCGCTTGCTGCTGGCGGGGCGAGTGTTGAAATGATCAATTTGCCAGCCGAAAAGAATGACCTGTATCAGGCGGTGCGAAGCCGTGCACATGTGGAGCGTCCGCAGAGGCGACGGTTCGCGCTTGATGATTTGATCGCCGCTTTTGGTCGCGGTGTTGTTGCGACCTGGGATGATATGCTTGGCGTGCTGAGTATGATGGGCTTGGTGCTGGTTTCAGTTGGCACAACATTGGTCAATCCGCAGCGCTGGCGGTTCAATGCCTTTGTGACACAATTGGATAAAAGTGCCTTCCGCGCAGTTCCAATTATTGTTTTAATTCAGTTTGTTATCGGCGGTATTGTTGCCCAGCAGAGCGCATTCCAACTGCGCTTTTTTGGCGCTGAGATCTTCACCATCAATCTTGTTGCCATCCTGGTTCTACGCGAGATTGGCGTGCTGATTTCTGCCATCATGGTGGCTGGCCGGACAGGATCGGCGTTTACTGCAGAAATTGGCGCAATGCGCATGCGCGAAGAGGTCGATGCTATGCGCGTCATTGGTCTTGATCCGGTGGATGTGCTGGTGGTGCCACGCATTTTGGGTTTGGTCATTGCGCTCCCCCTGCTCACTATAATTGCCAATGCGTCTGCCCTGCTTGGTGGGTTGCTTGTACTGTGGGTTTACTCAGGCATTGACCCTGCGGTCTTCATTGATCGCATGCACGGCGCTATCGCTTTGAACACTGTGATGGTTGGCTTGATCAAAGCGCCGTTTATGGCAATTGCCATTGGCTGTATTGCCTGCATGGAAGGGTTTCGAGTTTCCGGCAGCACAGAATCTTTAGGCCAGCACGTTACGTCAGCGGTGGTGAAATCTATCTTCGCTGTCATCGTCTTGGATGGCATTTTTGCCATCTTTTTTGCCGCGATAAATTACTAGGACGCGTGATGGCATTGGCGAGCGATTTCCAACACAATCCTGACCATAACCCCATCATTGAGGTGAAGGGGCTAGAGGTTGGTTTTGGTGATGTAACGATCCTCAAAGACCTCGATCTGACCGTGCGCCGCGGCGAAATTCTTGGTTTTGTTGGTGCTTCCGGCACGGGTAAATCTGTGCTGATGCGGGCGATTTTGGGCCTCAACCGCAAACGCGCAGGCACCATTGATGTTCTGGGTGAGCCGTATAGTGAGCTTAGTGATCACGAAAAGGTGCATGTGGAGGAGCGGTTGGGCGTGTTGTTTCAGCATGGCGCGCTTTTTTCCTCACTCAATGTCATCCAAAACGTACAGGTGCCGATGCGCGAGCATTGGCGACTCGACAAGCAGGTGATGGACCGGTTGGCGGCGGTTAAGCTGTCTATGGTCGGTTTGCCAAGTGATGCGGCATTTAAGTCTCCCTCTGATTTGTCAGGCGGTATGATCAAGCGTGTGGCACTTGCCCGCGCATTGGCGCTGGACCCTGATGTGGTGTTTCTGGATGAACCAACGTCCGGTCTTGATCCACTGGGGGCCGCTGCATTCGATGAGCTCATTGCGGATCTTCGCTCGGCACTTGGTCTTACGGTTTTTATGGTAACCCATGATTTGGACAGCCTTTTTTCCGTTTGTGACCGGGTTGCTGTGCTTGGTAATCAAAAGGTTTTAACGGTTGGTCCGGTGGACGAGGTACGCCGGTTCGATCATCCTTGGGTGCAAGAATATTTTAACACTGGCCGCGCGTTGGAGCGCAGCCCTGCGCCCTCATCGCACGGTTAGGCCATCAGGGCGCGGACAATGGGCAACGGTTTTCAAAAAAGTCGATCGTTTTGGGTGTTCAGCGCGGTGCAACGCTATGCGTCTCGGTATTGCCGCGCTAAGGCCTAAACTATGGAAACGCGCGCAAACCATATTGTTATTGGCCTGTTTGCCCTTGCCGTTATTGCTGCGGCGATGGCGTTTATCTATTGGGTTGCCGAATTTGGCGGTAATGACGAGTCCGCTGAAATTATTTTTCAGTTCAACGGCCCGGTTAATGGCCTCAGTGCGGGTAGTCCTGTGCTCTTTAACGGCATCCCGGTGGGCGAGGTACGCACTCTCTCGCTCAATCCCAACAATCCCGCAGAGGCTTTGGCGCTTGCCAGTGTGGATGCCAGCACCCCTGTTCGCTCTGACACCGAGGCAACACTGGGTATAACTGGCATTACCGGTACGGCTTTTATCGCATTGCGTGGCGGATCAATGGATGAAGTTGCGCTTCTTGACCCGACAACACCGGTCATCATTGAAGCTGAGGTGTCGGCCGTTCAAGATTTGATTGACGGTGCTCGCAACGTGCTTGGCCGGGCTGATGATTCCATGCAGACGATTGAGAATTTCCTGCTCGTAAGTGAGCCGTTTTTGACGCAAACCATTGCTGATATCAATGAGATTACGGGCGTTGTTGCTTCCCAGTCTGAGAATATTGAACTGCTGATGCAGGGCGTTGGCACAATTGCTGTTGAAATTTCGGGGCTCTCTGGCCGCCTAGAGGGCATCATTTCTGGTTCAGAAGCGCTCATCGACGCAGTTGACCCAGAAAGCGTAAGCGAAGTGGTTGAGAACATCCGTGTTGCCTCAACGGAATTCCGTGGCATTGGCGAAGATGCGCGCACGCTTATGGCGCGCGGCGATAGTGTGTTTGATAATTTAGAAACATCGTCCCAATCGCTTGTTGCAACACTTGATGGCGTTCAGGGCATTGTTGAAGCCGTGGATCCCGCCACTGTTGCGCAGTCGATCAACGATGTCAGCGCCTTTACTGCTCAGTTGCCTGATGCTGGAGAGCGCGTGAACGCGGTGCTTGCCGGTGCGCAGCAGGCCACAGAAGATGTAACAGCGTTCACCTCCGCGCTATCAGATAATGCAGGGCAAGTTGATGCGATTTTTGAAGACGCGGTGGTCATTGCAGATCGGTTAGAGGTTGCTTCACGCCGTATTGATGGCTTGCTCGCATCGGTTGATGGACTGCTTGGCGAGGAAGAAACTCAAGGGCTAATTGGTGATGCGCGTGAGGCAGCGCGAGCGTTGCGCAATGTTGCGGTGGCTTTTGAAGGGCGCTCTGATGAGATTGCTTC
Source organism: Devosiaceae bacterium (assembly GCA_045105395.1). Lineage (GTDB taxonomy): Bacteria > Pseudomonadota > Alphaproteobacteria > Rhizobiales > MH13 > MH13. The sequence continues at coordinate 21,739 of JBGCDM010000106.1, read as the reverse complement.
CGGCCTTGCGCGGTTTACTGGGCCAGGTCTGCGTGATGCTGAAGCGCTAATCGGTGATGGTCGCCGTGTGCTTAACCGGTTAGAACGGGTGGTCACATCTATTGAACGTAACCCGCAACAGTTTATCTTTGGGGGTGATCGTGCCCCTGAATATTCGCCGCAGCGCCGCTAGTTGGCGATTTTAGTTGTTTTGTGAGAGTAGGGTCCAATGATCCGTAGCCGACCTCTGATCTTCCAAGAGCCAAATTTGGCTAAGACCCGCCGCGGCGTGATTGGTGCGCTTGGCGCTGCTGTGCTGCTGGCTGGCTGTTCGACCCTTGGTCTTGAGACTGCGCCTCGTATTTACGATCTGCGCGCGCCAACATCTATTGATGTCGGTGCTGCGCGCACCAGCCGTCAGCTTCTGGTTGCTGATCCCGCTAGCGTTCGTTTTTATGCCACTGACCGCATTGTGGTGCGTGACAGTGCGGCCACGCTTGCCTATTTCCCTGATGCTTTGTGGTCTGATGCTTTGCCTGACTTGCTTCAAGCGCGCTTTGCAGAAGCGTTGGAGCGAACTGGCCGCGCGCGCGCTGTTGGTCGGCCAGGGCAAGGCTTGCTGATCAATACCCGCTTGGTGCCAGAAATTCGTTCCTTTGAAATGGAAATTGGTGAGGGGTCATCTGCCATTGCGGTGGTCGATATCTCATTGAAGGTTATGAACGATGCTAATGGGCGCATTCTGGCAAGCAGTGATTTTACCGCCCGTGTTCCTGCCGCCAGCGATGGTGTGGATGAAGGTGTGGAAGCGCTGAACGCTGCGCTGGGTGCTGTGCTGGCTGATATGGTGCGTTTCGTTCTCAACACCGTTTAGGTTTTCTGCACATCTACAAAAACAAAAAAGCCGCTGCCTGAATGTCCAGGCAGCGGCTTTTTTTGTGTTGCGGCTGAGGATTACTGGCTACCGAAGCGGCCCAGTGCCTGTCCAAGGACTGTGTAAAGACGTCCTTCATCTGACATCAGAAGCTCACGGGTCTCAGCACGGCTTGCGCGGCGTGAAGCCATTTCACGAAGCGTTGCCTCAAAGTTAGTGAGGTGCTCCTGCGCTGCAGTACGCAGATCATTATCGCGGCCAACCTGGCGACGAATGTCATCAAAGGTTTGCTGCCCGCTTAGCGAGTAAATGCGGCGTGAGAAGTTAGCCTTGTTACCGGCAAGGTAGCTATCCCATTGCTGGGCATAGGTTTTTTCATCCAACGCGTCACCTAGCTGGCCACGGATTGTTGCCAGTGGGCCAGTTGTGCCGTCCTCTGAAGACGCACGACGCAACAGATCGCTGATCCAGCCACCCGATGGGTTTTGCGTGCTGGTTTCAGTGCTTGCGCTAACCGCAGGCGACACAGCCTGGCGCACATCTTCCATTGAGCGCGCCATATCCACATCAACGGATGTGCTTGCCAGTGCGACAGGTTGCGCTTGCGGTTCAATGGCGCGTGCTGTTGCCTCGCGAGATGGTGCAGGCGCTGGTGCGCTTAGCTGGCGGGAGGACGCATCACGTGCATTGCCTTCATCTGAGACTAGAGTTGAAAGCTCTTTAAGAGCTGCAACCTGCTCGTTAACGACTTGGCGAAGTGCCTCGGCGCTTTCACGCGCTTCCTCTGGCAGCTCCAATACGCCGCGACGAATGTCGGCGCGTGCTGTTGCCAACTCAGAGCTTAGCTCGCTTGTCATGGTGCGCATATCATCGATCGATGAATGGAACGCAGACACCGCAGTTTCCAGGCTAGAGCTTAGCTCACGCGAGACTTCCTGCTGTGTTGAACGCACAACTTCGCTGGCTTTCGCGCTTTCGCTGCTGGCTGTTTCACGTAAGTTGTTGAACTGCGCGATCACGCCCTTCGCTGCATCATCAGCGGCCAAGGAGAGGGCAGAGGCGAGGGCCGCTGCACGCTCTTCAGCGTCGATGAGTGTGGATGCCAAGCGCTCCGATGTAAGCTGGAGGGCCTGCTCGGCACGGTTGGAACGATCCGCGATGGTTTCGCTAACTGTGTCCATCTGTGAGACCTGCTGGCCAACCGATTCATCGAGTTTTTCAGTTGTTCGCAGGATGGCCTGGGAGGCACCTGAAAGCGCCCGGCCATGCACGTCGAAGCGATCTGAAAGATCAACGATGGAGCCGATAACGTCGGTGGAGATGCCGCTAAGGGCTTCCAACTGACGCTCAAGCGCTGCCGAGGTGGACGAAGTTTCGTTGCTGGCGGCTTCGATTTGGCCATTGAACTGCGACATGCGTGCCTGCAGCTCGTTGCCCATGCTGGCTAGCGTGGTGCCAGATGTGCTGAGCAGCTCATCGACCGAACTGTTAACCGACGAAACGCCCGTCATCAGTTGTTGAAGATCATCATTCAGCGTGTTGCGAAGACGGGCAATTGATGTCGTTGCATCGCTTGTACGCTCGCTCAGCGTGACCTTCATGGTTTCTGTGGCAGCCTCAACAGACTCGTTGAAGGCACTGGTGCGGGTATCCAATGCGCCCAGCAGCGCGTGGCCACGGCTATTAAGCACCGTTTCAATGGCGTCCGTTGCCGCTGTGATGCTTTGTTCAAGCGTCGAGGTGCGGCTTTCCAAAGCGCCAGACAGCTCTTTGGCACGGCTATCAAGAACCGAACCAAGTTGGTCGGTTGCTGACTCGATGTTGCGCGCCATGCTATCGGTACGGCTGCTTAGCGTTTCGGCCAGTACTTCACTGCGATTGCCCAATGTTTCGGCCAAAGCATTGCTGTGTGAGCTAAGCGTTTCGGCCAGCACATTGCTTTGTGAACTGAGCGTCTCAGCTAGCACATCGCTGCGGTTGCTCAGCGTTTCAGCCAGCGCATTGCTTCGGGTGTTAAGCACAGAGGCAAGCTCACGACTGCGGCCATCAAGTGCGTCGACAAGACCATTGCGATGCTCATCAAACGCTTCAATCAAGCCTTCGCGCCGCTCATCAAATGCGCTGATGATACCTGTACCGCGCTCGTCGAGAGTGCTGACAAGGTTATCACTACGCTCGCCAATGGTGCTTTGCATAGCAGCTGTGGCCGCGTGAAGGGCACGTGCAAACTCGCTTGTGCGTGTTTCAAGTGAGCCAACCAGGGTCTGGCCACGCTCATCAAGCAGCGTCTCAATGGCCAAAGTCTGATTGGACAAAGCCTGACGCAGATTGTCTGCACGCTCTGCAAGCTCTTGGCTGGCAGCAACCGTCTCATCGTGCGCGGCAGTGCGAACATTGGATGCCGCTGCAACCAAGGCATTGGTCGCCGAACCAACCTGTTGTTCAAAGCCTTGCATTGCTGACTGCGCTTCTGCGTTCAGCGTGTTGCCGAAACCATTGGCCCGCTCAGATAGCATAAGCTCAAGAGCATCGCCCTGGGCGTGAATTGTTTCAGCCACTTCGGTGACTTTGTCGCCCAGCAACTGGTTAATGTCCGTCACGCGGCCAGCCAGCAGCTCTGTCAAAGCAGTTGTTTGCTCGTTCATGGTCTGACCGGCAGCTTCGATGCGTTCGCGAATGGCAAGGTCGATATCATCACGGCCACTTACGAAGGCTGATGCAACCTCACGGGTACGCTCGATGAGCGTTTCGGAAATTTCGCGCCCACGGTTTGAAAGGGCACCATCGAGTTGATCTGCGCGTTCAACAAACGTGGTTGTCGCATCTTCAATGCGCTGGTTTACGCGCACATCGAACGCTGAAAGGCGTTCATCAACTGTGGTTTCCAGCTGTACCGTGCGCATCTGCAAGGCACTTGAAAGGCTATCGATCTGCTCGCGCAGCTGATTATCAATCGCTTCGGCACGCGTTGTTAGATCACCGCCAACGGCGCTCATAGCGTCGGTGAGGCCTTGGGTGCGATTGTCGATTGTGGTGACCAGACTAGACGTTGCACTATCAACCTGTGTGGCAAGATCTGACGTCGTGGTTTCAACGCGATTGACCAGATTGCTGGTTGCCTCGGTGACGTGGCTTGTCAGGCTGGTTGCAGCTTGATCAATCCTGCCAGTGATGCCACCGGCGGTTTCTTCCACCTGGCTTGTAAGATTTGTTGTGCTTTCGTCAACCCGGATAACCAAGCCAATAGCCGTCTGGTCAACCTGATTGACCAAGCTTGTGGCTGATTTTTCAAGCTGATCGACAAAGCCTTCGGCCGTTTCGCTCACACGTGAATTGAGCTCATCGGCCACACCAATCAACCGTGCCTCTGTGCCACCCGTTACATCCTGTAAGGACGCCATAAGCGTGTCAGAACGTTCATTTAGGGCATGGATGAGGCTGGAAGTGCGGCCATCAATGGCATCCAGATAACCTGTTGTATCGGTGGTGATGCGATCCACCAGTCCGTCGGAAAGGGCGGCCATGCGCGCTTCAACACCAGCATTGGCGTCAGTGATCACACTCATAAAGCGCTGTGTGCGATCATTGAGGGTCTCAAGATATTCGCGTGTTGATGCATTGATGTGGTCTGCCAGAACTGCTGAGCGCTCATTAAGTGCTGCACTGGCTTCATTGGTTGCCCGGTCGATGCTCTCTTCCAGAGCGTGGCGCTGGTTAAGGAACGAGGCTTCAATGGCGCCTGAGCGATCCGAGAGAGCCAAATCAATAGACTGGGCTTTATCGTCAAGCAGAGCGCGGATAGTGTCTGAGCGGCTCTGCATCTGATCATCAAGAGCTGCTGTGCGATCATCGAGCGCAGAAACCAGCGCATCGCTGTCGGCTTTGAGCAGGTTTGCATACTCTTCAGCGCGCTGCGTGAAGGCGGTGCCAAGGGTCTCACCCTGTTCCAGAATGATCTGAACAACGCGCTCACCAACTGACTGAATGTTGTCGGTGAGGTTGCCTGTGCCGTTCTTGATCATGTCTTCAACAACGTCACGGCCTTGGGCCAAGCGCATATCAACAAGATCCAGGTCACGCAGAATGCTGGACTGAATAGTCGAGCTTGTCTCGTCAGCGGTTTGACGTAGCTCTTCCAGTTTTCCGTTGACCGAGGTGATAAGTGATTGAGCAGAAAGTTCAAATCCGTCGCGAAGCTCTACACCGCGCTCTACAACTGCGTCATGCAGACGCTCGGCAGATGCTTCCATGCGCTGGGCCAGCTCGCCACCTTGTTCGGTGATGCTGTCGGAAATCTGCGTGCCCGCTTCGTCCAGTTTGGAGGTGATGGCTGAGCCGCGCACTTCCATATCGATCAGCAGTGAGTCTGCTGTGGTTTTCAGCGTGGTCGTTACATCCTCAGCACGCAGTGCAAAGTTTTCTGTAACCGTGTGGCTGGTTTCTTCCAGCTCACGGGTAACGTTGCTGCCGCGCTGTTCAAACTCAGACACGATGGCGCTGGTGGTGGATGCTAGATCGGCAGAAATGATGGCCGAACGGTCGGTGAGGACCTTGTCGACTTCCGCCGACTTTTCAGTGATTTCGCGCACGATATCACCACCAATGATGGCAAGCTTGTCGCTGACGTCCAGACCGGTGGAGGAAAGCTGCTCAACCAGACGATCACCGTGTGATTGAAGCGTGGAGCTCATCGTGTCACCAGCCTGTGACAGGGCATTGGTGATCTGCGAGGCTTTGTCGGCAAGGCTGTGGGCTACGGTTTGGCCTGTGTCAGCAAGCGACTGAGTGAGTTCATTGGATGCTGTCAGAAGGTCAGCGTTCAGTCGGTCATGTGAGGATGAGATCGCATCGCGCACTTTTTCAGCGTTCAAAAGGATATCTTCGCGCTCGCTGGTCAGTTGACCAAGCAAGGTGCGTAATTTGCCTTCATTGTCGGAATAGGCGCGCTCAAGGTTTGAAACCTCGCCCTGCACCATGGACTCAAGCTCACCAGCGCGAGCAATTGCGCGTTCAACGCCATCACCCATTGCGGCCACTTCGCGCCGAATTGCCTGGCTAACCGAGATAACCTGTTCTTTGGCAAGCTCATCTGGCTGGGCCATGCGCATGGTTATGCTGGCCATTGACTTGGCAACGATCCGCAATTCAGCGGCACGATAGACCATGAACGCAATGGCGAAAAACAGAATGACTGGTGCCAATGCAGCAACGACATAGGCCACGAAAGCCGGTGTTGATGCATTTTCGAACACGCCACCAAAGGACGTTCCAAAAAGCATTGGAGCTAAAATGGCAGCGCCTAGAACCCAAAGAGCGCTGATGGCGGCAGCAAACATAAAGGGTGTGCGGGCAGGACGCTTTTGCAATTCGTAGACAAGAGCACTTGTCGCGCGGCGATCATCGTTGGCCGGTGGGCGCTGGTTGCGCAGGCGCTCTTCCTCGGCCCGCGTGCGCGGATCGTTCTCAGCGGTAGCAATGGGCGCGGCCAGCGTGGCGGCTGGCTCTGGATCGCTTAGCAAGTCTTCATTGGCCAGAAGATCATCCGCTGGATCCAACTTTGCAGCGCGCGGCATGGATGCGCCGCGCTTGCCCGAAGCTTTTGTTTTCTTGGAGCTGGATACAGCTTCAGGTGCGTCATCTGCAAAGTCGATGGCTAACGCCTCTTCGACCGCATCAAGTGCTGCCTTATTTGCTTCGGATGGTTTCTTCGCCATGGATACGCCTCACAATTTCCGGGGCACTCAAAGGTCACACCACATTTGTTTGAGGTGTAACTGGCCGCACATGCCCGCTAATTAAGCATGCAAACTAGTCTGTTAGCGGCGAAATTTGAAGTCGCCACGCAACGTTTGTTAGTAATTTGTTCATCATAGTTAACGTGCATTCGGGTCGCGCTCAATTGCGCTGCTTGCCTGATCAACATCATTAACGAGCCGGAAAGTTGGCTGTGCAAAACTTAACTTTGGGTCGCCGGGGGCGTCCTTTGTTTAATTTTGCCCGATGGGAGCAGACCAGGTGATGATGGCGCAGCAACTTTCAGAAACCGATAACGTGGCGCCGCCTTCTGCGCAGAGGGTAACCAAATCGCAAAGCGAACCGTTACTACTTGATCTAGTGCATCTGAGTTGCCAGACATTTGGGGATGCGGCACTGGAGATGGAGGTGCTGCGGCTATTTTTAGGCCAAGCGGAAAGCACATCCAGTGCATTGCGATGCACCAGTGATGGCACCGAGCGTGCTCGTCTTTATCACCTTATCAAGGGTAGCGCGCGCGGTGTCGGCGCGTTCGAGCTGTCAGAATTGGCGCAGGCCGGTGAAGATGACCCAGCCTCAGCGAAAAACTTGGATGCAACGCTTGATGGTATTGAACGCGTTATGGCACGTGTTGATGCGCTGCTTGGCACCGACTAACTGATTGCATGTGCCGGTAAATGACCCGCTGCGACATCCTAGCCTTAGGCATAGGGTTTGTGCGGCTTCACAAGGCAAGGTGGCGTTTGCTATGCCGCGCGGTGGATAGTCATCATTATTGGTGGCACGGCTTAAGTTTTCACCGTTAGGCAGTTTTATGATCAAGATTACATTTATCGAGCACGATGGCACGGCACATGAAGTGGAGGCCAAAGAAGGCTCCACCGTTATGGAAGCGGCTATTATGAATGGCGTGCCAGGGATTGAGGCGAGCTGCGGCGGAGCCTGCGCCTGCGCAACGTGCCATGTTTATGTTGATCCAAAGTGGAAAGAAACCACAGGCACCCCTGAGGTAATGGAAGAGGACATGCTCGACCTTGCTTATGACATTCGTGACGAGAGCCGTTTGTCTTGTCAGTTGCGCGTGACGCCGGCTTTCAATGGCTTGGTTGTTAATGTCCCTGAATTTCAGGCCTAAGCGGGCTGATCCAGCTTTCCCAGGAGAAGAGAATGCTCGATACCGTAGAGGGTTTTGACACAGGTAAGACCATCGAAACCGACGTTGTTATCATCGGCGCAGGGCCGGTGGGTTTGTTTGCGGTTTTTGAACTGGGATTGCTGGACGTTAAAACGCATCTGATCGACATTTTGGACCGGCCCGGCGGTCAATGCGCTGAGCTTTACCCAGAGAAGCCGATCTACGACATTCCCGCGTGGCCGGAGATTTCTGGCCAGGGGTTGGTCGATCGATTGATGGAACAGATTGCGCCATTTGATCCGCAGTTTCATTTCAATCAGATGGTTTCCAGCCTAGAGCGGCTGCCCGATGGCCAGTTTGCGCTGGAAACAGATATTGGCCAGCGTTTCATTTGTAGGGCTGTGGTGGTTGCCGCCGGTGGTGGTTCTTTCCAGCCCAAGCGCCCGCCCATTGCTGGCATTGATGCCTATGAAGGCACATCTGTTGCTTATTCTGTTCGCCAGATGGAGGCTTTCCGCGACCATGATCTTGTTGTTGTGGGTGGCGGCGACTCGGCGCTGGATTGGACGATCAATCTACAACCCTTGGCAAAATCACTCACGCTTGTGCACCGGCGCGATGAGTTTCGTGCGGCACCTGATAGCGTGAATAAGATGCGTGCTTTGGTAGAGCAGGGCGCCATGCGCTTTGAGCTTGGGCAGGTGTCTCAGCTTAATGGCGAAGATGGTCAGCTCTCCTCGGTTGTTATCAAAAACAAAGAGGGGGAGACGGACGTTCCGTGCTCGCGCTTGCTTCCGTTCTTTGGTCTCACGATGAAGCTAGGGCCGGTAGCGGAATGGGGCCTGAACCTGCATGAAAACTTGATCACAGTTGATACGGAGAAGTTTCAGACCTCTCAGGAGGGCATTTTTGCGATTGGTGATATCAATTGGTATCCAGGTAAGCTTAAACTGATCCTGTCCGGCTTCCATGAGGCCGCCCTTATGTCACAAGTGGTTGGTCGTATGGTGTTTCCTGATAAGCGGATTGTTTTCCAGTACACGACGTCATCCTCCAGCTTGCAAAAAAAGCTGGGCGTGGTGTGATTATGAAGTTGGCCACTTTGCTGCGGTTCCTGCGTGGTGCATCGGTGGCCAGTCTTGGCGCCATAGCGCTCCTCGCATCGCCTAGCTTTGCAGGGCCTAATGAAACGCAGTTTTTACAGTCACTGTCTGGCCAATGGTTGGGGCAGGGCCGTGCGGCCACCTCACAAGGCGAAACGCCGGTTCAGTGTTCGGTTGATAGCCGATTGAGCAATGGCGGACGCCTATCGCTGCGTGCCAATTGCGAAGCCCAGGGGCGCTCGGGCAATATTGGCATGTCGCTATATTTCTCTGATATGACGCGCCAGTTTCATGGCGAACTTTCCAGTCCGCTCAACTACATCAGTGGCGGCTTAAATGGACGACTTTCACGCGGTGATCTCTTTTTGCGCCTGTCGGCCGATGATGGAAGCGAAGGTCGTCTTTTGCTGGTGGCGGAAGGCCAACAGTTGCGCTTGCTGGTGACCACTGTTGTGGATGGTGCAAGCATAACTGTGTTTGATTTGCCGCTTTCTCGCGCAGGCTAATTGGTTGTCTCGCTGCCTGTTTGGGCGCGATCACTGCCGCCTAATCCAGCTATTCCCTTTGTTACTTCGCTAAGCGTTGGCCCACTGCTCGCGATATATGGCATGGGCCGGGTAACCGCGATGGCGGCTATGCCAACCCGCGCTGTGAGTAGGCCATTGATAACGCCTTCGCCTAGCCGGGTGGAAAGCCTTGCTGCCAGCGAGTGTCCAAGCACCTGCGATACCAGCCCCTCAGTTGCCGCGATGCCACCGGTAATCGCCAAATGGCCCATCATGTGCCGTACCAGCCGCAGTGCTCCCAGCAGCCCCGGGCGCGCGCCATAGGCCTGTGCAATCTGCCGCGTTAGGCTGACGCATTGGAAGGCAACCATGGCGATATCCACCAGCGCGCGCGGTGAAAGTGCTGTGACCAAGGACACCCGTCTGGAGGCCGTTGATACCAGCCTTATGGCTTCAGCATCCAGGGGCTCCATCAGCGTTTCTTCTGCAATAACAATAAGATCCTGCGCATCAAGAACGCCAACACGTTGGCGCTCAAACTGCGCGCGGCCACGGGCGGTGCGCGGGTTTGACTTATAGAGGGTCGCCAGGCTGGCCAGTGCTTTGCGCGCAGCGGGGGTGTCTGCACTGTCATAGGCTGTTTGCAAGCTTACCCGCAGATCATCCAACGTGCGCAGGCGCATAATGGCGCGCACTTCTTTGGCCACAAAACCAACCAGGCCAAGCGCTGCCAACCCCACAAGACCAAGAGCGACCCAGCCAAGCATGGGTTGGCGCTCTAGCAGTGTGCGTACTAAGTTTTCTGCCCACAATGATAATCCCAGCACGATAAGGCCGGACAGGCCAGACAAGAATATGCCCAGCCACTTCCAAGAGCGACTATGGGGCGTTGCAGCCGTCTGTGATGCCGCAACAGCATCAAAAACCGGCGTTTCCTCCTCCACCTCAACAGCGGTGAGTTCAAGGACTTGTGGTTTGCGTGCTTTGGTTTTGGTTTCGCTCATCAGGGCAATCGATCAGGGTTCAGGCGAGTTTATCGCCAAGGAGAAATTGCAGCAGCCGGTCTAGCCTTATGTGCGGCAGGCCTGTCTTGGCCGTAGGGCGCGTGTCGAGCTTTGGCGGGCGGAACTTCACAAACCGTAGGGGATGAGCCTTGGCGCTGGTGCCCAACAGTTTGGCAGGGTCTTCAGGTAAGTCGCCTGGAAAAATTGCAACCTCGCGCTCGCCATCAAACACTTGACCATTGATGGTTTCACCCTTGATCGGCACGCCCGCGACAGCACCAATCGTATCTCCGCCAGACTTTGCACTGGCCTCGCGTGTAGCGCGCACTGACGCAATGGCCAGGGTTTCAACGTCAGCGCCGGAAAAGGATGCTTTCTTGCTGGCATCTTGCACCAAATGATCAAGGATTGCCTCCAACTGATCATGTTGGCTGTGGTGCAAATGGTCGGCCTTGGTGGCGGCAAAGACTATGCGGTCTATGCGCGGGCCAAACAGGCTGGAAAGAATGGAGTTCTGGCCTGCACGGAAACAGGAGAGGATGGCACTCAACGCATCGCGAAGATCTTGCAGCGCTGCTGGTCCTGCATTGATGGCGGCAAGCGTATCAACGAGCACAATTTGCCGATCAAGTGTGGCAAAGTGATTGATAAAAAAGGGCTTTACCACCACCCGCTTGTAGGCCTCAAAACGGTGTTCCATCGTGGCGTAGAGGCTGTTCTTGTCCGCTCTGCCATCTTTTGGTGGCTCCAGCGGTACAAAGGTGAGGGCAGGTGACCCTTCCAGGTCTCCCGGCATCAAGAACCTACCCGGCGGCAACATGGAAAGCGCTGTTTCGCCCTCACGGCATGCCTGCAGATAGTTGGTGTAATGCGCGGCAAGTTCGCTGGCGCGCCTCTCATTGAGCGCTTTGTCTACTTTTTCAAAATGGATCGCATCAAGAAAAGGCTTGGCGAGCGCCTTGCGCTCTGGTGCGCGGGCCTTGGTCAATGCATCCTTGGAAAAGGTCGCATAATCTTGGTCGAGCAGCGGCAAATCAAGCAACCATTCACCGGGGTAATCCACCATATCCAGGTGTAGGCTGGTGCGCCCAAGCGCCCGCGCTATGGCTGATGTTGGTTCAAAGCGCAGGGTGATGCGCAGCTCAGCGATCTGGCGGGTGGAGCTTGGCCATTGGCGGTTGTGCAGCAGGTCATGCACATGATCTTCCAGTGCGAAACGCGCAATATCATCATGGGGTTGGCGGCTAAGCGTTGCCCCAATTAAACGGCCGGAGCGCGAGGCTTGGAGGGCGGGCAAATGGCCGCCATGCAGCAGGGCGTGGACGAGCGATGTTAAAAACACCGTTTTGCCAGCTCGTGAAAGCCCCGTGACGCCGATGCGCAAGCTTGGAGTTGCAAGGTCTGTTGCACTGCCAACTAGGCTGCGTGCACCTAGGCGCACATCATCAAGAAGGGAAAGTTCTGGCAATCGCGGAGGTCCAGTATATAGCGTCAGCGCTCATATTTGGCTGAATGGTCACTATTGCAAGCTTTTGTGCTTCTGAGCTTACGCGTTTGCCGAGATATCAGCTGGCCTGATCACATCAACAAGGTGCGCGCACCCACTGGTGAGCTCACTCCAGCGTGCAATGGGGCATTCAAGTGTTATCAGGGTACCTGTGGGAAGTTTTTCCGACAGGCGTGCCAACGCATCAGGTTCTGCAGCGCCAACAAGCGCCTGGAGCAAATCTTCCAGCGTTGGATTGTGGCCAATAATGAGCGCACGATTGACCGACCCTGGAATGCTTCGAATTTGGCGCAGGTAAGCCGCCTCGTTGCTGTCATAAAGGTTCGCGCTCAACGTCATTTCACAGGGTGTGGTCAGTTCCTGCACAATTGGAGCAAGAGTTTCGCGCGTGCGCTGTGCAATTGAGCAGCCAATCCATTGTGGTTGCCAAGCCGCCACCAGCGGGGCCATGGCGCTGGCAGCGCGTCGGCCACGGCCATTAAGTGGACGTTCGATATCGTCCAACATCTCATCGCGCCATGACGATTTTGCATGACGCATAAGCAACAGCGTCTTCAGTGGGCGGGCAGGCGTGGTGGCTTGATCGAGCATCATCAATCCATAGCTCAGCGATGCGAGCATTGGAAGCAGGTGTGCACTCAGTGCGCTACTGGGTTGCAGTGCGTTGATGGGAAAATCTTGCCGGTTGATGGCGTGTTTTGCCGAACCAGACCACTGGTCGGATATGCGAAAAACTCCATAAATAATTGAAAATAAACATTAAAAAATACTGGCACGGAAGCTGCAACGCTGTCGCTAAGCCGGGCGCATATGCGCGTTCCAGGCAACGTAACAGTAAGTTTAAAGGCTAGGAAAAAGTATGGGTATCTACGGCGCGCTGAACAATGCGGTTTCGGGTCTACAGGCGCAGGCTTATGCGCTGGAGCAAATTTCCGGCAACATCGCGAACTCGCAAACGGTTGGCTATAAGCGTGCAGAAAGCGCCTTTGCCGATATGGTGGCAGATGCCGCACCACAGCGTCAGTCTCCTGGCGGCGTGCAAGCGCAGACCCGCGCAACCAATGATGTGCAGGGCGCTGTTCAGATGAGCGACGTTGAGACGTTCATGGCAATATCGGGCGATGGGTACTTTGTGGTCGCCCAGCAAATCGGCGAGTCGGACAATCGGCCGGTGTTTGATGATACCGATGCCTACACACGCCGCGGTGATTTTCAGATCGACCGCTCAGGCTATTTGGTGAACGGTTCGGGCTATTTCTTGCAAGGTCTGCCGATTGACATCAATACAGGCAACGCGGCCGGCTCTGCCCCTCAAACGATCCAGGTTCAAAACGACTTTTTGGCAGCCAAGCCAACCAACCAGATCGACTATCGGGTGAACTTGGCGCGCTTCCCGCTGACTGCGGAATCTGACCCCGCTATTCCAGGTTCTGAGCTGCTTGACGCAACTGATTTTGCCAATGATCCAACGCTTGTTCCAGCGACGGCAACGGATGGTTTTATTCAAGCCGCTGAGGTGCCTGTATTCTTGCAAAATACCGTGGCTGGCGGTGCGATCACGGTGTTTGATGACTCAGGTTCACCTGTCAATGTGCAGTTCCGCTGGGGTAAGACCGAATCTGTGGGTTCTGGTGACCCGGCTGACCAATGGCAGTTGTTTTATTTGAGTGACTCGCTTGCTACCGGCACAGATCCAGCCTGGCGCAATGTTGGCACCGATTACACCTTTGCAACCGATGGCACGATGACAGCGCCAACCACTGATCCTGTGGTTACGCTTTCCGTTAATGGTGCCAGCGTTGCCAATGTGCGCATCCGCCATGATGGTGATGGCGTCACGCAATTTTCTGATCCTAGCGGTAACGCGCAGCTGACCAACCTTAGCCAGAACGGCTACTCAGCTGGTGAGCTGGTTGGTGTTTCAATCTCTGAGGCTGGCCGTGTGGTTGCCGCTTACTCTAACGGTCAAGTGACCGACGTGGCGGAAGTTGGCGTTGCCACCTTCAACGGCGACTCCATGCTTCGTAAGCTGGATGGTGGTGCATTTTTGGCCACGCGCGAATCTGGCGATCCTATTTTGATTGATGCCAGCGACGTTGTGGGTAGCGCATTGGAGATGTCCAACGTGGATATCTCAGATGAGTTTACCAAGTTGATTGTGACGCAGCAGGCTTACTCGGCCTCCACACGCGTTGTCTCTGTTTCCGATGAGATGATGCAGGAGGCGTTGGGAATGGTCCGCTAGGGCCATTCTGAGCCGATATGAACCCCAAGTATAGCGTAAGGAATTAGGTCATGGGTGTTGGTGGTGCGCTGAGCGCTTCACTTTCTGGGTTGCAGGTTACCAGGGCACAGCTTGATGTGCTCGCGGCGAATATTTCCAATGCGGATACGCCAGGTTACACCCGCAAAACCCTTTCGCAATCGTCTTCGATTGCCGGGCAAAGCTCCGTTGGCGTGCGCGTTGATACGCTGGACCGCCAGCTTGATGCGCTGCTGCAAAAGCAGGTGCGCTCTGAGCTGGGTGCGGCCGGCTATACGCAGACCCTATCCAACTATCATGAGCGGCTGAACGCGATGATGGGCGCGCCTGGTTCAGCCAGCGCGTTTGATACACTCATCAGTAATTTTTCGACCAGCCTGTCCTCACTCAGTGATAATCCGTCTTCCTACACCGCTCAGCAGGCGGTGGTTGGGGATGCGCAGGTTCTGGCCCAAACACTCAACTCCATGAGTGAAGATGTGCAGCAGCTTCGCACCGAAGCTGAGCAAGGCATTGCTGGAAGTGTTCGCACGATCAATGATGCCTTGCAGCGCATTGAACAGGTCAATAATACCATCATCAGCATCTCTGGTGACTCTAATGTGCCTGCCGATCTATTGGATGAGCGCGACCGCAACATCGATGCGCTGGCCAAAGAGCTTGATATCCAAGTGATGGATCGCGCCGATGGCACGGTGTCCATCTTCACCAATTCTGGTGTGTCTTTGTTCAGCGGTACGGCTGCAACCCTGCAGTTTGATCAGGTGGCTAAGCTAACGCCGCTGTCTGAGTATTCATCCATCCCCGGCGATCGCAGTGTTGGCACGGTGAGCATTGGTACACTGGGTGGTGATGCGATTGATCTGCTGGCAGGCAACAATGTGCGCTCGGGCAACCTGGCTGGCTTTGTGGAATTGCGTGATGACACACTGGTGGAAATGCAAAACCGGTTGGACGAATTTGCCAGCCAAATGGCGCTGGCTATGTCCACCGTTACGCAGGACAGTGTGGCGCATGACCCAGTTGTCTTGGGCACAGGTGCGGACCTTGCCGGAACAGGTACGTTTGCGCCGGTCGATTTTACCAATTCAGGCGTCAACGACGGATCGATTGCGTTCAACTTGACCGTTGATGGTGTGACCAACCCGGTCGATATTACCTACGCGGAGGCTGCGGCTTTGGCCGTTGATCCTGCTGCTGTGACCCAGGCTGAGCTTGTCTCGCTGATCAACCAGGAAGCCAATACGGCGTTCGGCACAGTTGGTGCCACCTATGCTGTTGCTGATGGCACGGCTATTGATATGCGTTCTAGCACCATCGGGGCAGGGACCGATGTAGGTGTGGCTGGCTACACGCAGACAAACCTTACCGGCACGACCACTCTGGCAGATGGCAGCGTTGCTGATTCAGCGCGTGATGGTCTGCAGATTGACCTTGCTGGCATTCAGCCTGGCAATATGGTCTCACTAAACGTGACAGACACTGTGGCGTCTTCGACCAGCCAAGTGAGCCTGGTGCATGTCACCGACGCGGGTTCGTTGCCGCTTGATCAATCGGTCACGCCTAATCCTGATGATTTGGTGATCGGCGTTGACCTTACGGATGCGAATGCCGTCCAGGCAGCGCTTGCGGCGGCTGGTATCAATCTCACCACGGCCACAGGCACAGGTGGCGCGTTACAATTCATCGATGATGGTGCAGGTGGCCAGTACGATATCAATACTCTGTCTGCTCAGCTATCGGTGGGTGGTTTGCAATCTGGCAGTCCGCAGCTTGCCTTGTTTAATGATGGCATTGAAAACAACGGTTTTTACACGGGCAGCTTGGACAACCAGAACCAGAAGGTTGGTTTTTCAGCGCGTATTCAGTTGAATACGGAAATTCTGAGTGACCCTTCTGTGCTGTCAAAGATGACGCCAACCACACCATCGGGTGACGCAACGCGCGCGACATTCTTGTACGAGCAGTTTACGTCCGCCCAGATGAGCGTTGATCCCAATACTGGCATTGGCGCAACGTCGAACCCGTTGAACATCAACTTGGCAGCCTTCGGGCGTGAAATCGTCAACAAGACGGGGTTTGATGCCGCTTCGGCCCAGCGTGCACGTGAGGGGCAGGATATTGTCACCAACGGCCTTCTGGCGCGCCAGAGCGCTGAGTCTGGCGTGAACATTGATGAAGAGATGGCCCGTCTTACCGAACTGCAGTCCGTCTACGCTGCCAACGCTCAGGTGATGAGTGTTGCGCGCGAGATGATGGACCTGTTGCTGAACATTTAGGGGGCGCGAGCCTATGACCGTCAACTCCGTAACATCTTCTTCGATCAACACTGATCGTATGCTGTCGCTGCGCACGCAGCTTGATACGCTGCAACGCCAGCTTGGCACTGGCATGCGTGCTGACAATTATGCCGATCTTGGTGCATCACGCTCCACATCGTTGGAGTTTCGCGCCGAGCGGGCGGCATTGGACGGGTTTCAAAGTGCCATTGAGCGCACCGAAGTAACCTTCTCGCTTATGTCGAAGACACTTGAGCGCTTGGATGAGATTGCCAGCGACATGAAAGGCGATGCGCTGCCAACCTCCTTTGTTATCCAAAATGGTGATCGCACCACAGCGCAAGTCTCTGCTGAGTTTCGCTTCTACGAGACCGTGACGTTGCTCAATTCCGACGTCGAGGGCCAGTATTTGTTTTCAGGCCTATCCGGTGACACCAAGCCGGTGGCGCCTGCCGCCGACATTATGGAAGGTGCTGGTGCGCGCGATGGGTTTAAGCAGGTAATGGATGAGCGTCAGCTTGCAGATTTGGGCGGACCAACAACTGCAACCACGCTGACCGGGCGGTTGGATGTTGCTGCTGCTGGACCGATTGCATCCATCACCGAGGCTGGCGGTGGCGTGTTCGGCTTTCAGCTGGATACAGCGGCGGGCGCAGGCACCAATTCGGCAGCCATTATCGCCAATAGCCCAACTGGCGCACCCAGCGCGCTGAGCTTTCAGATTACAGGGTTTGTCGCACCTGGCGAGACTGTAAGGTTTGGTCTGGAACTGCCTGATGGCACCACCAAAGATGTGGTGATGACCGCCACGCATGGCCCAGATGTGGGTGAGAATGAGTTTTTGGCTGTCGCAAACTACGACACCACGGCCAGCAACTTGCAAAGCGCCATTACACAGAAGCTCGACACGCTTGCGCGCACAGATTTGTCCGCTGCCTCGGCTGTACGCGCAGGCTCAGATTTCTTCGATAACAACCCGCCGCTGCGTGTGGTGCCTGATGTGACCAACGGCATTGCCGGGGCTAGCGCACTGGTTGCAGATAGCGCCAACACTGTTGTTTGGTATCAGGGTGAAGATGGCCCGTTGGATGCGCGGCTAACCAACACAACCCGCGTTGATGATGGTGTGCAGGTGGCCTATGGCGCGCGCGCCAATGAGGATGCCTTGCGCACTTCCTTGCGTGAGATGGCGGTGTTTGCTGCACAAACTTTTGATGTTGATGATCCCAATGCGATCAACCGCTATACCGAGGTTGCCAACCGTACGCGAGCCAATTTGGACGATACATCTGGTGGCCGTTTGCCGCGATCCATTGCGCTGGAAGTGGGTACGGCCAGCGCGCTCATGGAAGCCACCAAGGATCGCCATGTGGCAACGCGCGCCATTTTCAACGACATTCTTGAGAATACCGATGGCATCACCCAGGAAGAGGTGGCTGCCAAGCTGCTCAACATTCAGACCCGCCTGGAAGCGACCTATTCGGTGACGGCACTGCTGCGCGATCTCTCACTGGTCAACTATCTGCGCTAGTATGTTTTTCTGAGTTTCGGACAACAAAAAACCCGGCTCGCATGAGCCGGGTTTTTTGTTGTTTGGAAGATTGGAGGGCTTAGGCCGCAGAAGGTGCCTGCGTTTGCGCGCTCTCAACATTGGCGGCTTCTTCGGTAACGCCGCGAAGGCCTGCTGCAATTTCTTTGTTGATCGAGATAAGGCTGCGCAGCTTGTCTGCGTCGGGCTTTGTTTGAACTTTAAGGGTGTGGTTGAAAACAAAGAAACCAAGGTTTGCCACGTTTTGCGCCACTGGCTTTGGCAGTGGGCTATCTTCAGCTGTTACCGCATCCAAAAAAACCGCCCATAGGCGCCTGTTATAAAGGAGCGCGTCATCAAGGGTTTCGCGCAAATCATCCCAATTGTCGTGGATCATCTGCAACTGCGCCGCTGACTTCATTAGCAAATGCGCTTCAAGATCACGTGGCCGAACTGTTTTTTGTTTCGTCCGTCCGTAGGCTGCTGCCGCTGAATTTTGCATCCCTTAATCGCTCCTCTTCGTGCGAAATCAAGGCCTTAGCCTCTCTTAACGCTTTGTAGAGGTCACTCGTTAATATTTTGTTATTAATACGCTCAATGATGCCCGCGCTAGAGGGCGCGGCGGTCATAAAGTCTTGGCTTAGTTGCAAAAAACGGTCGGCGTGAGCGTCGACATTATTCTCCAGATACATGAGCTGCACAGCGAAATAAACTCGCTTTGCGGGCGTGTCGGCCGTCTCTGGCGTTAGGATATCTTTTTCGCGAAGAATGGGCGCATCGCCCTCAATGAATAGCCGCGTGCGCTGGCTGTCATTGGTGATAACGCACTCGCCCAGGATAATCCGTTCGCCGGGCTTCAATTCAACTTTCAGGGCCATTCTAGCCTACTCCATCGCCAGTGATTCTAGGGCGTGGGCAGCCTAGCATGCTTCGTACTTGGTAATGCTAAACAAAGCTGCGCAATTGGTCGGTGCGGTTGCCTGCCATGGCCAGTTGCAGCCCGGCAAGTGAGTTAGCGACCTGCCCAGACGTGTTTTGCGGTGTTGCGCTTGCAAAAAGCGAAGATCGTTCGTCGCTCAACCGTTCTTTCCAGCTACTGGCCAGCGCCAAATCAAGATCCACGCGTGTGCCGGACGTCGAGAATTGTTGTTCTATGTAGCTTGATTTCAAGATGGCGGCATCCAGCTGCTTAATAGCGCTTTCAATGTCGCCATTCTCCAATGTGCTTTGCAAGTTTTCCAGGCCTAGGCTTCCGATGGACATGTTCTGACCGCGTATCGATGTACTGCTAGCAGAACCCTCACGGTCCGCTAAAGAGACTGATGTACCGGTCAGCACAACGGTGCCGGAAGAGACGGCCAAACTGATCGAATTTTCGATGGAGCTGCGCGCGGTTTCCCACTCCAGAACCGGATTGAAGGTGTCCTCGTCTTCGGCAATGGTCTCAGTTTCGGTTCGGAAACTGTAAAAAATCGATGAGTCGGCGCGCACGAAATCATTTTGATAAAATTCCGTCTCGGTACGCTGCGTGGCAGACTGCTCAACGATGGCCCAGTCCTCAGTATAGTCCTCTTGGCGTGAGGTCACATCGGCCTGCGCGCTGCCAACTCTTACCGTGCGTGTTTCTGGTCCCACAGTGGCATCAGCTGAGGCGTAGGCAATAGGCTCTGTGCCTGGCGGCACAACTATTGGCGCGAATGTGCCCTCGCTAAGACCCAAGGGTGAAAGTACATCGGACACAAGGTTGGTCAGTTCAAAGGATATGCTGTCATTGTTGGCAACAATCTCAAGCTGATCGTCCGCGTTCAGGCTTGCTGAAATGCCCGCCACTGCGTTGATCTGGTCCACCAAATTGCGCACGCGTGAGTTTTCATCAATCACAATGGTGTTGGGTGTGGTAACAGGCGATCCGCCGACATCTTGGGTAACGTCGATTTGCAGATTTCCGGTGGCAAAGGCGCCATCAATGGTGCGAAGGCGGTCATTGCGGCCTAGCGCCACTGTGCCGGTGGTTTCTGCTGTGATCGAATAGCCAGCCGTTGGCACGTCTTCGCTATCGTTAAGCGAGATGCCGAGGCCTTGCAGCAGATCGCCTGTTTCGTTGCGCAGTTCAATGCGATTGCCATCTTCGCCAGTTACAACCAATTGGCCGCTAGCGTTGACCGAAGCAGAGACGCCATTGATGTTTGAGAGGCTAGATGCCAGGCCATCAGCGCGCGTGTTACTGCTAACAGTGACCGTAGAGCTGACACCATTGACGGTAACCGACAGCGCATCGCCGCTGCCAATGCCCATAAGGTCGCGCAAGCGACCGGTGCCGAGATCAATAGCCCCTGTAATTTGTGCATCGATTGTGCTCGGGTTGCGGATATTCTCAACAATACCGAGGCCTTCCAAGGAGAGCCCTGTTTCTTCTGTGACAAAGAAACCTGTACCATTGTCGGTCGAAATTAGCAGGGTGCCATCGCCATTGAGGCTGGCGGAAATATTGGCCACCGCATTCAACTGTGCCAGCAAATCACTGGAGCGATCATTGCGGTTGATGGTGATGCTTGTGGCTTGCGCTGCACCTTCCACCTGGATGCTGAACTGCGCATCCTGCTCAACGCCCGCTATGTCCTCCAGCTTGCCGCTTGAGATGTTTACGGTGCCAGTGAGGCTATCTTGGTAAGCCGCATTGGTGTCGGCTGTGGTGATGATCTGCGTGCCGTTTTCGGTGATGCCCAGATCGTTGGTTAGCGATCGGGAAATATCGGTAATCGCGATGGTTGAACCGTCGCTCGCTTCCACGCGCAGCGCACCTTCGCCGGTGAATGTGGCGCTGACATTGGCAACAGCGTTCAGATCATCCAGCAAATCCTGGCCGGTTGTCGTGCTGGTGATGGAAATGCGTGTGGCTGCCCCAGCGCTGCCCAGCTGGATATCAAAGCTTGCGCCATCTTGCGTGCCTGCCAAGGCTTCAAGGTTGGCAACATCACGAATGTTGGTGGTGCCGGTAAGCTGTGCGTTGTCCTGAATGGTGCGCGTGAAGTCTTTTGTTTCTGTGCCTGTTGCTGTGAGGCCTAAAACGTCCAGCATTTCGTTGTTGGTGGTGCGCACATCCAGTGTTTGACCGCCGGTTGCTTCCAGTTGCAAGCGACCCTGATCATCCAGACCGGCGTTCAAGCCGCCGATCCCATCAAGTGCTGTTACAAACTGGCTTAGCGAAGCGACATCACGGCGGGTGAGCGTAACGGTGTCATTGCTGCCGACGGTTACGCTAAGGCCCGCATCCGCGCTTGTAAGGGCGTAGGCTTGCTCATTCTCGAAAGGACGCAGATCCTTGGTGCCGGTCACTGCGGCATTGTCGATCACCTGAACTTCGCGCGAGAGCGTTTCAGTGGCGTTGGTTGCAAGGCCAAGGTCGGCGAGGGAAGTGCTGGAATTGTTGCGAACTTCCAACCGCTCGCCGTTGGTCGCCGTGAGTTGCAGTCGATTGTTGGCATCAAAGCTTGCACTAAGCCCGCCAATTGCATTGAAGCTGCTTACAAGCGCCTCGCGATTGGTTGCAGCGTCAATGGAAAGCTCGGCGGATGTATCAGCTACTGTGACCGACAGCGCACCATTTTGCCCACCAGCAAGAATGCCCGACAGCGGGCTGTCGGCACCAATTTCTGCTGTGCCACCAACTTGCGCGTTGATTGTTTGAGTTTCCATAACACGGCGCTGGCGGGTTTCTGGTGTTGCGGTCAGGCTGCTTTCCAGCGCTTTGCGCAGGTCTTGAAGTGTTTGGGTGACGCCGCTTGCTGTCTCTTCGGCTTTGCCAAG
>JBGCDM010000105.1:0-59867 GCA_045105395.1 Devosiaceae bacterium | reverse complement strand
TAGCCGTCAAGCTCCAGAGGGGAGGATGCAATAACCGCCAACGGACGCAGGCGCTCTGCGCGGATCATGTCCACTTGCTCGGTTGCGGTTTGCGAGGTGAAATCGGTCTCGCCAGCAACGGTTGCAATAACGGCGGGATTGCCACCCTCATAGACGATCTGGCGATAATTGATGTCAGTTGCACCCTCAATGGCACCCATGGCAATGGCACCGGCGGAGGTAAGGCCAGCGGTGGCCACAGTAAGCTCTTCGCCATCACCTTGCAGTGCTTCTAGCAGTTGGCCAAAGTCTTCAATGTCACTGTCCACTGGCACAGAAATCAACCCGGGGTTGGCCACGTGCAGGTACAGCCGCCAATCAGGCAATGTGGCATCCAGCATGCCAAGCACGGGGTAGGCGCCAAGGTCAGCCGCAGCGCCCGCAGCCCACATCATGCCATCGTGCGGAGCATCCCACACCGAGCGCGTACCGACAGAGCCAGATGCTCCTGGCTGGTTGATGATAACGACATTTTGGCCAAGAGCCTCTGTCAGTTCACCGGCCAGAACGCGGGTCACTGTGTCGGTTGAGCCGCCAGCTGACCAGGGCACAACAATGGAAACAGGACCATCAGGCTGCCACTGCGCATGCGCGGTGACAGGAGCAAGAAGCATTACGGATACGGTGAGAGCCGATCCAAAACTGCAAAGTGATTTAATCATTTTATCCTCCACTGTTAATTAACCAGTTAGTTAATTAGAGGATGTGCCAACCTATCTAGCCTGTCAATGGCTCATGGTCCCGCAAGCGTTTTTGATCAATTGAGTGACCGAAAATGAAAAGGTTTCTGGATGTGGAGTAGCCCCGCTGAAAGTGGTCTACCAACTGGGATAGATTGCCCCGCAAATGGATGACGGCGACAGTGCGCTGGGCCAGTAGCTAATACCCCGCCTCTACCAACTTCGACGCAACATCGGTTGGCACCATGGCCAGCCGCAGATGGCTGCGACCTGTCTGCTATCAGAACATGCCAACGTCCTTGCTGCTGCAGGGCCTACGATGAGGCAAGCCAAGAGCCTTTGATGGCGTGTGAATGCTTATCTGGACTTATCAATGCACTGTTTGATCACGCTTTGATGGCACCCTCTGCCCGCTGCGTGCAAATCTCTTTGAGGATGCCGATAAACGTATCGCGTGCCCTGTGTGGTTGCTTGGTGTCGGAAATGAAATAGCCAAAATCAATAGTGACCTGCGGTCGCCAAGGCACAATGGCCAAGCCTTGCGCCTCATCTGGGCTCAGCGTGATGGCATCGGTAAAGGTAAAACCAATCCCCTCTTTCACCAAGCGGCGCGCCGGAAGGCTAATCGACAACTCATGGGTGATCTCCAGCCGCTTATCAACTTTGGCAAGTTCGCGGTCGAGAATAGCGCGCATATTGGTGGTTTCCTCCAGCGCCAAATAGGGCAGATCTGCCACGTCGGATGGCTCCAGCCAGTCTTTTTGGGCCAGCGCATGGCCTTCGGGCAGGGCCACCATCATATCGGTACTGGCAAGGAACTGCGTTGCCTGGTTGCGGTCGGGTAGGGGTAGGGTGGCAACACCCACATCAAACAAGCCTAGGGTTACCCTGCGCCCAAGATATCGCCTTGGGTGCACTTCTAGTTTCAACTTCACCGCTGGCATACGCTTCACCAGCTTAGCCATGGCTGGCACGATAAGCCCCTCCACAAGCCTTGGGTGGCAGATAACGCGCAAGGGCGGCGCCTCGTCGTTTTCAATCTGGCGAAACATAGCAGGCAAGTCATCAATGGAGGCGAGAATGCGCACCGCCTCAGGAAAGAAGGCTTCGCCCTCGCGCGTGGGGATCAGCCTTTTACGCTCTCTGTGGAACAGCTGCGTGCCAAACTCAGCTTCAAAAATCTGAATGAGGCGACTGGCAGCTGGCTGACTCAAGTTCATCTTTTGGCAGGCGCGGGCCAGCGTGCCCTCTTCCATGACATTGACGAAGACGCGCAAACTTTTCAGGTTCATGAAGGTCACTTCCGGGATACGCCAAAGGACTAATAATTCCAATAATTGGATCAGCTTATCGTATAATACTATTTTTTCGAATGATTTTTCTTCTCTACGCTGTGTCCAGTTTCTAAAAAACGCACCCGGATAAACCGGGGCCAGCACACCTAGGAGAGAAAACATGTCATCTATGGATCGCCGCTCATTTATGCAGTTCAGCCTTGTTGTTTCGGCAACTGCCCTTGCCAGCACATCCGCGCTTGCCCAGTGGAGCCCGCGTCGGCCTGTTAACGTCATTGTGCCCTATGGTGCAGGCGGTGGCACGGACAGCTTTGGCCGGGCGATGGCTGAGTCTTCCGAAGCAGCCTTGCCGGTACCTATGGTGATCGTAAATCGCCCTGGTTCCTCAGGCATCACTGGCGCGACCGAAGCCGCTGGCGCACGCCCAGATGGTAGCAGCTTCATGATGACGTCTGCAGGCTCCTTCACCCTGACATATTTGCTGCGCGACACTGAGGTGAACCCTTTTGATAGCTTCATTCCGGTTGCTCAAATTGGTCGTTTGACAACATCCTTGATGGTGCCCATCGACAGCCCTTACGAAACGCTGGAAGACATTGTAGCCGCCATGCGTGAAAACCCCGGCTCCCTGCGCTGGGCGCACACGGGGCGCGGTGGTTTCCACCATGTGGCGGGCCAAGGTTTCCTCAATGCTGCTGGTTTGGAAGCGCAGGATGTGCCCTTTAGTGGTGGTGGCAACACACGTGCTGCGGTGATCGGCGGTCAGGTTGATTTTGGCATGATCGGTATTCAGCAGGCTGCTGGCTTTGCCGGTGAATTGCGCACGCTGGCGCTGGTATCAGACGAGCGCGATGCATTTGCCACTGACGTGCCAACCTTCCAGGAGCTGGGTTACGATGCTCCGCTCATCAGTTCGCCCATCGTGGTTTTTGCACCGTTGGAAACGCCACAGGACGTGATCGATGGTATGCAAGATGCTGTAAAAACCATCACCGAGCAGCCAGGCTTCATCGCCAGTATGGCTGAGCGTGGCAATGCCCCAGCTTTCTTGACGGGGCAAGAAGTTGCAGGCGTTTTGGCCGCCTTGCGTGACGATGCGTCGCCAATCATTGAAGGCCTGGCTGCTGAATGACCATTGCTGCGCCCAGTCGGCCTTCGAGCCAGGGCGTGATGATCGCAGCGGTGCTGATTGTTCTCGGCACCGCTGCGATCATCGCCAGTTTCCAGATCGAAAAAGACCCCGGTGGCGGTTGGGGTGCCCGCATCTTCCCCCTATTTGGATCGGGAACGCTGCTTATCGTCGGCCTGCTGGAATTGCGAAACGCCGTGGCGGACAGAGTGCCGCGCGCCGCGCAAATTGTCCCCTCAGTGTGGCTGCTGCTTAGCCTTGCGGTTGGCTATATTTGGCTAATCAGCAAGGTCGGCTATCTGTTCAGCACGGCCTTTGCTGCGCCATTGGCGCTTTGGATATTTGGCATTAGGCGCCCGGTCGCGCTGCTACTTGCGGCAGTTATATGCCCGGCCGTGTATCATTTGATCTTCTTTGAACTACTTGGCGTCTTCCCGCCCTACGGGCAGTGGATCGACCTTTTAGACATTCTACAGGGCTACTAAACGTTGGATATTTTTGTTGCCCTTGGTTCGGTTTTAAGCGACCCGATTTTGATGTTGTGGGTGTTTGCCGCCGCCATTGTTGGCATGATCGTGGGGGCCATTCCCGGCCTCACTGCTTCGGCTGCCATTGCCATGCTGCTGCCGCTCACCTTTTACATGGAGCCGTTGGCAGCGCTCGCCTTCCTGTATGTTATCGGCAAGTCCGGGCGCTATGGTGGGTCTATCGCCGCCATCCTTTTCAACACACCAGGGACTGCGGCCTCTGCTGCTACGCAAATTGACGGCTACCCGCTGGCTCAGCAGGGCAAGGCATCCAAAGCCATGAAGGTGGCCACCATCTCCTCGGTCATTGGCGATTACACAGGCGAAATTCTGCTCATCGTTGGCGTTGGAGTCATCGCTGCCATCGCGCTGCGCCTTGGACCGCCAGAACTGTTTGCCATCTATTTTGCAGCCTTCGTGGTTATCGGCTCGGTTATAGGTAAATCCATCACGCGCGGGCTGGCGTCAGCGGCGCTTGGCGTGCTGATCAACATGATTGGCATCGACCCGATATCCTCCAAAGAGCGCTTCACCTTCGACAATTTTGATCTCACCAACGGCATCTCTCTGGTGCCTTTGATGATCGGTATTTTCGTGCTGGGCGAGGTGTTTTCGCAGCTGGAAGCGCGCGGCAAGAAGGTGGAGATCATCGATGAAAGCAATGAGGCAGCAAAGGCACGCAACAGGCTAACTTGGGCTGAGTACAAGCCCTGCATGCCGCATGTCATCCGCTCGTCCTTCATTGGTTCGTTCATTGGTGTGCTGCCAGGCATGGGGTCCTCCATTGCCGCGTTTGTTGCTTATGGAGAGGGTAAGCGGCGGGCAAGAAACCAAGCTGAATGGGGCAAGGGAGCACTGGAGGGTGTGGCTGCGCCAGAGGCTGCCAACAATGCCGTATCTGGTCCTTCAATGGCGCCCTTGCTGACGCTTGGTATCCCCGGTTCAACCATCGGCGCGATCCTTGTGGGCGTGTTTCTCATTCACGGCATCCAGATTGGCCCGACGCTGTTCATCACTTCGCGCGAACTGGTCTATAGCTTGTTTGCCTGCGGGCTCATCGGCATCGCGATGTACGGCCTCATTGGCTATTATGGCGCTTCGTTCGTGGGGCGGTTCATCACCAAAATCCCCACCGACGTGCTCTACCCCATCGTGTTCCTCACCTCCTTCGTGGCCGCCTATGCCTCACGCGGCAGCCTGTTTGATGTGCTGGTGATGGTGCTGGCTGGGTTCGCTGGGTGGCTGATGAAGAAGTATGACTTCAACCCGGCAGCGTTTGTGATCAGTTTTGTGTTGGCAGGTGGTGCGGAGGAGACCTTTCGCCAAGCCATGCTGATGTCCGATGATGGGCTGCTTATCTTCGTAATGCGCCCGGTAGCCCTGGGCTTCCTTATTCTAGGCTTTGCCGCGCTGTTTTTGCGCGCCCGCAGCCTCAACCGCCAAGCAAGGGAGGCAGCGCTGCAAGATGCCTGATCATGCCTACCGCCGCGACCTAATGGGGCGCGCCGAGCTGAGCTCAAAGACCCCGGTTGAAGCAGGCAGTTGGACCAATTTTCAGCTGACATACACCGCTGGCAAGTTCGGCATTGATGATCTTGGCGGGCTTCGCGTTGCCATGCGCACGCACGCCGACATGACGCCGCTGCAAACCACCGATCCTGCAGCGCCAGGCTATCTGACGGTGGAGGCCTCCAATGGCGCGCCGATTGAGTATAGCTTTTCCTACAAGCGCAATATCCGCCCCTGGGGCAACTGCATTACGGTGCTTTGCAAAGGGTTCCTGCGCCCAGATGATACACTGACGTTCCGCATTGGCGACCCGCGTGAAGGTTCACCGGGTGTGCGCATGCAAACCCATTGCGAAAGCGCGTTTCAGTTCCGGGTAACCGTGGATGCGTTTGCCAGCGTCGACTACACGCCGCTGCCAGAAGATGGGCAGCCGACAGTCCAGGTTGTGCCAGGCCCACCGGCGGTGTGGAAAGCTCTGCTACCCACCCTGCGTAGGCCAGGCGAGGCGTTTCGGTTCATCGTCAAAGCTGAGGATCGTTGGGGCAATCCGTCCGACCAGTTTGAGGGCGATCTCACACTTAAGCCCAATGCGCCAATGGCTGGCCTGCCAGAAACGCTGACACTGAAGAAGGGTGAGTTCAGCTGTATTGTTGGTGATCTTAGCGTGGCATCACCGTGCGATAGTGCCATTGAGGTTTGGAATGGCGACACGCATCTTGTTACCTCCAACCCGGTGCGGATCGAGGAAAGCCCGTTTGCGCATTATTGGTCTGACATGCATGGCCAGTCGGGTGAGAGCATCGGCACGGGCACGGCGCGGGAATATTTCGCCTTTGCCCGCGACAAGAGCTTTGTGGATATTACCGGTCATCAGGCCAATGATTTTCAGGTATCAGACGCGTTCTGGGATGAGATCAACATGTTGGCCAGTGAGTTCAACGTCGAAGGCGAGTTTCTCTGCCTGCCGGGCTATGAATGGTCGGGCAATACCGGCTTGGGAGGTGATCATAACATCTGGTACCGCAGCGAGGGCCGCCCGATTTATCGCTCCAGCCGCGCGCTGATCAGCGATACCGCGCACCCAGAAAACGACTGCCACGATGTGAAAGATCTGTTTGCCGCGCTGCAAGGTGAAGATGTGATCGTGGTGCCGCATGTGGGTGGGCGTTTTGCGGATGTATCCTACGCCCATGATGCTCAGTTGGAGCCTTCCGTTGAGGTGCACAGCTCATGGGGCACGTTTGATTGGATCGTTGAGCAGAGCCTGCAGAACGGTCACCGTATCGGCATTGTGGCGGCCAGTGACGGCCACAAGGGTCGCCCGGGCGCCAGCTACCCTGGTGATGCTAAGTTCGGCTCTTATGGCGGGCTAACCTGTCATCTGCTGCCAGAGCTTTCCCGCAACAGCTTGTTTGAAGAGTTCCGGCGCAGACACCACTACGCCACCACTGGCGTTCGGTTGTTCCTATCCACCAGCATGGCCTTCGTAGAGCCTGCGCACATTTTCCATCGCAACCCTGATTTTGCACCGGATGCTTTTGAGGCCACAAGCACCGCGATAATGGGTGACATTGTGCGCACGCAAGACGGTGAGGCGCGCTTCGATATGAAGGTTCTTGCACCATCGCCTGTTGAACGCGTCGAGCTGTATGACGGCGTGAAGCTGCTGGAGACAATTCGTCCGTTTACCAGCGATCATCTTGGCCAGCGCCTGCGCATTATTTGCAAGGGACAGGAAACGCGCGGCCGTGGCCGGTTGGTGAAGTGGGTTGGGACGGCACGGCTGCGTGGCGCTACCATCTCCAAAATTGCAGCCATCAACTACTACAATCCAGATAAGCAGCCCAAACGGGTAGACCCGCAGCACATTGAATGGACCACCGTAACGACCGGTGGTTTCAGCGCTATTGATGTGTGGCTGTCGCACGAAGAGCAAAGCGCAGATATCGACATTGAAACCAATCTTGGAACGCTTAGTCTGGCTTTGGCGGATATCGGTTTGGAGCCAACGGTGCTTGCCTGTGGCGGTATCGACAAGACCCTTTCAGTCCAGCGGCTACCCGATCAGTTGAGCCAGAGCGAGTTAAACCTGACACGCACCATTGCCTTGGATCTCCAAACCGAACGCGCAATCTTCGCGCGTGTGTCGCTTGAGGATGGCCATGTGGCGTGGTCCAGCCCAATATATGTGGCCAGAGACGTGTCATGAGCAGCCTCTATGCCGGCCTGCGCGTGATCGATTTTACCCATGTGTTGGCAGGGCCTGCCTGCGCCTATTACCTGGGCCTCTTGGGCGCGGAGGTCATCAAGGTGGAAAGCCCGCAGAAGGGCGACGCCATGCGCCACCGTGGTGGCACGGATCGCGAACGTTCGGCCCAAGGCATGAGCACTGCCTACCTAACCCAAGCCGCAGGCAAGGCATCTGTGACGCTTGATCTGGAGACCGAGGATGGCCGCCGGGCGATGCGCGACCTACTGGCCAGCGCCGATGTATTTGTTGAAAATCACCGGCCACAGACAGCCCAAGCCTTGGGGCTGGATGAAGCCAGTACACTCGCGCTCAACCCGCGCCTCATCCATTGCGCGATGACCGGCTATGGACGCGGCGGTGAGCTAGAAAATGCACCGGCCTATGATGTGAACATCCAGGCCACGTCCGGCATCATGTCGCTTACCGGCACGAGCGAAACCGGCCCATTGCGCACCGGCGCGCCGATTATGGATTACTCGGTGGCGCTAGCTGCAAGCTTCGCCATCAGTGCCGCACTTTATGAACGCGAGCAGACCGACAAGGGCACCTTTATTGACGTTTCCATGTTGGAGACCGCCTACACGCTAATGAGTTCCACCATCACCGACTACACCGCCACCGGCAACGCGCCCAAGCCACGCGGAAACGCCGCCAACAGCCGCAGCCCTGGCGCGGGCAGCTTCGCCTGCAAGCAAGGTGTGCTTAGCTTGGGTGTGAACGAAGAAGGCCAGTTTCGCGCTCTTGCCGAAGGGCTTGGCCGGTCCAGTTGGCTTGCCGACCCTCGTTTCATGGAGCGCTCTGCGCGCCGCGCCCATGCGGCTGAACTTGAAGCAGACATTATCGATGCGTTATCGACCAAAACTGCCGATGAATGGGAAGCCGAGTTGATGCACCGCGGTGTGCCAGTGGCAAAAATTCGAACACTGCCGGAGAGTTTGGATTTGCCACATACAAAGGCGCGGGGCTTCCTGCATCACGACGCCGAAACCGGCGTTAGCGTGCCTGGTCTACCGTTTCGTATCGGCCAGCCAACGGCCCATCATCCCTCTGGCACAATGCCAAGACTTGGCGTGGATACACAAAATGTGCTGGCAAGCTTGCCCAACAGCGCAGCTGTCAGCTTGAAACCTTGATGGAAGAAACGCTTATCTCTTCCCTTTCGTGGGTTGAGATAACCGTCATTATTTTTGGAACCCTTGTTACGTCGTACATCCATGGTGCGACGGGGCTAGCGGGCGGCATTTTGCTGGCTGCAATACTTGCTCCCATCATAGGGGTAACCGCACTGGTGCCTGTTATGAGCGTGACGTTGCTCATCAGCCATTTGTCCCGCGCGGTGATCAACAGCCGTGATTTTCATCGCGGCGTTTACTTGCTTGTTGTGGTGCCGGCCGTACCGGCACTGATTGTCTCCACGAACGTCTACGCCTCGCTAAGCGCGGCTTGGATATCCGGCATCTTGGGCACCGTTGTGCTCATTTCAATTCCCTATCGCCACTGGGCTGCGCGCAAGCAGATTAAAACCCGCAAGGGTGCGCTGGTCGCGGCGGGCTTTCTGCATGGATCGTTGACCGGGGTTTCCATTGGGCCAGGCATGTTGTTGGTGCCATTGATGTTTGGCTATGGCCTAACCAAGGAAGCGTTTGTGGCGACCTTTGCCGCCATTGCGCTGACCGTGAATATTACCCGCGTCAGCTCTTTTGGCCTTATTGGTCAACTGCCTTGGGATTTTTTGGTCCTGGGGTTGTTGACCGGTCTACTCACTATCCCAGGCAATTTCATCGGGCGCATGTCGCTACGCCGCATGGATACCGCGCGCCATAGCGTTTGGGTTGATGTGCTGACCTTGATCGCAGGCGCCAACTTCCTTTGGATCATGGCCAAAGAATTGCTCAGCTAATGGTGTGGAAACCCGTTGATTGGAGCCTACTTGGGGGAGGTAGCACATCCAAAGACTTCACGACCATTGGCGCGCATTGCTGCGCTGCCCCCACTTATCGAATGATAAGCACTGAACATTTGGCTTTGCGAACCACGCGAGCCGTGGTTGAGCCGAGCACATAGTCTGTTGCGCCAGGTGCATGGGAACCGATGATGATGAGGTCCATGTTTTTGTCTTCAGCATAGCGTGCGACCTCTACACCCGGCTTGCCGGTGATCACGTCAGCAACGATATCGTCCGCGCCATCTGCAACACTATCAAGTTTCTTGCGCACTTCGGTGGTGAGGTGATTTTCTGATTTCACGGTCACAAACTCCGCAACAAAACCACTGATATTTTCAAGCACGGTAACCAGAGTGATTTTGCCGCCTGGTGCAAGCATTTCGCGGGCGCGAGCAACTTTTGGGGCGATCAATGTTTCGTGGTCCAGAGCAACTGGAATGAGGATGTTGGTGTACATGAAGGCCTCCTAAAAGGGGTTGATGAATTGGTTTGCTAGAGAGCAGTCAGATGTAAAATATACATCCCAGCTGCTGCAAAAAGAGCAATGAAAACAGTTTGTGCGGTGATAATGCCCACTGCCATACGCCCAACTTTGGTAACGTCCGACAGGCTGGTTTTAACGCCCACCGCTGCAATGGCGGTGAGCAACATCCAGCCAGAAAGAGTGGCAAGTGAGCTTTGGATAATTTGAGGCACATCGAAGAACGAGTTGATGGCAGCCAGCGCAATGAATGCCACAACGAACATGGGCAAAAGTGGTGGGCGCTTGCCCGAACTGTCCACCTCTTGCCCAGCATAACGCCGCGCAAGCAGCGCAATGATCAACACAGTTGGCGCAAGCATGGAAACGCGCAACAGCTTCACCAGGGTGGCCGTTTCACCGGCTTCATTGGATATAGAAAACCCAGCGCCAACTACCTGCGCAACATCGTGAACGCTCGCACCGATGAAGATACCTGCTGTGCGATCGTCCAAGCCAATGAGCGCGAGGATTGGCGGGTAGAGCACCATAGCAACAGTGGACAGAACGGTGACCCCAACGATGGTGAAGACGAGCCGATCTTCGGCTTTATCATCTTTGGGTAAAACCGAGGCAATCGCGATAGCAGCAGAGGCCCCGCAGATGGCCACAGCGCCAGCCGTCAGTACAGCAAAACGGGTTTGGAAGTTGGTGATTTTGGCAAGCAGAAGACCAAATCCAATGGTCGCAGCAATGCTAACGGCAAGCAACAAGACCATAGGCAGGCCGAGCGCTGCCACCATATCAAAGCTGATGCGTGCACCCAGCAGGGCCACACCAATGCGCAGCACAGGCTTTGCGCCAAAAGCGATGCCAGACTTGAAAACCGGCATGGTGTTCAACCGGTTGAGCGCTAGACCAAACACCAGCGCCAGCAACATGGCGGGCGCGATAGAATTGTCAGCGATCACCTGGCTGAGCGCCGCTATGAGGAAGGCCAGAGCCAGACCAGGCAAAAGCCCTGCCCAACCTTTTAGCCGGTCACCAAACCCTAGGGCAGTGCTTGTGTTGTGTGTGGTTTGGCTGGTCACGTTGAGGCGTGCTCTTCAGGTGAGATGGTGAGTGCATTGATGCTGTCGATATAGTGTTTGGGCACATCCAAGCCGTGTGCAGTGGCTTGGGCAAGGGCTGCCAGACGGCGCTGCCCTGGTAGGCGTGCACCCTCCATATCCCCTATCAGGCCCAAAAGGGATTCCAAGCGACCCGAAAAGTCTAAGCCTTCAGGCGGGCGGATGGCCAACAAATATTGCCCGACGTCAGGGGGCTGTCCGTCGGCCGTGAAGAAACTGGAAACGTCCTTGCTCATTGAGGCGCCGGTCATGAGGCTAGCAAAGATTTCTACCATCAGCGCTAGCGATGTGCCCTTGGCTTCGCCGATGGGCAACATTGTGCCATCCAAGCCTTGCTTGGGCACTGTGGTTGGGTTGCCATTAGGGTCTAGCGCCCAGCCTTCAGGTATGCTGCCGCCACTTTTGTGGGCATGCATGACCTTGCCGCGGGCAACCTTGGACAAGGATAAATCTATGATGAGGGGCGCTTTGCCAGCCCGCGGGGCCGCAAAGGCAATCGGGTTGGTGCCGTATAAAGGCGTGGATGCTCCCCACGGAGCAATCGCAGCAGGCGCATTGGCAAACATCACGGCCACAAAACCTTTGCGAGCGAGCTTTTCCACTTGCACAGATAGCGCGCCGCAATGGTGGGAATGGGTGATGGCCATGCTGGCCATGCCAAGCTCGCTGGCCACGCTGGCACCACGCTCAATGGCAACGTCTAGCGCTGGGTAGGCAAAGCCATGATGGGCATTGATCAGCACGCTTGTGGGGCTGGTCATATCAACAGATGGGGTGGTGGACGCGTTGATTTTGCCGCTACGCACTTGCGCCACATAATCGTCAATACGCGAGAACCCATGGCCAGATTGGCCTTCAGCCTCAGCAGCTATCAACGCGCGGGCAACACTCTGCGCAGTCGCCTCTGGAACGCCATTGGCCACAAAGGCGCGGTTGACCAGAGACTGGCCATCATCAAGGCTGATGCGAACTGTGTCGCTCATAGGGTGTGTCCTGATAGCGGGCGGCACATTATGCGCCGCCCGCATGGATATTAGGCGCTGCGATACAGCTTGGTCATCGAAAATTCGCGGTGACCAAGGGCTTCAGCGGCAGTGTTGCGACCGTTAGCGGTGCGGCGGATCATTTCGATCAAAGCATCGCCTGCCTCATCAATGGTCTGTTCGCGACGAAGGATGCCCGAGACATCCACATCCACATGCTCACCCATGGTGCGCACGGTGCGCGGGTTTGCTGTGATCTTGATCACTGGCACGATGGGGTTACCAACCACATTGCCCTGCCCTGTTGGGAAGGTGTGGATGACAGCGCCACCGGCAGCCATCAGCGTCACGCACTCAGCAGCAGCTGACGATGAGTCCATGAAGTAGAGGCCATCACCCTTGGCGGGCGCTTCGGCTGGCTCCAGAATGTCGATGTACTTGGAGGTGCGACCGATCTTCTCAAGATTGCCCAAGGCCTTTTCTTCGATGGTCGTCAGACCACCTTCAATGTTGCCTTTGGTTGGCTGACTGTCAGACAGATCATCGGTCTGGTGCGCAAAGATCACATCGTCCTGATACGCTTTCCACATTTTGTACCAGCGCTCGCCAACCTCAGGGGTGGCTGCACGCTCTTTACAAATGTGCTCGGCACCGGTGATTTCGGATGTTTCACCAAAAAAGCCCGTAATGCCCTCTGGCAGCAGCTTGTCGTACATGTTGCCAACGGTTGGGCAGGAGCCCAGGCCAGTGGTGGTGTCAGACTCGCCGCACTTGGTCGAAACCCAAAGCTCCTTAACCGAGCACTCTTCGCGCTGCACTTCGGTTGCCTTGTGAACGAAATCCTTGGCAGCCCAGCTGGCAGCGCGGATCGTTTCAAAGTCACCCTTCTGTTCGATGGAAAACTCGGCAACTTCCTTGCCAGTTTTGCGGATGCCATCAGCTATGCGCTTAGTCCAGCCCGGTTCAATACCGATCACCACAACCGAGTGAACATTGGGGTTGGCGCCAGTGCCGATAATGGTGCGGAAATGCACTTCCAAATCTTCACCAAACTGCAAACGGCCATAGGCGTGCGGGATCGCCATCGTGCCTTTGACATTGTTGGCCACAGCTTCACACGCTGCGTTTGAGATATCGTCCACCGGCAGAATGAGCACGTGGTTGCGCACGCCAACCCGGCCATTTTCACGCCGGTAGCCATGGAAAGTGATGTTTTCGTATTTCGATGCCATGGTTTGGTTCCTACCAGCGCTTGGTTTTACAATTGTGGGTATGCAGGTGCTCGCCCTCGCCAACATCAGCAATGATTTTGCCGATATCTTCGCCGTATTTCATGCAGGTATCACCTGTTTTCAGGTCTTTCAGCGCAACCTTGTGGCCAATCGGCACATCATGCTTGGCCATCATACGGAAGGTAGAATTATCGTGGGTGATGCAGCACAGCATATCTGTGCCTGCAGCGAGCCCTTCGACCACAACCACACCGACATTGTCGGCCTGTTCGTGAACGAGAAGATGTGGAATCTCAGACATAAAAGTCTCCTCAATTATTAGGTTTCAAAACAATTTTTGGCTGGGCAACTTCGCCTGAGCGTATGGCTTGGAAGGCGGCTTGCCCTTCGGACAAAGGCATAGCCTTTGTCCAGTTCAACGATCCCAAGCGGCCAGAGAACATGGCGACCGCGGTGTCGCGGAAATCTTGTGCGGTGTAGGTATAGGTGCCCAGGAACGTGATCTCTTGCAGCGTTAGGCGGCGTATATCCAAGCCCCCCGTAGCGCTGCCAAGCCCAATATGGACGATTACGCCGCCTGGCGTTGCATGAGCACTGGCCTGCGCCCGTGATGGCTCAATTCCAACCCCATCAATGATGAGTTCAAACTGATCCTTCGCACCCAGCTCATTGGGCGCAACAACCTTTTGGCCACAGGTTTCTTGCAGGTAGGACCGGCGCAACGCGCTCGGCTCAACAATAAGCACGTGCTCAAATCCTTGGGCCTTGAGGCCAAGGGCTGCGCCCAAACCAATAGGGCCGCCGCCTATAACAAGCGTGCGAGCATCATCAGCATTTGTCAGCATAGCCTTGCCAAGGCGCACAGCATGCCAGCCGCAAGCAATAGGTTCTGCCAACGCGGCTTGATCGGCGGTATAGCCATCAGGCACTGCCACCAAGTTGCGCTCTGGCATGGAAAGCTGGTCAGCAAATCCACCTTCGCGCGGTTGCATGGAAATGATCTGACGATCTGGGCAAAGATTGTCCCGGCCTGATGTACAGGCTGTGCATTGGCCGCAGGTCACCAGTGGATTGACGGTAACACGCTGGCCAGGATGTGAGCCCGAAAGCACGGTGCCAGAAACCTCATGGCCAAGGATCAGTGGGGCAGGGCGGCGCTCATCATGGCCCAAAAAGGCATGCATATCCGAGCCGCAAATGCCCACAGCATCAACCTTTACCAAAGCCTCGCCTCCGGCAGGCTGCGGGTCCTGCACATAGCGATACATCAGCGTTTCAGGTGCGGTATAAACAAGGGCCTTCATTTGGCTGTGTATCCTCCATCCAACATCAGCACTTGGCCTGTTACGTAGGCACTTGCGTTGGAACACAGGAAAAGCAGCGGGCCATTTAGGTCTTCAAGTTCACCATTGCGGCCGATGCACGTTTGAGCGGCGTTGCGGGCCGCGCGCTCAGGGTCGTTAAAGACCACGGCTGTCAGCTCAGTGCTGAAAAATCCTGGGCCAATTGCATTGGCCGTAATGCCGTCGGCAGACCAGGCTTGCGCCATTGCACGCGTGAGTTGTCCGATACCGCCCTTGGATGTTCCGTAAGCAATACTGTTCGGGAACGCGCGGGTGGTTTGCAGGCTCGCAAAATTCACAATACGGCCCCAGCCTGCCTCGCGCATGCCAGGCACCAGAGCTTGGCTCAAGAAGAACGGCGCAGCCAGATTCAGGTTCATCGTGATGTCCCAGCCCTCAGGGGTGGCATCATCAGCTGCTTCGCGATTGTTGATGCCGGCTGCATGCACCAGGATTGTTGGCGCACCAAAGGGCTTTGTCACCTCAGTTGCTAACGCTGCCAATCCCTCTCGATCAGCAAGATCGGCAACCACACCGCGTATTTTGCCCTCACCTTCACGTTCCAATGTTTGAAGTTCGGCTTCGCGACGGGCAACACCAACCACCTTTGCGCCCGCGCGGGCAAGTGTGAGAGCCGCATGACGGCCAAGACCAGCGCTTGCGCCAGTGACGCAGGCAACCCGGCCTTTGACATCAAAAAGATCATGCCCCTCAGCCATTGGCTGAGAGATCAAATGTTTCGTCGGGGAAGTATTTTTTCAACCGAATGTCTGCGGTTCGTGCATGCCCTTCCATGCCTTCGAGCCGCGAAATGCGAGCTGTGGCTTCAGCGATGGGCTTGGCGCCTTCACGCGTTGCCCGCTGCCAGGTCACGATTTTCATGAACTTGTGAACCGACAAGCCGCCAGTGTATGTGGCCGCGCCAGATGTTGGAAGCACATGGTTGGTGCCAGAGGCTTTGTCGCCGAAGGCAACAGTGGTCTCTTCGCCCAAGAACAGCGAGCCATAGCAGCCAAGGTTTGCAAGCCACCAATCCAAATCATCAGCTTGAACGGTAAGGTGCTCGGGCGCATAGGAGTCCGAAGTTGCCGCCATCTCTTCGCGGTTGTCGCAAAGAATTACTTCAGCATAATCGCGCCAGGCTGCTGCTGCGTTCTCACTGTTTACCTGCGGGAGATCATCGATCAGTTGCGGCACCAGTTCCATGACTTTTTCTGCCAGTGGACGATCATCTGTGACCAGCCAAACCGGCGAGTTGTAACCATGCTCTGCCTGGCCAACCAAATCGGCAGCAACCACCATTGGGTCGGCTGTTTTGTCGGCCAAGACAAGGCTGTCGGTTGGTCCTGCAAACATATCGATGCCAACACGGCCAAACAGGATACGCTTGGCTTCGGCAACAAACTGATTGCCTGGTCCCACGAGAATGTTGGCTTTGGGCAGGCCAAACAGGCCAAAGGTCATCGCGGCCACACCCTGCACACCGCCCATGGCGATGATTTTATCGGCGCCGCATATGTGCGCAGTGTAGATAATAGCCGGGTTAACACCCACACCAGGGCGCGGCGGTGAGCAGGCAACGATATGGTCGCAGCCTGCCACTTTGGCAGTAGTAACGGTCATGATGGCACTGGCGATATGGCTGTAACGCCCGCCAGGCACGTAGCAACCTGCTGCTGAGACTGGAATGCTGCGCTGTCCGGCCACCAAGCCTGGAACGATTTCCACTTCGATATCTTGCACTGTCTTGAGCTGCGCTTCAGCGAAGCGCTTCACATTGGCATGTGCAAACTCGATATCGCGTTTCAATTGGTCAGAGACCAAAGCGGCCGCTGCATCGATATCAGCCTGGGATAGCACGACTGGTCCGTCATATTTGTCGAACTTGGCCGCGTACTCCAACGCTTTGGCATCGCCGCCCGCCTCGATATCATCAAGGATGGATTGGACGATTTTGTGGGTGTCCGAAGCGTCGCTTTCTGAGGTGAGCGTTGCTTTCTTCAGATACTCTACGGGCATGTGAAAAGACCTATCAGTTAATGTCTGGAAGGAGCGACGTGGAGAAGGCCGGGATATAGGCGATCATCAACGTCACAATCAGCATGAAGAAGACGAAGGGGATGGCACGGTAGGCGATCTTCAATATCGACTCGCCGGTTATCCCAGACACCACGAAGAGGTTGAGCCCAAGGGGCGGGGTAATGAACCCCACGCCGAGCGCTGTGATCATCATGATGCAGAACTGAACCTGGTGCATCTCGATCTCTTGCGCGAGCGGCCAGAGGATCGGGGCCAGGATCACAATGTTGGGCGTGGTCTCCATCACGCAGCCAGCTGCGATCAAGATTAACACCATCATCAGGATCAGGATGTACTCATTCTCGCTGACCGAGGTGAGCGCACCCACAAAACCCTGTGGAACACCAATGATCGCAAGCGCCTCAGCCAAGGGGATAGAGAAGGCAATGATCGGGAGGATCACGCCGTTCACCTTGGCTGAGGAGACAAGCATTGCAGGGAAATCAGAGAATTTCAGCGTCTTGATAATGAAGCCAATGATGATGGTGACCACCACGGCGACCGCACCGGCCTCTGTTGGCGTCAAACGACCGGAAAAAATGCCGTAAAAGATGATGCCGGGCACAAGGAAGGCATACCAGCCGGACTTAATCGTCTGCCAAAGGTTTGCGGCCCACTCCGAAGTGGTCATGATGCCGCCGCCTTCCCACGCGTTGAGACGATTCATGACAATGTTGGTGACCAGAATGGAGAACAGGATCAAGAGGCCTGGGATCACGGCGGCTAGGAACAGCGTGGACACCGCGATACCCAAAACGAGGCCGATAATGATGTAGGCGATCGATGGTGGAATAAGGATGCCAGTACAGGCCCCTGCTGCCACCAAAGCGCAAGCGTAAGGGCGCGGATAGCCGCTTTCGACGAGCCGGTCGATGGTCATGCGACCCACCGCAGCAGCGCCAGCAGCATCAGAGCCGGAGATCGCCGCGAACATGCCGCACACCAGCACGGTGGCAGAGCCAAAGCCGCCCTTGGCCCAGCAGGTAAGTGCTTCTGCGACATCAAGAAACTTTCGACTAAGCCCCGTTCGTACAAGCACATCGCCTGTCAGAATAAACAGTGGGACAGCCGTTAGTGCAAAGGCGTCAATGCCCGAAAAAAGCTTCTCGCCAACAAGGCTAAGAGGAAGCGCCTGCGACCATACCAGCATCAAAATAGTTGCGGCACCGATGGCCGCCCAAACCGGAATGGCGAGTGCTATAAGAACCACGAAAAGAATGACTGGGGCGTAGAAATCCCAGCCCAGGATGAGTTCGGCTGTGCCGAGTTGTTGCCACATCATGACTTGTGCCCTCCCTAATCAAACAGTTTGTCGCCTTCGTAGACCGGTTTTCCGGCACGAAGGTCATTGAGATCACGCAGGAAGGATTGCACCAGGCGCAGAACCACCAGTGCAAAGCCAAACGGCACAGCGAAGAGGAAGAAATACATACCGACCCGCAGGCCGTGGCTCACCGACTGAAACTTCCAAGAGACATGGACAGACTCCCAGGACCAGTACAGCGCGATGAGCGCAATAATAAGCATAACGATGTCGCCAAACATGTAGAGCAGCGCTTTTGCGCGTGGTCCGATGTAGTTCATCAAAACATCGATGCGGATGTGCCCGCGCTCTTTGACGGCGGCAGCGGCGCCGATCCAGGCCAGATAGATGAAGCAGTAGCGCACGATCTCTTCACCCCAAATGGAGGAGTAGGAGAAAAGCTCGCGGCGAACCACTTCAACGAACATGGTGCCAACCAGCATCACGTAGAAAACAAGCAAGAGCCAACGCTCACCGTTCTTGTCTATGGCTTTATAGAGCCCAGTCATGGAATCCTCCCGTGCAGCCAGAATCGTCCGCCAGCCATGGCGGCGCCTGCATCGTCTACAGTGTGGTGTAGGGGGTGGGTCGGAGCGGTGTCGCCCCGACCCGATCCGATTTACGCGTCGTGGACGTAGTAACGGGCTTGTGTGCCAGCGGCTTCTTCAAGACGCGAGAACGTGTCCATGTCGCCGGCCAGGTCGGTTTTGAACGTATCCCAGTCGCTGTTCTGATAGCCACCAGCATCCTGCCACTCGGCAAGCTGATCATCAGTCAGGCTGTGGAATTCCACGCCGTTCTCGATCAGCTGTGACATGGCGTAGGAGCGCGCAGATGGCACCTTGGAAAGGTTCTGGTGCTGGGTCACTTCACCAGCAAATTCGATGCCTTCCTGAACATCCATAGGCAGGCTGTTGAACCACTCAAGATTGATCGAATACACTTGGCTGTCAGGCACAGCCTGCGTGAAGGTCACGTGGCTGAGGATTTCGCCAAAGCCAAACACGTGCAGCGCGCCAACAGATGGATCAAGCGCATCAGCAACACCCTGACGGATGGCTGAAGGCGTTTCGCCCCAAGCAACTGGCGTTGGGTTGGCACCCACCATGCGGTAGTACTGCTGTAGCATCGCAGAACCTGGAACGCGGAACTTCACGCCATCCAAATCGCCTGGTGTGATCACGGCGTTGCCGCCCTGACGAACCGCCACAACGCGTGGATCGATCACGATGTAGAACAGTGCCTTGAAGCCTGAAGCAGCAATCTTGGGGTCCACTTCCTGCTTCCATGCGTCAGACGACGTAAGGTTGGTGAAGCGCTGGTTGGAACCACAGAAGTAAGGAAGGTTGATAAGATCAACCACAGATGCAAATGGCGCAAAGTTGGCGAGGCTGTGCTGCGCACACTGAATTGTGCCGCCCTGGACTGCTTGTGCAAGTGCACCACCGGCGCCT
Organism: Devosiaceae bacterium; assembly: GCA_045105395.1. GTDB lineage: Bacteria > Pseudomonadota > Alphaproteobacteria > Rhizobiales > MH13 > MH13. The sequence goes on along the minus strand of JBGCDM010000105.1, from coordinate 40,508 downwards.
AGCTGGCCACCCGGAGCAAGTCGTACATAGACTTTGCCGTTGGTCATGTTCTGGATGTTCTCTTTGAGGTCCAGCTGCATGATTGGGTAGCTGCGCGATGCGCCGAGCACATAAGCTGTTGCCAGCGTCATAATGTGATCAGCAGCTTCTTCGCGCTCACGCTCTTCAGCGGCCGTCTGCGCCATTGCTTCGTCTGTCAGCAGCATGCCGCCAGCGCCAGCTACAACAGCTGCTGTAAAGCCACCTTTGGCAGCAAGACGCATAAAGTTGCGGCGTTCAATCGACTTAATTTCGGTTTTATCGTTCATGGAGTCCTCCCTGGGGATCATTCTGATTTTTCATTGTTTGATTTCGCCTTTGACTCGGCGATGAGAATAGCCGCCGAGAAGCTAATCGCGGCGGCAACGAGCAACAGCATTTCCTGCACATTGCTAAGTATAGCTGTTCCGTCAGACGCCCCGGAAACGACGTTTCCGACGAATGCGAGGAAGAGCAGAGCGGCGAGTGCAAAGTACATTTTTCTTTTCCTTGGTCGCACCAACAAACATATGTAAGCGCTTACATTTGAGAATGTAAACCCCTCGCTGCGACAATTCGTACAAGGCTTCCTTTAGCGTGGCCGCTAATCTAGGGTGCGATGGTCCGCATCGAACGGGCCGGTGCAGGAAATGAACCATGAGCGCTGTTGGAAATACCAACGAAACAATCAGCGAAAAGCGCCGCCGCGCGGGACCTACAATCCAGGATGTGGCGCACCGTGCCAATGTTTCTACGGCCACCGTATCGCGCTGCCTGAACGAACCAGACCTGGTAATTCCTGCGACTCGTGAGCGGGTTCTAAAAGCTGTGGATGAGCTTGGCTATGCGCCCAATTTCAGCGCAAAAACACTAGCCGCCAACAAAAGTGGCACGATTGGCGCGATTATTCCGACCATGGAAAACGCGATTTTTGCCCGCGGACTTCAAGCTTTCCAAGAGGAATTGGGCGAGTTTGGCTTCACGCTTTTGGTCGCCAGCTCTGCCTATCGGCAGGATTTGGAAGCTGAGCAAATTCGCAATTTGGTGGCACGCGGTGTCGATGCTTTGATGCTCATCGGCCATGATCGTGACCCTGGTATTTATGAGTTTTTGGCCAAGCGTGGCCTGCCGTTTGTCAATGCTTGGACGTATGATCGTGGCATTGATGCCGCCTCTGTTGGCTTCGACAACAGAGCCGCCATGCGTGGATTGGCCGAAAAAGTTTTGGCTCTGGGCCATACCCGTATTGGGGTCATTTCAGCGTTACGTACCCATAATGATAGGGCGCGTGAGCGCATGGAAGGTATCCGAGATGCGATTAGTGCTGCGGGTTTGCAGTCGGACAGCTTAACGACATTGGATGTGACCTATTCCATCAGCAATGGCGCAGAATCGTTCAAAAAGCTTATGGAAGTTGATGATCGGCCAACGGCAATCATGTGTGGTAATGACGTTTTGGCGGTTGGTGCTTTGAATATGGCGCGGCAAATGGGCGTGGATGTGCCCAAAGATGTGTCGATAACCGGTTTTGATGACATTGAATTGGCGCAGGTTTCCTCGCCCGCTTTAACAACGGTTCATGTGCCGCATCGACAAATGGGTAAACGGGCGGCCGGCGTCCTCATTGATATGCTGCGTGATGGTGCCCCGCGCGAGGCAGTTCGCCTGGAAACAGCGATTATGCTGCGTGACACGCTGGCCAAACCAAAGCTTTAAGCCAAGTTCAGGTTAAGGCCTTCCAAAACGCCTTTACCCTAGCCTACCGATACAGCCTGCCGCCGTTCAATGGCCCCGCGCAATCTCTTCTGCCCAATTTAAGCCACCCGCATCGCTCTCCCATGACGATCGAAAATTTTAGCGGCAAGTGCAGAGGTTGATGCATGTTGCTTGAAGCGCTGCGAGGAAACCCGCTATGGCTTGGCCACCTTTTGGCGCTTGCGATGGGACCGCTCGATGACAACACCTCAATTTTTGCTGCACCCTGATCGTCTATTACCGCCTGATCCTGAGACGCGCACAATTGCTCGCGCGCTTTATGAGCAAGTCGCGCAGGCCCCGCTCGTTAGCCCGCACGGCCATTGCGAAGCCAGTTGGTTTGCCACCAACACACCGTTTGCCAATGCAACCGAACTTTTGGTCACTCCTGATCATTATGTTCTGCGTATGCTGATCAGCCAGGGCGTGAGCTATGATGCCCTTGGGGTGCCACGCGCCGATGGCTCGCGTGCTGATGTCGACCCGCGTGATGCCTGGCGTGTCTTCGCGTCCCACTACCACCTGTTTCGAGGCACGCCATCACGCATGTGGCTCGATCATGCGCTTTATGAGGTTTTAGGCGTGCGCGAAGCTATGAGCGTTGCCAGTGCCGATCAGATTTATAATCATATCAATGACCAATTGGCCTCGCCAGCATTTCGCCCGCGCGCGCTTTTTGATCGTTTCAATTTGGAAATTTTGGCGACCACCGATCATGCGACCGACGATCTGGCGCATCATAAGGCTCTGAAAGCGGAAGGCTATAAAGGCATTATCCCAACCTTTCGGCCTGACGCGGTAACAAATCCTTTGCATCCCGCCTTTGCAGCATCGATGGCAAAGCTTGGTGAGCAAGCGGGTGAGGATGTGGCCGTTTGGAGTGGTTACCTTTCGGCGCTTGCCAATAGGCGTGCATATTTTAAGGCGCTGGGCGCAACAGCCACCGATCATGGCGTCGTTCACCCAACCACGCATGACCTTGGCAGCTCGGCCTGTCAGGCGCTGTTGGATGCTGCCCATGCAGGCTCACTGTCGGCTGATGGGGCAGCCCAGTTTGAGGGGCAGATGCTTTTTGAAATGGCACGCATGAGTGTGGATGATGGTCTGGTCATGCAGATCCATGCCGGGTCGCGGCGTAACTATGCGCACAGTGTTTTTGAGCGCTATGGGCCGGACAAAGGTTTCGATATTCCTGGGCCAACACAATGGCTCGAAAATTTGCAACCATTGCTCAACGCGTTCGGGTTTGAACCAAACTTTGGCCTCATCCTCTACACGCTGGATGAGACAACATATTCGCGTGAGCTTGCGCCTCTGGCTGGTGCTTTTCCCGCGATTACTCTTGGTGCGCCCTGGTGGTATTTTGATAGCCCGCAGGGCATGCGCCGTTACCGCGATGCGGTTACCGAAACCGCTGGCTTTTACAACACAGCAGGTTTTGTTGATGACACGCGCGCCTTGCTATCTGTTCCTGCACGCCACGACATGTATCGCCGGGTGGAAGCTGGTAATCTTGCCAAGCTCGTCGCCGAGCATACCCTTTCTATGGAAGAGGCGCGCGCTCTCATGGATGATTTGGCGGTGGGTTTGGCGCGCCGCGCCTATCGTTTGGATGCGCCATGACTCGGTTGTCAGACGCTATCCTGCGCTCACTTAACCCGTCTGTTCTATGCCCGGCTTATAACCGAGCGTCGCTGAAAACTGGCATTGTACACTTAGGCCTTGGAGCGTTTCACCGCGCGCATATGGCTAGTTATATTGAGGCTTGCTTATTTGATGACCCGCGCTGGGGAATTTGCGGCGTTAGCCTTCGCTCGTCTGATACACGCGATGCGCTAAGCCCGCAAAATGGCCTGTACAGTTTAGGCGTAGAAGGCGATGAGGGGCTATCAGTCCAAGTGATTGGGGCATTGCAACAGGTCGTGGTGGCGCCGCAAGAGCCTGAACGCCTAGAAGCTGCATTGCTAAGCCCCGATACGCGCATTGTATCGCTAACCATTACCGAGAAGGGGTATTGCTATGATCCTGCTACCGGCCGGCTCAACCTCGATCACCCTGATATCCAACATGACTTGACCACTGATGGGTATCCGCGCTCGGCCATAGGCTGGCTTGCCCGCAGTTTGCTGGCACGCCGGCAAGCCGGCTTGCCTGCTTTCACACTTCTTTCCTGCGATAATCTGCCATCCAATGGCGCTTTGCTTCGGCAGATTATGCTGGACTACCTGCAGAAAAACGCACCCGAAGCTATCGATTGGGCGCAAGACAATTTGGCCTGTCCGTCTACGATGGTGGACCGCATTGTTCCGGCCACAACGGATGAGAATCGTGCAGCTATGGCTTCAACGCTAGGCGTGCACGATGCCTGGCCAGTGATGAGTGAGCCGTTCAGTCAGTTCGTTGTGGAAGACAATTTCCCGCAAGGTCGGCCTGCTTGGGAGCCTCATGGCGTGACGATGGCAGGCGATGTTGAGCCCTACGAAAAGATGAAGCTACGCATGCTCAATGGCAGCCATTCCACAATCGCTTATTTGGGTTTTCTAGCTGGGCATGAAACGGTTGCTGATACCATACAGGACGTGGCCTTTCGCACCCTCATCCATGACCTTATGACGCTCGAAGTCATGCCAACTTTGCAGATGCCAGAAGGCATTGATCTACCGGCCTATCGCGATGCGTTGCTGCTGCGCTTTGCCAATACAACTTTGAAACATAAGACCTATCAAATCGCGATGGATGGCTCGCTTAAATTGCCGCAGCGCTTGCTTGATACTATCAGGCAGCGCCTGATGAATGGCCAAAGCATTGATCGCTTGGCCTTGGGCATTGCCGCCTGGATGCGGTACGTGAAGGGTATAGATGAAGCGGGCAAGCCCATTACAATTCAGGACCCGATAGCCGAGGAAATTGCTGAGAAGGTGGCAAAAAAAAGCGCAAGCCCTAGCAGTTTAGCGCAGGCCCTTATGGGCATCCAATCTATGTTCGGTGATGACCTTGCGAACAACCCACTTTTCGTTGGGCCGGTCGTCGAAAAGCTTGAAATGCTCACGACACAAGGTGCACAAAAAACCGTCCAAGCGACCAATGCTTTGGTCCGGAATTAGCGCCAGACAAGCTGAAATAGTGTCGAGCTAACAGCGCTGATTGGTCCGGAATTACGACGCAGTTAGTCGCGAACTGAAGCCCAACTTAGGCTTACATAATGCTCATAATGGGCAACCGCAGTGCAAACTCGAACCTGCCCTTACGGCAAGCCAAGCCAGGTGTCGCAATTCGCGAAAATTTCCGTTGCTGCTAGTAAAGCGTTAACCAGTTTCGGGGCTTGGTAGCCGCTCACGTTAAGGAGAGGCCGCCATGGCGCGCATGATGCTCAATGTCACGATCTATACCCGGATTATGGTGCTTTGCCTGATCCCAATGTTGGCACTGATCGGGTTGGGTTTTGTGAATCTGGCCGAGGAGCGCGACCGGAAGAACCAGAGTCTGTTCATCGGTGAGGCCGTCACTCTTGCTCCAAGCGTTTCTAATCTTGTGCATGAGTTGCAAAAAGAACGTGGCATGTCGGCGGGCTTCATTGGGTCCGGTGGCCAGTCCTTTGCAGATGTGATTGGCGATCAGCGCTTGCTAACCGATGAGCAGTTGTCGCTGTTTCAAACAACCTTCTCCGATCTGGCTGCTGGGTTGGATATTCCCATCATCACAGCACCGCTGGACGAGGCACGGGCCGCCCTGGAGCAGTTGCGCGATCGCCGCACCGCCGTCGACAGTCTGTCCATAAGTGTTGGCGACATGGCGGGTTATTATACCCCGCTTATCACCGACCTGCTGGGTGTGGTGGAAAGCATCACCACCGTTATTGATGATGGCACCATGCTGCGTCCAGTGCTGAGCTATATCGGCTTGCTGCAAGGTAAAGAACGCGCCGGTATTGAGCGCGCCATGGGCGCTGCAGGCTTTGGCAGCGGAACCTTTGCCCAGCCCGTATATCGCAATTTTATTCGCCTTGGCGCGATGCAGGATGTGTTTTTTGCACGGTTCCGCCAATACGCCACAGCCGAAGAAATCGCCTATTTCGAACAGCAGCTAGCAGGAACGATCAGCAGCAATGTTGCAGAGCTGCGCGCGTTGGCAACCGCGGCGCCCTATGGCGGCGACATTTCTAGTGTCACCGGCCCACAATGGTTTGCTATAAGCACTGCGCGCATCGATGCGTTGAAGGCTGTGGAAGATCAGATCGCTGCAGGTATCGCAGGTACAGCCTATGAAGCTGCCAATGCTGCGAGCACCGCTTTCTGGGCGCTGGCTGGCATGTTGGCGGCGTTGATTATGCTCACCGCCCTTGTTTGCTACTTTGTTGCCAAGTCTATCGCGCCGCCCATCCGGCGTCTGGCCAAAACCATGCGCGCGCTGGCTGCCAACAACATCAACATTTCCGTGGGAGAAACATGGCGCACCGATGAAGTGGGTGACATGGCCAAAGCGGTAGAAACCTTCCGTGAGAACGCTATCGACCGGCTGGAGCTGGAAAAGAAAGCGCACCATGATCGTGATCATGAACGTGCCAGACAAGCGCACATCGAGAAGATCGTGCAGAGCTTTCGCGGCCAAATTGATGTTACGAGTGAAGAGGTTTCAGGCCATACTGACAATATGCGAGGGTTGGCCGAACGCCTGCTGACGGTTGCACAAACTGCAGCCGAAGATGCGCAATCCGCACATTCTGCCTCAACTGGTGCATCGTCGAATGTGCAAACAGTGGCTGCTGCAACCGAGGAGCTAAGTGCTTCTATCCGTGAAATTTCTGGGCAAACCCATAAGGTAAGTTCACTGATGGATGCAGCGGCGCAGCGCGCGGATGCAACCAACACGGATGTTGCCCAGCTGTCCAATGCCGCTGATCATATCGGAACTGTTATCGGCTTGATTTCTGATATCGCCGAGCAGACAAACTTGCTTGCACTCAATGCCACCATCGAGGCTGCAAGGGCTGGCGATGCAGGGCGTGGTTTCGCTGTTGTTGCCTCAGAGGTAAAAGAACTTGCGACCCAAACCGCAAAAGCGACCGAAGAGATTGGCCAACAGATCGCCGGTATCCAGACCTCCACATCTGGGACCGTGGATTCTATTGTCGCAATCACCCAAGCGATCAATGAAATTCGCGAGCTGACAACATCCATCGCAGGTGCAGTGGAACAGCAGGAGGCGGCAACCCAAGAGATCGCCAACTCTGTAGGCGCTGCCTCGAGCGGTACAGAAACGGCGGCCAGCAACGTGGCCTCTGTCAGTCAGTCGATTGAGAACACTGCCAGTGAAGCCAACACAGTCAACGAAACAGCAGATAAATTGGCAGGCACGGCAGGCGGTTTGCTCGGACAAATCGAAGCGTTCCTGGTGCAGGTCTCCAAGGACGTGGAAGATCGTCGCGGTGCAATAAGGGATAAGATGTCCGAATGCGTGTTGATCACATCCGCTGGCCGCCGTCGCCGCACCAAACTTATGGATGCAAGCACCAGTGGTGCTAAGCTGGCCTTGGTTGATGGTGTTGATGTGGGCGACCAAATCAGCATGGAAATGGCCGACGGCATAACGCTGACCGGCACCGTGCGTCGCTTAGCCGATGGCGGCGCTGGGATCGAGTTTGATCAGCCAATTGAGGATCCACAAGCCTTGGTTGGCAAAGGCAATCGGGAGCCTGAAGCCGCCTAAACGTAACGGTTCACTAGGTTTTCCAGCATTTCCTGTTGCCCGGATTTTGGTTCGGGCTGCAGGCCGCTTGATGCAACGCTGGCAGCAATCGTCTCCAGATCATCGCTTGCTAGCATTTGCTGTGCTTGCGGGGTATCCCACCGGGCATAGCGCTGAGCGCGTAGCGCCTCCAGCTTACCATCCTCCAGCATGGCTGCGGCTGCCTTTAGCCCACGGGCACACACATCCATCGCGCCAACATGAGCAAGGATCAGATCTTGCGGATCAAGCGATTGGCGACGCAGTTTGGCATCAAAATTGGTGCCGCCAGTGGTGAATCCACCAGCCCGCAGAACCTCGTAATAGGCCAGCGCAACTTCTGGCACAGTGTTGGGGAACTGATCAGTATCCCAGCCAGATTGGTAGTCGTTGCGGTTCATATCGATCGAGCCGAAAATGCCCAGTGAAGTTGCCATGGCCAACTCATGCTCAAATGAGTGCCCAGCAAGGATCGCATGGCCCTGCTCGATGTTCATCTTCACCTCGTTCTCAAGGCCAAAACGTTTCAGGAAGCCGTACACCGTTGCCACATCATAATCATACTGATGCTTAGTCGGTTCTTGCGGTTTGGGTTCAATGAGGATCGCGCCTTCAAAACCGATCTTGTGTTTGTAATCCACCACTTTGGCCAGCATGCGCCCGGCCTGCTCGCTCTCACGTTTCAGATCGGTGTTGAGCAGCGTTTCATAACCCTCACGGCCACCCCACAGCACATAGTTTGCGCCGCCAAGCTTGTGGGTGGCATCCATGCAGGACTTGATGGTGGCCGCTGACCAGGCGAACACATCAGGGTCCGGGTTGGTTGCCGCGCCTGACATAAACCGGCGATGGGAGAAGAGGTTCGCCGTGCCCCAAAGCAGTTTGGTTGTGGAAGTTTCCATCTTTTGGGCAAACAAATCGACGATGGCTTCAAAATTGCGTTGGTTTTCGGAGAAATTTTCGCCCTCAGGGCGCACATCGGCATCATGGAAGCAGAAAAACGGCGCATCCAGAATGTCGAACATTTCGAAGGCGACATCGGCCTTTAGCCGTGCCAGATCCATTGCATTGCCAAGCCCAGATCCTTCAAACCATGGCCGTTCAAACGTTTGCCCACCAAACGGATCGCCGCCCGGCCAGGCAAATGAATGCCAGTAGGCAACACCAAAGCGTAGGTGATCTTCCAGGCGCTTGCCCATCACCACTTCATCAGGGTTGTAGTGGCGATAGACGAAGGTTTCATCGCTATCAGGCCCAGCGTAACGAACCTTTGGAATGTCCCCGAAAAAAGTGCTCATGATAATCCCCTGATTGCATCGCGCGTTCTTGTGTAGCGCGCGTATCCATCTTCAAATGCGTGTGTCAGTGTTGCGTTGGGCACAATGTGCCGCTCCATCTTAGGCGATGTAGCAAGCTCGGCTCCGGCGCCAGTTGCCGCCATCATGCCCAGGCGTGCCGCGCCGAAAGCTCCGCCCAGTTCGCCATCCTCTGGTACATCAATCTGCACGTTAAGTGCCGTGGCAATGGCTTCAAGCCAGTACAGTGATGCACTGCCCCCACCAACCGCCGTCACGCTTTCCAGCGTGGTGCCTGTCGCGGCCAGCGCCATCTGGCAGTCTTTAAGGGCAAAGGTCACCCCTTCGAGCACGGCGCGCGTGGCGGCCTTGCTGTCGGTCGTGTGGTCTAACCCGATGAACGCTCCTCGAATGGCGGCATCATTGAGCGGTGTACGCTCCCCACCCAGGTAGGGAAGAAACACGGTATCGCTGGGCGCTCGTAGGTCACCAAGGCCATTGGTAAGTGTTGCTGGATCATCGCCCACGAGATTGGCGTACCAAGCTAGCGCATCGGTTGCGGCCAGGATCACCCCCATCTGGTGCCAGGTGTTTGGCACAGCATGGCAAAAGGTGTGCACAGCGGTTTGTGCGTCTGGGCGATAGCTATCATTGGCTGCAAACAGTACGCCTGATGTGCCAAGAGAGACGAAAGCCTGCCCGGCCTTCACCACGCCAACGCCTATGGCCGAGGATGCATTGTCCCCGCCACCACCGGCAACAGGCGTGCCTGGTTTAAGTCCAAACTGGGTCGCAACTTCGTTGCGCACGCCGCCAGAAACCTCTGAACCTTCCACCAACCTTGGCATGTGATCGCGGGTGAGGTGACATGTGGTCAGCAGCGCATCGGACCAGTCGCGCGCGCCGGTATCCAGCCAACTGGTGCCAGTCGCATCGGACATTTCTGCCACATGTTCACCTGTGAACCAGAGCCGCAAATAATCCTTGGGCAATAGCACTTTGGCAATTGTGTCGAAAACATCAGGATGATGGACCCGCAGCCACTCGATCTTCGGCGCAGTAAATCCTGGAAAAACGATGTTGCCGGACAGCTTGCGGAAGTCTGGGTCTGCGTCCATCGCGGCAGCCTCATCGGCCGAGCGCGTGTCGTTCCACAGAATGCACGGCCAAAGGACCTGATCAGCAGCATCCAGCGCCGTCGCACCATGCATCTGCCCTGATAGCCCAATGCCCGCAACGCGTGCCATATCGATCTTGCTGGCCAATTCAGCCAGAACTTGCTTGCAAGCGGATATCCAGTGAGCAGGATCTTGCTCCGACCAACCTGGATGTGGCCGTGACACAGTTAGGCTAGCGCTGGCCGAGGCAACCAAGTTTTGGTCGTCATCCAGCACAATGCCTTTAAGGCCGGACGTTCCAAGATCTAATCCAATAAACATCAGCGTTTATGCAATCTGTTCCAGCAGTCGGGCGACAGCTTCAGCGCCTGGGTCATTATGGCCAGCCAATTTTTCCTCAGAGATATAGGTCGCGCGACCAGCTTTGGCCTTGGTCATTTTCGCTGTCGCCTGAGCGCCCGCGCGGGCAGCTTTGGCGGCGGCACCAAGGCCAGATTCAAGCGCATTGAGTGCAGGGTGAAGCGCATCAATCATCGTGCGGTCGCCCGGTTCAGCGCCGCCAACTTGGCGTACTCGGTCAAGGCCTGCCTGCAACGCACCCACGGTGCTCGCGCCATTGGCAGACGCATCACCAGCAGCAGCAAAGAAGATGGCGAGCAACACGCCCGAGGACCCGCCCATGGTCTGGGAAAGTTCCTGGCCAAGTGCGCGATAAAGCTGCGTTGTATCGGCCAGCGGCAGGCGGTCCAGCGCGCCGATCAGCGCCCGCGATGCACCAGCCAAAGTTGAACCGGTATCGCCGTCACCCGACTTGGCATCCAGCGCGTTGAGGTCGCTTTCTGCCTCAATCAATATCTGGCAGCATTGGGTGAGGAACGCCTTGGTTTCTGGATGTTCCGATGGCGAGGGCTGAATGGGCGCTAAGCCATCGGGCAGGGCAACAATGGGTATGCCCGTGACAGGCAACATGCCGGGCCAAGCCCATGGCGCAACAGGTGCCGCCAGTGCATCTGCAAAGCTATCCGACAGCGGAAGCAGCGAAACCGAGAAACCTTGCATATCCAGCGAGGTCATCATGAGGGCAGGTCCAACCATATGGCTGACACTAGCACCAACGCTAGAACGGGCTAGCTCTTCGGCCAGAACCGACATTTCCAGTGGGGTCGCGCCACCAAGATTGTTCAGTAGGGCAACGTGCTGCCCATCGCCCATATTAGGTGCCAGCTTGTCTACCACCATGTGCATCGCATCGCGCGCGCCGGCATAGTCCACCTGCTCAATGCCTGCCTCACCGTGAATGCCAAGGCCAAGTTCAGCTTTGCCGAACTCGATCCGGTCTTCTTTGGGAGACCCAGGCACCGTGCACGTGTCCAAAGACATGCCAATGGACACAACGCCCTCAATCACTTGGTTGGCCACATTGGCTACGGTATCAAGATCAGCGCCTTGATCGGCCAGCGCCCCGGCGATTTTGTGCACGAACAGCGTGCCAGCCACGCCGCGAGCCTGGGGCAGGTCGGGCAGGGCGATATCATCATCCACCACCACCATCTGCACTTTATGGCCAAGGGCGCGTGCGCGCTCTGCAGCCAGACCAAAGTTAAGTCGGTCTCCGGTGTAGTTTTTCACGATCAGCAGGCAGCCAGCTTTGCCCGTAACGGCCAAAATACCTGCCAGCACTGCATCCACTGAGGGCGAGGCAAAAACATCACCGCACACCGCCGCCGTTAGCATGCCCTGGCCGACAAAGCCTGCATGGCTTGGCTCATGGCCAGACCCACCACCGGAAACCAGCGCCACCTGGGATTTGTCCCAGTCGGTGCGCACCACAACCTTGATATGCGGATAGCCATCCAGCCGCGCAAGCTTGCCATTGGCCGTGCGCAATAGCCCGTCAATCGCCTCGGTAACCAGCGTTTCCTTGCTGTTGATGAACTGTTTCATGGCAAGTCTCCTTAAGAACTGGCAGTGCCGACACGTGCGCCATCGGCAGCGAAATAGAGTGGTTTGCGCGGTTGGATGGGCAGAGTATTTCCAGGTTTAAGATCGGTATGAACATCAGTGAGCGTAATGATATCATGCCCTTCAAGGGTAAGGTGTAAGCGCGTTTGATCACCCAGATGCTCAACACGCACCACCGTGCTGTCTTTGCCTTCACCCTGCTGGATATGCTCTGGCCGCATACCAATTTTAGCAGCACCATCAGGCGCGCCTGCAAACAGATCTGCTGGCAGCAGGTTGATGCGTGGCAGGCCAAGGCGGCCCGCCACATACTGGCTTACCGGGTTCTCATAAATCTCTCGCGGAGACCCAAACTGCACCAGCTTACCCTCATCCAGCACGCCCACATGGCTGGCCATGGTCATCGCTTCGATCTGGTCATGCGTTACATAAAGCAGCGTCGCGCCAAGGCTGGCATGGATGCGCTTCAGCTCCACCCGCAAATCGGTGCGAAGCTTGGCATCCAGCGAGGAGAGCGGCTCATCCATCAGATAAATTGATGGGTCTCGCACCAACGCACGACCAATCGAAACGCGCTGCATTTCACCGCCAGATAGCTCAGTGGCCTTGTTGTCCAGCTTGTGCGGGATTTGCAGTACATCAGCGACATCTTGCACCTTCTTGGCAATTTCAGCCTCTGGCGTGCGCAGGATGGGCGAGCGCAGCGGAAAGGCCAAATTGTCCCGCACGCTCATATGCGGATAAAGCGAATACTGCTGGAACACCATCGCCACATCGCGCTGCGCCGGGGTAAGGTTTGTCACCGATTGCCCGCCAATGGTGATGTCACCAGCATCGGGTTTTTCTAAGCCAGAGATGAGTCACAGCGTGGTGGTTTTGCCTGCACCAGTTGGCCCCAGCAGAACCACAAAGGCCCCATCGGGAATATCCATGGTGATGGCGTCGACGGCCTGTGTCGCGCCAAAGGCTTTGCTGATGCCGGAGAGGGATACTTCAGCCATGTGGATGCCCTCCCTGGTTCAGTACTCCTTCGTTGAGGTTGCTTCGCAAGGCGCGGCCAGACTGATTGTCAAACAGGGTGAGCGTAGAGGCATTGAAGCTAAGGCCGACACTATCGCCCACCGTAGCTGGTAGCTCCGAGCCTATACGCGCTTTGAGTTCACCTGCTGCGGTGTCGAGCGTCAAGATTTGTGTGGTGCCCAGATATTCAGTGGCAAGAATTTCGCCGCGATAGGCACCCTCATCGGACAGTTTCACATGCTCCGGGCGCACCCCAACAGTGATGTCGCCATCAAACGGCTCACGCATCTCTGGAATCGCAATCTCATGATGGTGAAGGCCCACTTTGGTCGCGCCTGTCTCCAGCGCGCCATGACCTTTAAGAAAGTTCATCGGCGGTGAACCGATAAAGTTGGCCACGAATTTGGTGGCTGGCTTGTCGTAAATATCCTGCGGCGTTCCAAACTGCTCGATAACGCCATGGTTCATCACCACAATCTTGTCGCCCATTTGCATGGCTTCCAGCTGATCGTGCGTAACGTACACCGTGGTCGCGCCCATCCGGTCGTGCAGCGCGCGCAGTTCTTCGGCCATGTGCTCGCGGAACTCTGCATCCAGTGCACCCAGCGGCTCATCCATCATGAAGGCTTTGGGATCGCGCACAATGGCACGGCCAAGCGCCACGCGTTGGCGGTCACCGCCTGATAGTCCGCCGACGGGGCGATTGAGAATGTCTTCAATCCCAAGGATTTTTGCCACCTCTGCCACCTTGGCCTTCACTTGGCGGCCCGGCATGCCTTGGCTCACCAGTGGGTAAGAGATGTTTTTGCGCACATTCATGTGCGGATAGAGTGCGAACATCTGGAACACCATGGCGATATCGCGCTGGCTTGCAGGCTTTTGACTGACCTCCTCGCCATCTATGTAAATCTCGCCCGATGTTGGCAATTCCAGCCCGGCAATCATGCGCAGCGTGGTGGTCTTGCCGCAGCCTGAGGGCCCAAGCAGCATGAAAAACTCGCCATCCTCAATTTTGAAGGATGAGGACTGCACTGCGGTGAAGTCACCGAACTCTTTGCGCAGGTTTTTGATGATGATTTCAGCCAATTGCCTACTCCCGGAAATGGCTGACGATGATGAACATAACCGTGCCCACCAGCGTGACGATGAAGGAATAGGTGTAGGCCACCAGTGCGAAAGGCTGCATGAGCATGAAGACGCCCAGCGCAATGAGGATGGTTGCCAGCATCTCCCATGGGCCACGCCTACGACCCAAAATCCCTTTGATGAACCAGCTCATGTGCGCACCGCCCCACTCGCGGTTGTGCTGACAGCGCAGAGCCAATGAGAATGGTTTGGGGCGAGCCCGTTGGTTTTTTCAATCGTCATTTGCGCACCGCCCCAAACGTAATGCCGCGAAGAAGATGCTTCCGAAGCATCACGGTGAAGATCATCACCGGCAGCAAGAAGATCGTCGCACCAGCGGCCACCGCTGGCCAATCCAGGCCGCCTACACCAATGATGGTGGGGATGAAGGGTGGCGCGGTTTGCGCGGTGCCAGAGGTGAGAAGCACAGCGAACGCATACTCATTCCAGGCGAAGATCAAGCAGAAGATGGCAGTTGAGGCGATGCCAGTGGCCGCTTGCGGCAACACGATTTTGTAGAACGCCTGAAAGCGCGTGTAGCCATCAATCAGCGCGGCCTCCTCATACTCCCGGGGTATCTCGTCAATAAAGCCTTTGAGCAGCCACACTGCCAACGAAATGTTCACTGCTGTATAGAGCAGGATCATGCCCAGATGCGTGTCCGACAGACCAAGTTCGCGATACATCAGGAAGATCGGGATCGCCACCGCAATGGGTGGCATCATGCGCGTTGAAAGAATGAAGAACAGCAGATCATCGGCCAGCGGTATCTTGAACCGACTGAAGGCATAGGCTGCTAAAGTTCCCAGGAATACTGACAGGAATGTGGATCCAAACCCGATGATCACCGAGTTCATGAACCGCTCGCCAAACTTGGATGGACCAACGATCACCATATCGTATTGGCGCACGATCTCGTCGTACCATTCCTCAGCTGGGTTGGCGTCCAAGAAGTCTTGCGTTTGCCGGGTGCGCTGCGTGAACAGGTTCACATAGCCTTCCAAGGTCGGCTCAAAAACAATCTGCGGCGGATAGGAAATCGCATCGGACGGCGACTTGAAGCCTGTCATGAAAATCCAGGCCAGCGGCAGCATGGTCACCAGCGCATAGACGATGACCAGCGTGCCGGCGAACCACTTCTGGCGCTTGGAGGGTTCGGTGATGGAAAAGCTCATCGTTCTTTCACCTTGTTAAGCGCCTTCACATAGATAGAGGCGAGGCCGAAGACCGTCACAAACAGAATAATCGCGTAGGCGGAGGCGTAGCCGGTGCGCCACTTCTCAAACGCTTCACGTTTTAGATTGATGGACGTAACTTCGGTAACCGAGCCAGGTCCGCCGCCAGTGAGCTGCACCACAAGATCGAACATCTTGAAGTTCTCAATCCCGCGAAACAGCACTGCCAGCATGAGAAACGGCAGCACCATCGGTACCGTGATGGTCCAGAATTGCCGCCACTTGGACGCGCGGTCCACCTCGGCAGCCTCATAAATATAGTCGGGGATACTTCGAAGCCCTGCCAGGCAAATCAGCATCACAAACGGCGTCCACATCCAGGTGTCCACAATCACAATGGACCAGGGGGCAAGGTTCACATCCCCGATCATTTGGAAGGAGGAGGGGTCGATGCCGGTGAAAAAGGAGATGACATAGTTGAACAAGCCGATTTGCGGCTGGTAGAGGAACGTCCAGAAGTTGCCGACCACTGCAGGCGAGAGCATCATGGGCAGCACAATGATCGTCGTCCAAAGATCATTGCCCTTGAACTTTTTGTTGATCAGATAGGCCAGCGTGAAGCCGATCAGCACCTGCAGCGCAATCGTCCAAAACAGGAAGTGCGCGGTGGCCTGCATCGTCAGCCAAATATCGCTATCGGTGAGGATGCGCTCGTAGTTGCGCAGACCAATATAGTCAACTTCGCGATTGGGCCGGTTGGCCCGGAAGTTCGTGAACGACAGATTGATCGTCCAGATCAGCGGGAAGATGTTGATCGCCAACAACAGGAAGATCGAGGGGCCGACGAAAATCCAGGCAATCGCGCGGTCGCTAAGCCCCCGGATTTTGCGCGCAACGGAGGGCGGCGTCGCTTTGGCAGCGCGCTCTATCGTGTTCTCTGACACAGGTCGATGTCCTTGGTTCGTTGCTTTTTTTGGGTCACAGAACTCAGCAGGCTAGCCCTGCCAGTGGGTGATCAACAAGCCCTTCAAAGAGGCCGCCCAGCCTAAAAAAGGTGAGCCGGGCGACCATAGTTTTGCGGGAGGCAGAAGCCTCCCAGGGAGGAACTCTTAGAGCAGGCCTTCGTCTTCGAAGGTCTCGGTCCAATCTTCAACCAACAGGTCTAGCGCTTCCTGCGCTGTGCCCTGATCGGCCACGATATAATCGTGCAGGCGCTTTTGCATGGCCAGAAGAAGCTCAGCATAGGCTGGCTCTTGCCAGAAATCCTGCACGCCACCCATGGCTTCTAGGAAGTCACCAGCAAACGGTGCGCTTTCAGCAAAGCCTGGATCATTCAGCACAGAATTATGCGCTGAATAGCCACCAAGCTCCCACCACTGGGCTTGCACAGCAGGCTGCGCGAACCACTGTATGTACTCCAGGGCGGCTTCCTGGTTTTCTGAATAGGAAACAACCGAGATGCCCTGGCCGCCAAGGGTAGAGGCTGCAACTTCCTGTGGTGGGTTCACGAAAAAGTCGATCGTGTCGCCGCCAATATCCGGATCAGCATAAAGGCCTGGGAAGAAGGCAAACCAGTTCATCGCCATGGCAACCTGGCCAGACTTAAACGCGTCCAAAGACTCGCCCATATAGCTGTCTGTGTAGCCAGGAGGTGTGGCGGTCTCATACAGCTCTTTGTAGAACTCCAGCGCTTCAACAGCGGCGGCGGAGTTTACCACGCCCTGCATATCGTAGGTGCCAGGCTCGCGCTCATACTGGAAGCCCCAGGCGTACAATGCGCCAGTTGCACCCATGGTGATGCCTTCAGAACCGCGCTCGGTAAAGATGGCAGCGCCGTAGCGGGTCTGGCCATCGATCTCACGCTCTTGGAAGAACTGCGCGATCTGAAGCAGTTCACGCTGCGTTTGTGGCTCACGCAGCTCCATGCCGGTTTCAGCCATATAGGCCGCGCGGATATCTTCACGCTCAAACCAGTCACGGCGATAGAACCAGCCATTGGCATCGCCCATGGCGGGTAGGGCGTAATAATTTTCCGAGCCTTTTGGCCATGTGGAATAGGCATAGACGGTCGCTGGAGCGAAATCGTCCATTGAAATGCCACTGCTGTCGAAGAAATCGTTCAGGCGCACATAGTGGCCATTTTCAGCGCCGCCGCCGATCCACTGGCTGTCACCGATCAGCAGGTCACACAGCTGACCACCGGAGTTCAACTCGTTGAGCATGCGGTCGGCAAAGTTTGGCCAGGGAATGAACTCAAAGTTCATCGTGTGGCCGCTCTCATCTTCAAATTGTTTGGAAAGCTCAACCAGGGCGTTGGCAGGGTCCCAGGCGGCCCAGCATAGCGTTAGGTCTTCGGCCTGTGCGGCGGTGGCCGGTAGGCCAACAGCGCCGGTTAGGCCGAGCACGCCGGTAAGAGCGGTTGCAGCCATAAATTTCATGGTCTTCATCGTGGAATTCCTCCCGTTTGATCTCCCTGCCGCCTTTTGCGGCGTTTCTGGGGAGAATAGTGAAACCCTAATTGAGGTGCGTACCTCAAGTAAAGGAAAAAATGAGGTGCGTACCTCAAAAATTGTGTGAACATTTAGTGTTAAGCGCTAGTGTATTGAAAAAATTAAATATTCAAGCCGACCCAAGCACCATTGCGCGCTGATGAACGCACGCATGCATCCACAAAGCCAACACCGATAAGCCCGTCATGAACGGTGGGATACATCACCTCAGGTGGCGCAGCTTTGCCTGCTTGCTTGGCTCGAATGGCCTCAGCGGCCTCGCTGTAGATGGTTGCAAAACCTTCCAGATAGCCTTCTGGATGCCCTGGCGGCACGCGCGTTGCGCGCCCGGCAGCTTCGCCAGAACCCGCGCCACCGCGTGTGATTTTTTGCGGCGGTTGGTCAAAGGGCGAGAACCATAGCCTGTTGGGCTCTTCCTGGTGCCATTCCAGGCCACCCTTTTCGCCGTAGATGCGCAGCTTCAGCGCGTTCTCATTGCCCGGCGCCACTTGGCAAGACCATAGCATGCCGCGCGCACCACCTTTGAAGCGCAGCATCACATTGGCGTTGTCATCCACACGGCGGCCATCAACGAAGCTGGTTAGCTCGGCGCACAACTCGTCCAACTCTAGGCCAGAAACGAAAGATGCCAGATTGAACGCGTGCGTGCCGATATCGCCAATGCAGCCGCCTGCACCCGATTTGGCAGGGTCGGTGCGCCAGGCAGCTTGTTTCATGCCGGTCTGTTCCAGTGGCTCGGTTAGCCAGTCTTGGGGATATTCCGCCTGGACAACGCGAATTGTGCCGAGCTGCCCTGCAGACACCATATCCCGAGCCTGCCGCACCATAGGGTAGCCAGTGTAATTATGTGTGAGGACGAACAGCGCATCTGATTTTTCAGCTGCCGCGACCATCTTCTTGGCTTCTGCCAGAGTGGACGTGAGCGGCTTATCGCAGATCACGTGGATGCCGCGCTTCAAAAACTCACGCGCCACCGGATAGTGCATGTGGTTGGGTGTTACGATCGCCACAGCTTCAATGCCATTTTTCAGGCGACCTTCGCGCTTGGCCATTTCCGCGTAATCATCATAAACGCGCGAGGGATCTACACCCAGGTCAGCGCCTGATGCTTGCGATTTTTCCGGTGTGGATGAGAACGCGCCCGCCACCAGCTCAAATCGGTCATCGATGCGGCTGGCGATGCGGTGAACGCCGCCAATAAACGCATCGCGCCCACCACCCACCATGCCAAGGCGAATGCGACCGGAGTTGTGTTCTGTTTTGCCTTTAATCGCCATCGGTTATCCTCCCAGACCAAGCATTTTGCGGTTGGCCGCATCATCGGTTCCGCCATCGGCGAAATCATCAAACGCCCGCTCGGTGACGCGGATGATGTGGTCTTTCACGAACTGCGCGCCCTCACGCGCACCATCTTCGGGGTGCTTCATCGCGCATTCCCATTCCACCACGGCCCAGCCGTCAAAATCGTACTGGGTGAGCTTGGAGAACACTTGTTTGAAATCCACCTGGCCATCGCCAAGTGAGCGGAAGCGCCCGGCACGGTCCACCCAGCTTTGATAGCCGCCGTAAACGCCCTGTCGGCCTGACGGGATTAGCTCGGCATCCTTCACGTGGAACATTTTGATCCGCTCATGATAGATGTCGATGTTCGCCAAATAGTCCATGTGCTGCAGCACATAGTGCGAAGGATCATAGAGCATGTTGCAGCGCGTATGGTTGTTCACACGCTCTAAAAACATCTCGAACGAAATACCGTCATGCAGATCTTCACCGGGATGGATTTCATAACAAATGTCGATGCCATTATCCTCAGCATGGTCGAGGATTGGCCGCCAGCGTTTGGCAAGCTCATCAAAGGCCGCCTCCACCAGACCGGCAGGGCGTTGTGGCCATGGATAGACATAGGGCCATGCCAGTGCGCCTGAAAAAGAGACATGGGCGGTTAGGCCTAGATTTTTACTGGCCGTGATCGCCTTCATCATTTGGTCCACGGCCCATTCCTGCCGGGCCTGAGGGTTACCATGCACCGATGGGTCAGCAAACCCATCAAAAGCGGCATCATATGCCGGATGCACAGCCACAAGCTGGCCCTGCAAATGGGTGGAAAGCTCGGTAACCGTGATTCCATTGGCCGCGGCTTGCCCCTTAAATTCATCGCAGTAAGTTTTGGATTCAGCAGCTTTGGTAAGATCGAACAAGCGACCATCCCAGCTTGGCACTTGCACACCTTTGTAGCCGCAATCCGCAGCCCACTTGGTGATGCTGTCCCAGCTGTTAAACGGCGCATCATCGCCTGCGAACTGCGCTAAAAAGAGCGCAGGGCCTTGGATGGTTTTCATAAAATGTGCCTCCCAGTTTATAGCGTGCTTGCCCGTTTGATCAGGGCAAATTTTCTTTGATGACGATTTCAATGCGAATGCGTTCTTGGCTTTCAATGATATCGAGCCCATCGCAATGCGCTTTCAAAACGCGTGTTGCTGAGCGAACCAAGTGGCCAACATTCTGGTTGATCACGACATTGATCAGCCCATCTTCCAGCCCTTTGCGTGTGGCTGGTGTCAGCTCGTGACAGACCGTAACCAGCTTTCCAGCAAGCCCTGCCTCACGCACCGACTGGGTAACCCCGCGGGTGCCTGCGCCAATGCAGTAGATGCCAACGATATCATCATGGTTGGACAAACATTGGGCCGCCACTTGCGCGGTTTTTTCCCGATCATCATACCCTTCTAGCGAAGGCAAGACGGTGAGGCCTGGAAAATCACGAGCGATCACTTCATCAAAGCCCGCACGCCGGTCGATCATGTCGCGGGCAAGGGTGGTGTTGACCACCAGCATGATTTTGCCTGTTTGCCCGGCCAAAAAGCGGCCCATCAGCACGCCTGCAGTGCGTCCAGCAGCAACGTTATCAATACCAACAAAATGATCGCGCTCGGCCTTGGGCTGATCGGTAACAAGGGTTGCAACGGCAACGTTCTGCTCTTTGAGATGAGCGATCATGTCGCGCACAACTGGCGTCTCATTGGCCATGATGGCAATCCCATCCAGCCCCGCATCCAGCACATCGCCAAGTGATCGCATCATGGCCGCTGAATCGTTGAGCGGCACATCGATGATCCGAAATTCTGCCCGCTCAGTACGCATGCCCTTGGAGGCCTCAGCGATGGATTCGCGCAGCGCATCCATAAATTGCGTTTGGCTATCTGGCAGAATGAAGGCAAAGCGATAGTGCCGCCCACGGGCCAGGTTGGCGGCGTGCACATCGCGCACATAACCCAACTTATCAATCGCTTCATGCACCCGGCTAGCGGTCATGGTGCGCACACCCGGACGCTCATTGAGCACACGGTCGACAGTGGCCAGGCTCACGCCTGCTGCCTGCGCTATGTCATGGACTGTGGGTTTTCCCATCCCGCCTTCTTGGGTCACGTGTGAACCCTGCTTGGTGCCATTTATAGGCATCTTGTTAGCTGCCAAAGGGTAGGCTTGCTTCTTGAGGTACGTCAATCATTTTTCTGATCTGCGGTCTTACTTTAGGTAAAGCTTGCGGTTTTTCGGCCCGCTCTGTAGCTGTTGAAAAACCAAATATTCGGGGGATGAAATCATGAAAACGCGTGCAGCGGTTGCCTTTGAAGCTGGCAAGCCATTGGAAGTTGTCGAAGTTGATCTGGAGGGTCCAAAGGCCGGCGAGGTTCTTGTCGAGATCAAAGCCACTGGCATTTGTCACACCGATGAGTTCACACTATCGGGCGCTGACCCGGAAGGTGCATTCCCCGCCATTTTGGGCCATGAAGGTGCAGGCGTGGTGGTGGAAACGGGGCCGGGCGTCACCAGCGTTGAGGTGGGCGATCACGTGATACCGCTCTACACGCCCGAATGCCGAGAGTGCGAGTATTGCCTCAACGGTAAAACCAATCTCTGCCAGAAAATCCGTTCAACGCAGGGCCAGGGTGTGATGCCCGATGGCACCAGCCGCTTCAGCTATAAGGGCCAAAAGCTGTTGCATTATATGGGCTGCTCCACCTTCTCCAACTATTCGGTGCTGCCGGAAATTTCGCTGGCCAAAGTGCGCAAAGACGCCCCGTTCGACAAGATTTGTTACATTGGCTGCGGTGTTACCACCGGCGTTGGTGCGGTGATGTTCACCGCCAAGGTGGAGCCCAATTCCACCGCTGTTGTGTTTGGGCTGGGCGGCATTGGCCTTAACGTTATCCAGGGCTTGAAGCTCATCGGTGCGAAGCAAATTATAGGCGTGGACACCAACCCTTCCAAGCGCGCCTTTGCTGAGCAGTTCGGCATGACGCATTATGTGAACCCCAACGAGGTTTCTGGCGATTTGGTAGGCCATCTGGTGGAGCTGACCGGGGGTGGTGCGGATTACTCCTTCGAGTGCATTGGCAACACCGAGGTCATGCGCGTGGCGCTGGAATGCTGCCACAAGGGCTGGGGCGAGAGCGTGATTATCGGTGTTGCGCCAGCGGGCGCGGAAATTTCCACCCGGCCGTTTCAACTGGTGACCGGGCGTGTGTGGCGCGGCTCTGCCTTTGGTGGGGCACGAGGGCGCACCGATGTGCCAAAAATCGTGGACATGTATATGGAAGGGCGCATCGATATCGACAGCCTGATCACCCACACCATGCCGCTGGACGACATCAACAAAGGCTTTGACCTTATGCATGCCGGTGAAAGCATCCGCTCGGTGGTGCTGTACTGATGGCCACCCCCAACGCCATGGAAAAGGTCAGCGCTTGGGGCTCCTTTGGCGGCGCGATGGAGGTGTTTGACCACGCTTCTTCTGCCTGCAACGGCGACATGCGTTTTGCGATTTACACCCCGCCGCAGTCCAAAAGCGGACCTGTGCCGGTGCTGTGGTATCTCTCCGGCCTCACTTGCAACTGGAGCAATGTGAGCGAAAAATCCGGCTACCAGCGCTATGCCGCCGAGCATGGCGTGATGATCATCTGCCCGGATACCTCGCCGCGTGGAGACAACGCAGCCGACGATGAGGCCTACGATCTGGGGCAGGGGGCAGGGTTTTACGTGGATGCCACGCAGGTCCCGTGGGCCAAGCACTTCCAAATGGAGACCTACATCACAAAGGAATTACCTGCGCTGATCGCTGAGCACTTCCCCTCTGCCGATCTCTCCCGCCAAGGCGTTTTCGGCCACTCAATGGGTGGGCATGGCGCGCTAACACTGCACCTGAAGGATCCTGGCCGTTACGTTAGCGTCAGTGCCTTTTCGCCCATCGTTGCACCGGCGCAGGTGCCATGGGGACAGAAGGCGTTTGGCGCTTATCTGGGCGAAGGTGCGGATTGGGCTGCGCATGACGCCACCGAGTTGGTGAAGCGCGGTGCGAGCAAAGCGCATATCCTGGTTGATCAAGGCGATGCGGATAACTTTCTGAAAGAACAGCTAAAGTCGGATCTGTTTGCCGATGCCTGCGCAGAGGCGGGCCAGAAACTGACCCTGCGCATGCAGCCAGGCTACGATCATTCCTACTACTTTATCGCCAGCTTTATGGGCGATCATATTGCGCACCATGCGGCCATATTGAAGGCTTAGTCCGTTATCCAGTCCAATTCAGCCAACTCATCTTGGCTGAACACATAGAGCTGCTCTTTCGGCGTTGCCATGGCGTGGATCCACGCGCGCGGGTCCACACCCATGTCCACCAGCAATTGCTGCGCTTGGCTGGAAATGTGCTGCGCCCCGGCC
The DNA here is from genome assembly GCA_045105395.1 of Devosiaceae bacterium. Lineage (GTDB taxonomy): Bacteria > Pseudomonadota > Alphaproteobacteria > Rhizobiales > MH13 > MH13. Next base: position 17,091 of record JBGCDM010000105.1, on the reverse strand, counting down.
ATCCCGTCTTGTAGGGTACCAATCTCAGCGTCTGAGGTGAAAACCTGGTGCACGCCAAACCAAACAGGGTCAGGGGCTGTTCGTTCCACGCCACCAGAAAAGGCCAGCGGACAGGACGATGCGCAATAGCCGAAACGTGCAATTTCAGTATTGATCTGGCGCGCCCTTAAAAGCTCCGCCATGGCAATCGCGTCACGCACACTGCCGCCCGGTGAATGGAAGGTGAGGGTGGTTAGTTCTGGTGTTGCATCGATGAAGTCTTCAAAGGCGACAAAGCTCCCCGGGTCGATGCGACCGACAGCGCTGGCGGTGCCATTATCGCCTATGTGGAACGTGATGGAAGCAGAAATGGCCGCATCCGGATCACCATCAAAGCCAGGCAAACTCACTTGCTGCCCTGGGCGGCGCGAAGGCGCGGAACGCGGATCATAGCGGCGCACTTGATCATCATTGCCGGGTGTTCGGCGTGGCCCAAAATCGACGCGGCCAGGATTACCGAAAGGGTTTGCCGTTTCAAAAGCGCTTTGCTGATCGCGCAGGCTCAAAAAGTCATAGGTCAGCGCTGCCGCTGACCCGAACACGAGTGCCGCAAACAGCGCGCCCAGCACCCAGTCGCTGGCTGCTTGTTGGCGCTCTTCTTTGGTAACCTCACTCACTCTGAGCGATCTCGTTTGAATGTAGGCAGCGGCGTGATGCCCGGCTGATCTAGGTCTGGCCGATCTGGCTCAGGCTCAGGTGTTGCCTCGGGCTCGACCTCTCGCTCCGGCGGTGTTGGTGGCGCGGCAGGCATCGTTTGGCTCGCCTGCATAGCGCTGTAGAGGCGAAGCGCTTGGTTCATCTCGTGCACTGTCACATGGTGGGCATCCATTTCCGCACCCTCTTCGCGCCGAATGGCAGAATGCACACCAGCAAGAATAAGGATCAACACCGCGGGCAGTAGATCAATGGAAATCGCACCTGCCCACGAGGGCAGAAAATCTTCAGCATAGAGCAGCACAGCTTCTGGCGTAGACAGAGGCACAAAGCGCACCGGCACAACTGGTTCGCGCGCTAGAATTGTATCAGCTGCGGAGGCAAGTGCCTGGGATTGAACATCAATTGCTCCTTCAACGCGGGTCACGATTGCCGCTTGGCGCGAGGCAAGGTCTGCTGTGCCACCATCCACTTCAGGCGCCACAAAGGCGGCTGAAAGGTCTTCAGCAGCGCGCCTCACAGCAGGCGCAATGGATGTTTCGGACAGGGCGGCAATGATGCCGGTCAGTGATACCGCTTCTTCTGCATAGGCAATGGCACGCGGCTCGATGGGCCCAGCAGCCGACACGATGCGGCGCATATCACCAAGATAGCGCCCACCCTGTTCAAACAATGCGTCTGATTCAACGCGTGCAGCGCGCACCTCGGCAGCCAAACCCTCTAACTGACCTGACATTTGATTCAGCAACTGCACCACAGTGCCAGAGCCGGATGTGCCAGTGAGTGATCCAGTGGAAAGCTCTTGGGCTGCAAGGCGCCTGAACCGCTCGCTCGCCAGTTCAATATCGGGCAGTAGGCCTTGTGCGGCCAGCGCATTGTTGTGCGCTTCTGAGAGACGCGATTGATACTCCTCGGTGGTGTTGGCCAGGTGCTGCTCTATGGCCGCACCGCCAGCAAGCGCCGCAGCATTGAGCCAGCTCGACATGGCCACAATCATCAGCGAGCCCAGCACCATGGCGATCAACATGGTGCGCTTTTCTGTGCCATGCTTCACGTGCGGCACAAACTGAATGAGGTAGGACCAGAAAGCGTAAATGCCGATGGAAACAGCGGTGGAATAAATCAGCGCGCCGAAGAACACCACCGGGCCAATGCCCTGCAAAAGCCCGCGCACACCCAGATAGGTGTATACGCCGCTGGCGAGTGCCAAAATGGCAAGCGTAAGCTTGGTGGTGGTTTCCAGGCGGCTTACACCGCGCCTTAGTGCTTCGGCCATCAGACCCTCTACGCGCATAAAAACAGCTTCAGAGCGGATGCCCTGAAGCTGCACTATGGCGAAAGTCCGACGGCGGAGAAAGGCTTTGGTTAAGGCAAGCTTAACGTTCCTGCCGGCTTGGAGCCTTGCTAGACTCTGTAAGCCAGACGCAAACCACCCCAATGGCGGCCCTGGATAAAGATCGGCACAGAGAGGTCCTTCATAATCGCATGTTTACCGCCGCCCATATCTCGGCGGTAGGATTGCATAAGGAACGGTTTCTCGTTCTGCCCGGCGCGCAGGCCCACTTTATCATCAAAGATACGGCGATTGCGGCTGTTTGCGGCATTCCACGTCGGATCATCGCCCTGTGGTTTGGCAAATTTAGCATTGTGGGTTGGCAGGTAGCCATTTTCATCCACCGCAGCACAGAACACAATGCGATCATCTTTTTGGGCCACCGGTTCTTGGATAGATGGTAGAACGCGATCGGTGATATCGGTAAAGCGCGTGGTCATTTGCTCTGGGTTGGTTCCTGGTATCGCCTTGTAGTCGCGATCAAAGAAATCAGCTGTGCTGGCCCGTCCAGCGACAATTTCAGCTTCAAACGCTGATTCAATCTCAGCCACGACTTTGCGGGCCATGCTAAGAAAACGCCCCTCATCGGTATCAACGTCGCTGTCGGCTGTTACGCCAACCAACTGGTCGGTTTGGTCTACCGCATCGCCGATGCGCTTGGCTGCTGAGTCGAGAACTTCACCATTGCTCGTAACCGTCTCTTGCATCGTGGCAACATTCGACACGAAGTCCTGTGTCGCGCTTTCAATGTCCACAATACCAGTTTCGACAACAGATGACGAGGAGCCGATTTCACCAATGGCGTCCGATAGCTCCTGGATCACCTCGTCTAAGGCGCCTGTGCTACTTTGCACTGCAGACACACCCGTTAGCGCGGTTTCGCCCAGGCCAATAAGCGCATCGGCTTCTTGGTTGAGTTGAGCCAACGTATCTTGAATTTGTTGGGTGGCAGAAGACGTTTCTGAAGCGAGGTTTTTTACCTCACCAGCAACAACGGCAAAGCCACGACCCGCCTCACCAGCGCGCGCGGCTTCAATGGTGGCGTTGAGTGCCAGAAGATTGGTCTGACGGGCAATTTGGTCAATGGATTGTGAGACATCACCCACGCTCACCAATGCGCCTTGCAACCCCTGCAATTGCGTATTGATCTCGCTTACCGAGGCGATGAGTTGGCTGATATCTCCAGATGCCTGGCTAAGTGCTTCGCGCGAACGCTGCATGGTATCACCAGATGCATTGGCGACCATTGCCGTTGTCGTTACAGCTTCGCGTATCACACCTGTTTGCACCTGCGTTTCTTCAGCAGCTTGGCAAAGCAGGTTGAAAGCATCCGTAAGACCTGCTGTAGCTGCGTTGGCGGTTTCAATCGCGCCGGAAACATCAACCATCTCCACACCAAAAGAGGAGAGGGCCTGCGCCACATTGGCTAAAGTTTTAGCCGTGTCATCCGACTGGGCGGCGGTTTGCTCAATTGCGATTTCCGGTGGGGTATGCGCGCTAGTTTCAGCCGACATTGAACCCTCTGCCGTCTCAGCTGACCCACTGGTTTTGGTCTTTAAAGAAAACATATGCCGCACACCTTCGCACTTTTGGGGGAGGGATTAGCAATCGATGATTGAGGTTAAATTTCCTGTAACGTAAGGTCGTTGTATAAGAATTTAGACGTAAAGATCGCTCGCTGAAACGTACTGACGTTACGTAGAGCGGAAGAACCACAATAGATTGGCGCAAGTGTGGGCGGTATTAATCGCAAAGCCTTGTTGATAGCTGGACTTTGGCTAGCTGCTTATTGCGGCGCCTTTGTTGCGTATGGGCTGACCGAACCAAGTGGATCTGGTTTTACACGAGGTACCAATCGTGCCGGTGCGTTTTTGCTGTGGCAGCTTGCTGCAAGCGTTCTGGCTTTTGTTCTCTGGCGACACACCCGCAATCTGACCATATCAACGCCAGCAAAATGGGTGTTGCGCGCGCCAGTTGTTATCACAGTGCTGCAGTTGGCGGTGCTGGTGGGATTGATCCTTTTTGGCGTTCTATCCGCGCAGCAGGGCCTATGAGGCGTCCTTTTGCTTTGTAGCCAGCCCCATAGCTGGAACAATAATCCAGCTGACAACGGGAATAAGCACTAGGCCCCAAGCAAGTCCCAAAACACCATCAAGCCCGGCAGTGATGAACCATTCAGCAAAACCTTGAGCGATTGGCATCGTGTGTGCGCCAATTTCAGCCAAATGATGGATCACATCATAGGCTTGCCCATAGCCCAAATCCTTCACGCCGTGGACAATGATGCTGCCGCCAACCCAAAGCATCGCCGCCGTGCCAACCGTGGAGATAAAAGTCATGACTTTTGGCATGGCTTTTACCATGCCGCGCCCGAAGGATCGCGTTGCCGCAAGCCGACCAGCTTGGCTAATCTTAAGACCAATATCATCCATCTTAACCAGCAGTGCCACCACGCCATAGACCAGCGCAGTTATGCCCACAGCCACGATGGCCAGCGTAATGCCGCGGGTGATGAGACTTTCAGACTCAATGGCCGCCAGCGAGATTGTCATGATTTCTGCTGATAGAATGAAGTCAGTTTTGATGGCCCCTTTCACGCGCTTTTCTTCAAGGTGCGCGGCGTCCAGGCCGTGTTCGGTATCCACGGCATGGTGTTTTTTGCGCCAAAACAGATGCGCAATTTTTTCTGCGCCCTCATAGCAAAGATAAGACCCACCCAGCATCAAAAGTGGGGTCAACATCCAAGGCGCGAAGGTGCTCAACAACAATGCTGCAGGTAGCAAGATCACCAGCTTGTTGAAGAAAGATGCACGCGCGATTTTCCAAATGATCGGCAGCTCGCGCGTGGCTGGAAGGCCGGTGACATATTTCGGTGTGACGGCGGCATCGTCAATCACGATGCCAGCGGCTTTGGTGCCTGCCTTTGCGGCTTGAGCGGCCACATCATCCAAGCTTGTTGCTGCAATTTTTGCGATGGCTGCAACGTCATCAAGAAGCGCGAGAAGACCGCTCATACAAAGCCCAGATCTGTTTTGATTATGATCGTTTCGCCGTTAGAGCATCCTGATTTGCCAGACACAAGCGGCAGAGGATCACTCAGCTTCCCTCTTGCTCCGTACGCAGCCTCCATGCCAAGGGTGCGCTAGCTGAATGCAAGAGCACTTGGTGTGACAAGGAGTGCCAAATGTCCGTTCAAATTGCCGTTGCAGGACTTGGCTATGTCGGCCTATCCAATGCGGTGCTACTGGCGCAAAAGTTTAAGGTCGTCGCCTGCGATGTGTCGCAAGAGCGGGTGGACCTGTTGAACGCGCGCAAAAGCCCAATCAGCGACCCGGAACTAGAAGACTATCTGGCAACCAAACAGCTTGATCTTATAGCGACGCTGGACTCAGCAGGGGCTTACCGGGCTGCTACCCATGTCATAATCGCGACACCTACCAACTATGATCCGCAAACCAATGCATTTGATACCACCTCAGTTGAGGCGGTGATCGGCGAGGTTGTCGCGGTCAATGACAATGCGCTGATCATCATAAAATCCACCATTCCTGTAGGCCTTGTTGTTCAGCTGCGCGAGCAATTCTCCACTGATCGCATTGTTCATTCGCCAGAGTTCCTGCGCGAAGGCAAAGCGCTTTATGACAACTTGCATCCCTCGCGCATTGTCGTTGGCGAGCGCTCAGAGCGGGCTGAAGCGTTTGCCAACATGCTGGCCGATTGCGCGATCAAACAGAACATCCCTATGCTACTTACCGACCCATCAGAGGCTGAGGCGGTGAAACTGTTTGCCAACACATTTTTGGCGATGCGTGTTGCCTATTTCAATGAGCTGGACACCTACGCCCAGATGGCAGGTATGGATACGCTGCAAATTATCAAAGGTGTTAGCCTCGATCCACGCATTGGTGAGCATTACAACAACCCATCCTTTGGATATGGCGGCTACTGTCTGCCTAAGGACACGCGCCAATTGCTGGCCAATTATGATGCTGTTCCGCAAAACCTTATTCGCGCCATCGTTGATGCCAACACCACCCGCAAGGATTTCATCGCAGATCAAATCATCGCGCAAAATCCATCCTGTGTTGGCGTCTATCGGCTAACCATGAAGGAAGGCTCGGACAATTTTCGCGACAGCTCTGTGCAGGGCATCATGAAGCGCATTAAGGCCAAGGGTATTCCGGTCATCGTTTATGAGCCAAACTTAGACGCTGTGCACTTCTTTGGCTCTGCTGTGGTGCGTGATATCGAGGCGTTCAAAGTCGAAAGTGATGTGATCGTTGCAAACCGCTTGGCGCCAGAACTTGCCGATGTGAAAGACAAAGTGTTCACACGCGACCTCTTTGGAGTGGATTGAAGGCATTGCCTGACGTGCAAAAAACAGCATTGGTCACCGGGTCAGCCGGGTTCATTGGTTATTACACGGCCAAGGCGTTGCTTGATGCAGGGTACCAGGTGATCGGCCTTGATGCGATGACCGACTATTATGACGTCCGGCTGAAACAGCGTCGTCATCAGAACCTGATGCAGAACCAGCATTTTCGTGCTCTTGAAGCGCGGCTGGAAACACCAAATGTGCTGCACGATCTGCTAGAGGTCTACACGCCTGACCTAATCGTTCATTTGGCCGCCCAAGCAGGCGTGCGATACTCTATTGATCACCCGCGGACCTATCTGGACTCCAACCTCATTGGTGTTTTTGAGCTGTTGGAAGCCGTGCGTGCCTTTCCCCCTGAGCATTTGATGCTGGCCTCTTCTAGTTCTGTTTATGGGGCCAATGAGCAAATGCCCTACGCCGAGCACCATCGCGCAGACATGCCATTGTCCTTCTATGGGGCCACCAAAAAGGCTGCCGAAGGCATGGCGCACTCCTACGCCCATCTTTATGGGCTACCGACGACACTTTTCCGCTTTTTTACGGTCTATGGGCCGTGGGGCAGGCCCGATATGGCCCCGTTCAAGTTCACCAAAGCCATTTTGGAAGGCCGTCCGATCGACGTGTACAATCACGGTAATATGCGCCGTGATTTCACGTTTATTGAGGACCTTGCAGCATCGATTGCAGCGCTAGGGCCGTGCGTCCCTGAGGCTACCGATGTGGAAGAAATTGACCGCGAAGAGCTTGGGCTCTCGCCTGTTGCGCCTTGGCGTGTGGTGAATATTGGCAACAATGAACCGGTAGAGCTTGGCCGCTTCATCAAGGCGATCGAGGCAGCCACAGGCAAAACAGCCGTTAAAAACATGCTGCCGATGCAGCCTGGTGATGTGCCTGCCACTTGGGCTGATTGCAGCTTGCTTGAGCGGTTGATTGGCCAGCGACCTGGCACATCCATTGAAGATGGCGTGGCGCGCTTTGTAGACTGGTACCGCATTTACTACGGCGCTTGATACGCCCCTATTTGATGCTGCAGCGCAGCGTAATCTGTACGCAAAAATTACACTTTCCGGCTTGTCCAGCAATGCAATGCTATGCAATGCATACGAATGCAGATATTGGATTTGCCTACTCGGTATCTAATCCATGCTGCCGCAACCGCGCCAAAAAGAGCGCATGTTTTAGGAGGAGATATTATGAGAATTTTCAAAACAATGGCCGCTACGGGCGTTGCATTTGGCCTGATGGCGGGTGCGGCTCATGCACAGGATCAACGCCTTGCCTTTGGCGCAACAAATGCTCAGTCTTCGCACTACGCCTACTTTGCAGCACTTGCGCAAATCGTGAACGATAACGCCGAAGGCTTCCAAGCTTCAGTTGTGGAAACCGGCGCAACGGTGGACAATCTTCGTCGCATGGGCCGCGGCCAATTGGATATTGGGCTGGTCACTACGCCTGCCCTGTTCCACGCCAATGAAGGTATCAACACCTTTGAAGGTGAGCCCATCGCCTCGCAGCTTCTTTGGGCTTATTCGCTCGCCCCGCAGATGATCGTGACTCGCGCGGACTCCGAGTTTCAAACGGTAGAAGATCTTGACGGCCAGCGCTTTGGTCCTGGCCAGCGTGGATCGTCTACCGAAGCGACATCGCAGATGGTAATGGAGCTTCTTGGCGTCGCGCCAGAATGGGTGCGCGGGACCAATGGCGAGCTTGCCAACCTCATCAAAGATGATCGCCTCAACGGGTTTGTGAAATCAGCCGTTGGTACGGAATTCGATCCGCTGACAACTGATATCGCCACGCTCACCCCTTTGCGGGTTTTGCCTGTTTCCGATGAGGGCATTGCGACGATCCAGGAAGCGCTGCCTGAGTTGTCCATTGTTGATATGCCAGCTTCTGAACAGCAGGGGCGTGATGAGCCATACCGCACATGGGGTTTCATGATCGCAGTGTCTGCACAGCCAGACATGACCGAGGAAACTGCCTACGCAATCACCAAGGCGGTATTAGAAAACCAGGAAACACAGGCTGCAGCCTTCCCTGCGCTTGATGGCATCGACATTGGCGAACTGACCGTCAACTTTGCCACCACGCCAATGCACCCAGGCGCAATCCGCGCGTTTGAAGAGCTTGGCTACGACGTGCCGGACAACCTTCGCCCAGCGATGTAGTTGGAATTCCTCACGCGAAGTACGGGGCGGCGCACATTGTGTCGCCCTGTTGCTCTCACAAAGTAGCCAGAGGCATGCACGATGATCGAGGTAGACGACAAAGTCGGCACCGAAGAGGTCGAATCCAATTCGATCCGCGAGAAAGCCGTCATAGTGGTCGCGGTGATACTTGGGTGTTTTATTTTCTATACTGCTGCTTTCGGAGCGTTTGAAAGCCTCATTCAGCGTTCGATTTTTGTCGGTCTTGCTTCAACACTCGCCGTGTTGCTTACCCCGTTAGGGGGCGGCAAGGCATGGCGGCCAATTGGCATTGCTATCGACATCGTTTTGTTGGCTGTTGTCTGGTTTGCCGTCTACTCCACCATAACGCGCTTTGAAGAAATTATGGTGCAGCGGCCTTTTGCCGAGAACCCGGATGTCTGGCTCGGTGCAGCCACACTGATTGTTATTCTAGAGTTGGCCCGCCGCACGGTCAGCATCCTGTTTCCGGCCCTTGTTGGCCTGATGGTGGTTTACGCCCTGTTTGGCGATCAGATTCCTGGCCGCTTCGGCCATCGTGGTTTTGACCTCTATTACGTCACTGAAACGATTTTCCTCTCCGATCTTGGCCTGTGGGGCATGCTGGTGGGCATTGCTTCTACAACGCTTGCCGCCTTTGTGCTTTTTGGCGCATTTTTGCTGCACACAGGAGCTGGCAAAACATTTTTTGATTTGGCGGCACGGGCCAGCGGATCATCTCCCGGTGGCGCTGCAAAAATTGCGACCATTGCCTCTGGTTTCTTTGGCATGATCTCTGGCTCAACGGTTGCCAATGTGGCCACAACGGGCAACTTCACAATCCCTTTGATGCGCAAGCTGAACTATCCGCGCGCCTATGCAGGCGGCGTGGAAGCGATTGCATCCACTGGCGGCCAGCTTGCGCCCCCCATAATGGGTACCGCCGCTTTTGTGATGGCCGAGCTTGTGGGCGTGAATTACTGGACCATTGCCGCTGCTGCCCTTATCCCGGCGGTTCTGTTTTACCTCGGTATTTTCATGACTGTGCACGTCATCGCCAAGCGGCGGGATTTCGGCAATGTGGATACAGAAGGCATGCCAACTTGGCGCGAAGCGCTGGACTGGCGACGTATTGCCCCCATCATCGCCTCGCTGGGTGGCATTGTGTACGGCGTGCTCAACGGCAACTCGGTGGAAACGACCGCATTTTACGGCATTGTTGCGATGACCGTTGCCTTCATCATTGCCCGCATGACCGCCGGGGAATCGCTCTGGTTCGCCATTAAGCAGCTGGCGCCTGCCATCGTTACTGGTGGCAAGGGCGTCGTGATTGTCGGCATCTTGCTAGTGGCAGCGCAGGTATTTGTGTCGCTGCTCAATCTCACTGGCGTCGGCGTGACGCTCACCAGTATCATCCTGTCTTATGCGGGCAATAACATCGCGCTTATCGCGGTGGTGATGGCCATTGTGTGCCTGATTGCAGGTATGGGCCTGCCAACATCGGCCGCCTATGTGCTGGTGGCGGCGGTGTTTGCACCTGCGCTCATCCAAGTCGGCCTTGAGCCGCTGACCGTCCACTTCTTTGTGCTCTATTACGCCACGCTCTCGGTTATCACTCCACCGGTTTGTGTCGGGGTGTTTGTTGCCTCCACTATTGCTGAAGAAAAATGGCCCAAGGTTGCCTTTGAAGCGGTGCGCCTTGGCGCTATTGCTTACCTGCTGCCCATCCTTTTTCTGGTGTATCCCGGCCTGCTTATGCAAGGCACGTGGTTTGATGTGACACAGGCAATCGTCACTGGCGTTACTTTTACCATGTCGCTTGCCTGTTTGCTTGGCGTGCAGCCTCTTGCTGGTCGCAGTAAATCTGAAGCACTGGTCTGGACTGTTCCGCTGGCGCTATCGGTCTGGCCGATCTGGCCTGCGACACTGGCCGGGGTTGCCGTATTGCTCTCTCTTATGCTTCTTCGATCCCGGCTGATGCCGGTCGCAAAAACAACCTGACCGTCCGGAGTTCCTTTGATGATCACCTATTTGAAACATGGCAAACCCGAAACTGAACGCTCCGATGATGATGCCAAAGTGCGTGCTATCGTTGAGGATACGCTCAACTCTATTCAAGAGCGCGGTGATGAAGCTGTGCGCGAACTGTCTGCAAAGTTTGATGGCTACACGCCCGAGCGTTTTCGCCTGACCGATGATGATGTGACCTCGCTGATGAACAAGGTGTCGTCACGCGATATGGACGATATCAACTTTGCGCAGGAACAGGTGCGCGTGTTTGCCCAGCATCAGCGCAACTCGATGGTGGATATTGAAGTGGAAACGATGCCGGGCGTTATCCTGGGTCATAAGAACATTCCCGTGCAATCGGTGGGGTGCTACGTGCCTGGCGGTAAGTTCCCGATGGTCGCTTCTGCCCACATGTCAGTGGCGACCGCTGATGTGGCGGGTGTGCCACGCATTATCGCTTCCACGCCTCCGTTTAAAGGCGAGCCAAACCCTGCCGTGATCGCGGCCATGAAGCTGGGCGGTGCGCACGAAATTTATGTGCTTGGCGGCATTCAAGCTGTGGGCGCGATGGCCATCGGAACACAGACCATTGATCCGGTGCACATGCTGGTCGGTCCGGGCAACGCGTTTGTGGCTGAAGCCAAGCGCCAGCTGTTTGGCCGCGTGGGAATTGATCTGTTTGCTGGGCCCACCGAGACCATGGTGATCGCTGATGAGCATGGGGCGGACGCAGAACTTTGCGCCACCGATCTGCTGGGGCAGGCTGAGCATGGCTACAACTCGCCCGCTGTTTTGCTCACCAACTCAGAGAAGCTTGCCAAAGACACGTTGGATGAAATTGAGCGACTTCTCGGCATTCTACCCACTGCCGACACGGCGCGCAAAAGCTGGGAAGATTATGGCGAAGTGATCGTCTGCGACACGTATGATGAGATGCTCGCTGTGGCCGATGATATCGCCAGCGAACATGTCCAGGTGATGACCGACCGCGATGATTGGTTCCTCGATAACATGACCTGCTACGGTGCTCTGTTCTTGGGTGCGCGCACCAATGTGGCCAATGGCGACAAGGTGATCGGCACCAACCACACGCTGCCCACCAAAAAGGCTGGCCGCTACACAGGTGGTCTGTGGGTCGGCAAGTACCTCAAAACCCATAGCTATCAGCGCGTGCTGACAGATGAAGCGGCGGCATTGGTGGGCGAATACTGCTCGCGCCTGTGCATGCTAGAGGGTTTTGTGGGCCATGCTGAGCAGGCCAATGTTCGCGTACGCCGTTACGGCGGGCGAAACGTGCCTTATGGCGCGGCGGCTGAGCCGAAGATGGCAGCCGAATAAGCGGTTGGGCTATAAGCACAGAGCGTTTCGGCAAAACAGATCAGAGGCTGGGCTGTAAGCCCAGAGCGTTTCGGCGAGTAAAATGAAAGCGTGGCAATGAGTTTAAGCCTTCCAAAAACCCCGACCTTTCGGCTTGATGGCCAGCGTGCGCTGGTCGCAGGCGCCTCTCGCGGCATTGGCCTTGGCTGTGCTGTGGCGCTGGCAGAGCAGGGCGCGCATGTCGTGTGCGCTGCACGCGGTATGGACCAGCTGAATGAAGCCGTAGACGCCATCAAAGACGCTGGCCACAGTGCGCAGGCCGTCCAAATGGATGTTGCTGACACACAAGGTGTGAAAGCCCTGTTTAACGAACACGAAGCCTTTGATGTGGTTGTGAATTCGGCTGGTATTGCCCGCCACGCCCCTGCGTTAGAGACACAAATTGATGATTATCAGGCCGTCATGGATATCAATGTGCGCGGCGCTTTTGTGCTCGCGGCCGAAGGCGCGCGCGGCATGGCGGCGGCTTCTAAGCCAGGCTCCATCATCCATATATCTTCGCAAATGGGCCATGTCGGCGGCATAGAGCGTGCGGTCTATTGCGCCTCCAAGCATGCGCTGGAAGGCATGACCAAAGCTATGGCGATTGAGTGGGCGCCGCATAGAATTCGTATCAACACCATCTGCCCCACATTCATTCGTACGCCCTTGGCGGCGGTGACGCTTGAAGATCCGGAAAAGCGCGCCTGGGTGGAGTCGAAGATCAAATTGGGCCGCGTTGGTGAGATCGAAGATATCATGGGCGCGGTGGCCTATTTGGCGAGCGATGCATCCTCACTGGTCACGGGCACATCATTGCTGATTGATGGTGGCTGGACGGCAGGCTAACAGCGCCCTAACCTAAGCGTGTGAAGCGCTTTTCTCTCCTTTTCCGATTCTCGTTTATCCAGGCTGCAGCGAATGGCTCAGCGTAAGGTTACATCCAATGATGTGGCGCGCGAGGCTGGGGTTTCGCAATCAGCCGTTTCGCGTGCGTTCACGCCTGGTGCAAGCGTGGCAGCTGAGACCAAAGAGAAGGTGCAAGAGGCTGCCATACGCCTCGGCTACCGGCCCAACGCTATCGCACGTTCGCTCATTACGCAGCGCTCGCATATGATTGGTATGGCTGTGTCTTACCTCGACAATCATTTCTACCCCGAGCTTGTGCAGGGCCTGTCAGATGCTTGTCAAAAGCGCGGATATCACGTGCTTTTGTTCACAGCAGGCGAGGGAGATGCCGCCGATCAAGAGCTTCAACGTGCGCTCGACTATCAAATTGACGGCCTAGTATTAGCATCAGTTTCGCTATCCTCAGAAATCGCCAACCGCTGCCACGCGGCAGGTATTCCAGTTGTGATGGCCAATCGTGTTTCTGAAGCGCCTACCGCATCAAAAGTAACCGGCTCTAACGAGCTTGGTGGACGAACCATTGCGCATTTTTTAGCGCAGGGTGGCCATCAGAAAATTGCCTATCTAGCTGGTATTGAAGAAACATCGACCAATCGTGATCGTGAGCGTGGATTGATGGAAGGGCTAGAACAATGCGGATTGCCGCTGCATGCCCGTGCTGTTGGCAATTACAATGCACACGAGGCAGCCGCCGGTGCGGTGGCCCTGATGCAGAGCAAAAACCCGCCAGATGCAATTTTCTGTGCCAACGACCACATGGCCATCGCCGTTATGGATGCGCTGCGCGAAGGGATGGGCCTTTCTATCCCGCAGGATGTCTCCATTGTGGGTTTTGATGATGTTGGTCCAGCTCAATGGCCGACCTATTCCATCACCAGCTTTTCTCAACCTGTGGACGCAATGATCACAGCCACCAGCGATACCTTGTTTGAGGCTATTGAAGCGGCGATCGCAAACGAGGCGTTTGACGCCAAGGTGATCGAATTACCAGGTCAGCTGATTGTTCGGGCTTCGTCTGGCAAACCAGACGGCGTGGGCGAAATTTGGACGTTACCAAGTTAAGTTGGCTAGCTCAAGCCGCTTGGCAGCGCACGCACTGGCCGTGGACTTCTAGGCTGGTCGCTCGCGCAACGAATTTCATCGATGAAGCCAGATCATCTACCTCTTTGGCAATTGTCGCTCCATTGACCTCTTCCACGCTGCCACAAGCATCACAAAGAAAAAATATTGTGTGCGATGTGGCGCAAGCTTGCGCGCCGCAGCAAGATGCATGGGCGCAGGCCACATAGGCGTTTGCGCTTTCAAGCTTGTGCACCAAACCACGTTCGCCAAGCCATTTCAGTGCACGATAAATTTGCGGTGGCGCACGCAAGCCCTCGTCTCGCAGCGCATCCAGCAAGGCATAGGCTGACAGCGGACAATCCGATGCAATGAGCCGATCCAACACCAGCCTATTGTTGCGTGAGAGGGAAATGGGCGTGGACATCCGTGGTGCAAACGATCTTTCGATTGACGTGTTATAGTATAACGTACTAGTTCGAGTGAAAGGCTACCGCAACCCCCCAATTGATTGACCCAATCCTTGCATCAAAACCACGAGCATTGTTCGGCAACCTGTTTGCGTTTTGAGGATCTGACCCTTGGTTACGGTCCTCACCCAGCTGTGCATGGCCTTTCTGGCGAGGTGCAGCATGGCACGTTGCTGGCCATCATCGGCCCCAATGGATCGGGCAAGTCCACGTTGCTCAAAGGCATTGTTGGGTCGCTTTCGCCGATGAGCGGTGTTTGCGAGCATGCTGACAGTTGCCGCAAAGCCTACCTGCCGCAGCAAGCCGAGATTGATACGTCCTTCCCGGCGACGGTGTTTGATTTGGTGAAGTTAGGTCTTTGGCACAAGCGGGGGTTGCTCGGCCGTATGACGAAGGCTGATCATTCTCTTATTGCCAATGCGCTGGGCACAGTTGGTCTTGAAGGGTTTGAAAAGCGCACCATCGACACCTTATCAGGTGGTCAGCTTCAGCGTGCGCTTTTCGCGCGTGTTGTGCTGCAGGATGCAGATCTCATTCTGCTGGATGAACCTTTCAATGCAATCGATACCAAAACAGTTGATGACTTGGTTGCGCTCATTACGCGCTGGCATAGCGAGAACCGTACAGTGATCGCTGTGATGCATGATTTAGACCTTGTGCGCGAGCATTTCCCGCAAACCATGCTGCTCTCACGCGAGCCAATTGCCTGGGGGCCAACGAGTGATGTTGTCCAGGCAGAAAACCTATCCAAAGCGCGCCGTTTTCATGCCGTATGGGATGAAGATGCACCCTGGTGTGCTGATCATGACCATACCCATAACCGCCATTCTACTGGCTCTGATCAGGGCAAAGCGGCCTGATGGACGTATACGGTTTCTTTATCGCACCATTTGCAGACTACGCCTTTATGCGGCGTGCTTTGCTTGGTGGTTTGCTGATAGCAGCGTCTGCAGGGCCAATCGGCGTGTTCTTGATGCTTCGCCGGATGAGCTTAACTGGCGATGCAATGGCACACGCAATCCTGCCAGGTGCAGCGCTTGGTTTCTTGATCTTTGGGCTTGAGCTCGTCCCGATGACACTGGGCGGGTTACTTGCCGGTGCTTTGGTTGCAGCTGGCGCTGGATTTGTTGCGCGCATGACGGTGCAAAAGGAAGATGCGGCGATGGCTGCCTTCTATCTTATCTCGCTCGCACTTGGCGTGATGATTGTGTCACTGCGCGGATCATCCGTTGACCTTATGCACGTTCTATTTGGCTCGGTGCTGGCGCTAACCCAAGAAAGCTTGATCATGATCGCCGGTATCGCTGTGGTTAGCCTTGTTTGTCTGGCTACCATCTGGCGGGCACTGGTGGCCGAATGTCTGGACCCTGGTTTCCTGCGGTCTGTTTCAAGCTGGGGACCGTTGGTACATTTCATGTTTCTAGCGCTTGTGGTGCTGAACCTGGTTGCAGGGTTCCAGGCGCTTGGCACGTTGCTTTCGGTCGGGTTGATGATTTTGCCTGCTGCGGCCGCACGCTTTTGGGTGCGCCGGGTCCTGTCGCTGTGTGTATTAGCCGTTGCCATCGGTGCAGCATCGGTGCTGGTGGGCCTTTTGATATCGTATCATGGCGCGATTGCCTCTGGCCCCTCGGTCATACTGGCAGCGGGCTTTGCCTATTTCGCATCGCTGCTGTTTGCACCGCGCGGGCTGGTGCGCAGCCACCTGCCTACACGCCGCCATAAAATCGCTTAAACCAATACGGAGATTGCTATGTTTCGTTCAGCTCTACTTGCCTCAACACTTCTCGTTTCCCCAGCCCTGGCGCAGGCCGATATCGTGAACGTGGTTGCCAGTTTTTCTATTCTTGGTGACATCGTTCAACAGGTCGGCGGCGAGCATGTTTCCTTGCAAACCTTGGTTGGTCCAAATGATGATACGCACGTTTATGAGCCCACGCCGGTGGATGTTGTTGCTGTGACACAAGCTGATCTGGTTGTGGTCAATGGATTGGGCTTTGAAGGCTTTTTAGATCGCTTGATTGCTGCCAGTGAAACCGGTGCACCGCTTGTGGTTGCTAGCGATGGTGTGGCCGTCCTCAACAACGAGGAAGCCCATGAAGAGCATGATGAACATGATGATCATGGGCACGACGATCATGCCCATGATGAACACGATCATGATGAACACGCGCACGACCATGCGCATGACGAGCATGCACATGATGATCATGGCCACGACGAGCATGCACACGACGAGCATGCACACGACGATCACGCACATGATGGTCACGATGATCATGATCACGGACCGATTGATCCGCATGCTTGGCATTCGTTAGATGCAGCAAAATTCTATGTCGCCAATATCGCCGAAGCGCTCTGCTCGGTTGATACAAGTGCGTGTGATGAGTTTCAGGCCAATGCCCAAGCCTACACCGATGCGTTGACACAGTTGCAGGCAGAGGTTGCGGAGCTTCTCGCACCGATCCCCATTGATCAGCGTATCTTGATCACCAGCCATGACGCGTTTGGTTATTTGGCCCGAGACTTCGGCTTAACGATGCTCTCGCCTCAAGGTCTTTCCACCAACAGTGAAGCCTCAGCAGCCGAGGTGGCGAGCCTTATCGATCAAGTGCGCGACACGGGCGCCAGAGCGCTGTTTGTGGAAAATGTTTCAGATCCGCGCCTGCTGGAACAAATCGCCGATGAGACAGGTTTGACGGTCTCAGGTCGGCTGTA
>JBGCDM010000104.1:0-20716 GCA_045105395.1 Devosiaceae bacterium | reverse complement strand
TTCGCCACTGAGCGTGCGATCATCAAAACCGACCGGTTTGCCCATTTCCCGCCATGCTCGATCCACCCCGTCCAAGGCCTTGGCAAAAGCCAAGGGGTCATACCGCTCATCGCGCTCATACTGCGCAAGAACCGCCGCGATTAGACCACCGCCGGCAGAGGGGGGAGGGTTGGTAAAGAGCATTTTCTGTTGGCCCTGCGCGCGCCGTTCCGCACTGGTTGTGCTGCCCGACCGCTTGCTGGGTGCCCCCTGGACATGCATCATCCTTGCAAGCGGCTCGCGCCAAATAGCCTCGTAGCCAGACACATCCTCAAAGGTGATATGCCCGCCGTGGGCTGCATTGATCATCGCGTGGGCGATTTCGCCCTGTGTCGCCAGGCCAACACCTTCGCGCGCAACCGCATCCAGCGCATCAGCCAATGCCGCGTTGTGAAAAATATCACCGGCTTTGAGCAGAGCATCATCGCGGGTGTGCAGAGCTCGTGCGTGCGGGCTTGCCATAAGGATGGGTTCAACGATAGTGGCAAGCTTGGCCTGATAGGGCGTGAGCGTCACGCCTTCTTTGGCCAGTGCAATGGCAAATTCGGCAAGCCGCACCATCGGCAGCTTTCCATATCGCGCATGCAGGGCAAACAGACCTGGTAAAAATCCAGGCGTTGCAACCGATCCTGGGCCAATATGAAAGCTTTGCGTTACGCCGCCGAAATCAGCAGCAATCTCGCTTAAACCATCATGGCGCTTGCCGTTGGCTTGCCGAGGCGTGTGGACGAAAAAATCAAGGCAGGCAGGCTTATCGCTTCCCCCAACCATGGTGAAACCACCACCAGCTGGGGATGCCAAAACCGGCTCGCAGACGCAGGCACATAGCATAGCAGCCACAGCCGCGTCGGCTGCCGTTCCCCCTTCAGCCAAGACCTCCGCACCAGCCTGCGCCGTTTGTGCATGTCCAGCAGCTATTGCGCCCAAATCACTCATGCAGGCTCAATAGGCTGCTTAGTAATCAGCCTCAAGCAAGGCTGGGGCGGCATCACGAACGGCTTGATCCACATGCTCGGCGTAGATCTCAAAGTTCTTGGTGAACATCTCACCCAGCTTGTGTGCTTGTTGGTCATAGGCGGCCTTGTCGACCCAGGTTTCACGGGGGTGTAGCAAGGCAGAGTCAACGCCGGGCACAGCTTTGGGCACCATCAAACCAAAGAACCGATCTCGTTCAAAAGAGGCATCCTTTAGCTCACCTTTAAGTGCAGCGCGCAGCAGCGCACGTGTATCTTTGATAGGCATACGCGAGCCGATGCCATAGGCCCCGCCGGTCCATCCGGTGTTCACCAGCCAACAATCCACCGCATGCTTGCTGATCAATTTGCGCAATAGATCGCCATAGACGCTGGGATGGCGCGGCATAAACGGCGCGCCGAAGCAGGTGGAGAAAGTCGCCTGCGGCTCGGTGATGCCCATCTCTGTCCCAGCCACTTTGGCCGTATAACCTGACAAAAAGTGATACATCGCCTGCTCAGGGCTCATCTTGGCCAATGGAGGCAGCACACCAAAGGCGTCCGCTGTTAATATGATGATGTTGGAGGGTTGGCCTGCTTGCCCAGACAGCAACGCATTTGGGATGTAGTGAATTGGGTAGGCGCAGCGTGTGTTCTGCGTGATCGAGGCATCATCAAAATCTGGCTCGCGGGTCTCTGGATCCAGCGGCACATTTTCAATCACTGTGCCAAAGCGCTTGGTGGTCGCGTAAATTTCCGGTTCTGCCTCAGGCGAAAGGTTGATGGTTTTGGCGTAGCAGCCACCTTCAAAGTTGAAGACGCCACCCGGTCCCCAACCATGCTCATCATCACCGATCAGCGTGCGCTCGGGGTCCGCTGAAAGCGTGGTTTTGCCTGTACCAGAAAGCCCAAAGAAAATAGCGACGTCACCGTTCTGACCCATATTAGCCGAAGAGTGCATGGGCATCACGCCCTCTGCGGGCAGCAGGAAATTGAGCATGGAGAAGACAGACTTCTTCATCTCTCCGGAATATTCCGTGCCACCAATCAGCACGATCTTGCGGGTGAAATCACACGCGATGACGGTCTCACTGCGACAACCATGGCGCGCAGGATCAGCCCGGAAGGAGGGCAGGTCGATGATCGTCATTTCCGGCACAAAGCTTTTCAACGCCGCATGATCTGGGCGCAGCAGCATGGTGTGGACGAACAGCGAATGCCACGCCATTTGTGTGATCACCCGTGTTGGCAGGCGGTGTGCCGGGTCTGCGCCACCCCATAAATCTTGCACATAAAGGTCCATGCCCTTGGCATGTTCCAAAAAGTCAGCGTGCAGAACATCAAAGGCCTCCGACGTCATGGCGCCATTGCCGCCCCACCATACGGTGTCTTCAGTGGTCTCATCACGGACGATAAATTTGTCCATGGCCGAGCGGCCCGTATGATCACCTGTGTTGGCTTTCAGCGCGCCATCGGCTGTAATTTCGGCCTCATTGCGCAGGATTGCATGCTCATAGAGGCTCGCTGGCGATTGGTTCCAATACACCTGACCAAGCTGCGAAAGCCCTGCTGTATCCAACCCAACGGATGGGTTCCTAACGCCTTGCTCTGCCATGCCGGTGGTTCCTTCAATGAGTGTGCGGTGCGTGTGTGTTCAGCTTGCCTGACTATAAAAATGAGTGTTGCCACACCTGCAATTTGCAACATTGATACAGCTCATGCAGGCACCATTGCAGAGCATTTTGGGCAGCAAGACGACCGCATTGCCATAATTTCCGCGCAATCAGACTGCCATGCGGACATTGAGTTTCCGGGCTGGAGCTTTCCTCGTGCGACTTTCCGTTTGGAAAGAGCAACTCACCAATTGTGGCAAACTGTGCTACAGCCGAACCATGAAAGAGCAACCCTGTGCAAACCGACCGTCAAACGCTCGCCCGCCCGCCTTCTAAAGGAGCAGCCATGCCAACAATTGCGCTGGTTGATGATGATCGCAATATCCTTACCTCAGTGGCCATAGCCCTGGAGGCTGAAGGCTATCGTGTGGAAACGTATACCGACGGTGCTTCGGCGCTGGATGGCATGCAGATGGCGCCGCCAGACCTTGCTATTTTCGATATCAAAATGCCACGGATGGATGGCATGGAGCTGCTGCGCAGGTTCCGCCAAATCTCTGATCTCCCTGTTATTTTCCTCACCTCTAAAGAGGATGAAATTGATGAGTTGTTTGGCCTCAAAATGGGCGCCGACGATTTCATCAAGAAGCCGTTTTCACAGCGCGTTTTGGTTGAGCGTGTGCGTGCGCTTCTGCGCCGCGTTCAGGCGCGCGCAGGCGGTGGCAATGGCCATGTTGTACCTGTGGCTGGTGAGCCCAAGGTTGCCGGTGAGGAAGCTGGCCAGGTACTCAAACGCGGTGATTTGGTGATGGATGAAGATCGCCATGCCTGTAACTGGAAAGACCGGGCAGTAACGCTGACTGTTACCGAGTTTCTTATTCTTCAGTCACTGGCGCAGCGCCCTGGCATTGTGAAAAGTCGCAATGCGCTGATGGATGCAGCCTATGACGATCAGGTTTATGTTGATGATCGTACAATCGACAGCCATATCAAGCGCCTGCGTAAAAAATTCAAACAGGTCGACGACAGCTTCGATATGATCGAAACGTTGTATGGTGTTGGGTACAAGTTCAAGGAAAGCTAGGGCACGTGCATAGCTCGCTAGCATGGTAGATCGCAGCGATGAGCCGGTAAGCTTCGTGCAAGATCACGCGATGCCTGGTGCCACGCGCACGGCTCAGAGTTCTGGCATATTCGACCGGATTTTGCGGCGTTGGCGCGTTTTGCGTGCCCGCCGCCGAGCCGCCTCACGATTTACCATTTTCTCTTCGCTCACCCGCCGTATTGTCTTCCTTAATTTGGTAGGTCTTGTCGCCCTTGTAATGGGCATTTTGTACCTCAATCAGTTCCGTGAAGGCCTGATTGATGCACGGGTGCAGAGCTTGCTTGTGCAAGGCGAAATTATTGCCAGTGCCATTGTAGCCAGTGCCAATGTTGATGATGATAACACAATCATCATTGACCCTGATCGCCTCTTGGAGCTGCAAGCTGGTGAAAGCCTTTCAGCCTTTGATGATCCGCTGGAAAGCTTAGAATTTCCAATCAACCCAGAACGTGTTGCGCCCATATTGCGGCGTCTCATCACACCCACAGGCACGCGTGCGCGCATCTATGATCCCGAAGGCGGGCTGATCATTGATAGCCAGGCGCTTTATGCGCGTGGCGCTATCTTGCGCTTTGATCTGCCAACATCAAACGCCAACCAGCAACCATGGTGGGAGCGGGCGTGGCAATATGGCTTGCTCTATATGCGCCGGTTTGACATGCCACCCTATGAGGAAATTGGCGGCGCTAATGGCATGGTACTGCCAGAGGTGCGCTCGGCCATGGCGGGCGATCCTGCGAGCTTCGTGCGGGTCAATGAGCGCGGCGAAATGGTTGTGTCTGTTGCTGTTCCGATCCAGCGTTTTCGCGCCAATCTTGGCGCCTTGCTGCTTTCCACACAAGGCGGTGACATTGATGAGATTATCTTCAATGAGCGCATGTCGATCTTACGGGTCTTTTTGGTTGCTGCCGCTGTGATGGTTGTCTTGTCGCTCTTGTTGGCAGGCACCATAGCGGGGCCAGTGCGCAAGCTTTCGGCGGCAGCTGACAGGGTGCGCTACTCGGTTAAGGCCCGCGAAACGCTGCCAAGCTTTCAAGGCCGCCGCGATGAAATTGGCCATTTGGCCACAACGCTGCGCGGCATGACGGACGCGCTTTACAATCGCATGGATGCGATTGAGAGCTTTGCCGCTGATGTGAGCCATGAGCTGAAAAACCCGCTGACCTCTCTGCGCAGTGCTGTGGAAACTTTGCCGCGTGTGACAAAAGAGGAAAGCCGCCAGCGTTTGCTTGAGGTGATTGAGCATGATGTGCGCCGTCTGGACCGACTTATTTCGGATATCTCTGATGCCTCGCGGCTGGATGCAGAGCTAGCGCGCGAGGATGCCACGTTGGTAGATTTAAAACCGATGATGGAAGCCGTGGTTGGTATGCAGCGCGAGCTGGCAGCCAAGCGCGATGTATCGGTAAAGCTGACCTTCATCCAATCAGGTGATGATCAGGCAGATGGCAAAGCCTTTATGTTGGACGGGCATGAGTCGCGGCTTGGACAAGTGTTCACAAACCTCATCGACAATGCCCGCTCGTTCTCCCCGCAAGGCGGAACCGTGCATGTGCGCGTACGCCGCGAAGAGCATACAGTGATTGTTGATGTTGAAGATGATGGGCCAGGTCTACGTCCCGATGTTTTGGAACGCGTATTTGAGCGCTTCTACACCGACCGTGCCGACCAAGATGGCTATGGGAACAATTCCGGTCTTGGGCTGTCAATTTCCCGGCAAATAGTTGAGGTGCATGAGGGAACAATTGAAGCGAGCAACCGCACGATAGCTGGTAGCCAGGAACCAGCTGGTGCAAGGTTCACAGTGCATTTGCCTGCCAGGCACGCTGAAGGCGCGTGAACATAACTCTACCAACAATTCATGCCACAGCGCTGCTGCTTGGTGGTATGGGCGTTCTTATTCGCGGTACATCGGGCGCTGGAAAATCCCGCCTTGCGCTCGCTCTGTTGGACCGGGAAGGTTGCCAGCCTTCTCAAAGAGCTTACCTGCAGCGTGATGCGCCCCATGCGCTTATTAGCGATGACCAAGTGCATTTGGAGCAAGGCAATGGGGGCTTGATCGCAAGGTCGCCGTCCAGCCTTTCTGGGCGACTGGAAGTGCGCGGCATAGGGATCGTTCACATGCCATGGGTTGAGGCAGCGCGGATGCAGTTAATTGTGGATTTGACGTCTGTGGATCTGGTACCCCGCATGCCTGAATCCAATGAGGAAAGGCTGCAGGGATGCCTGCTCACACGTATTCACGTGCCAATCGGTGATCTGGCTCACCAGTGCCTGTTGGTGCGATGTGCATTGTCCCTGTTAACCCGATAAACAAGCCTAACAAATGCCCTTGCCTTCGCAACGCAACAGGTAAAGGATGCACTGCACATTCGAGGCGATTTGCACCTCAACGGACGCTTAAGGCCCCCATGATCGGTCTCCTTCTTGTTACACACGGCAACCTTGCGCTGGAATTTAAGTCCGCGCTCGAGCATGTTGTTGGACCGCAGACCCAGCTTGAAACCATTTGCATTGGTGCTGATGACGACATGGAAGCGCGCCGCAGTGATATCGTGCAGGCAGCGCAGGAAGCAAATTCCGGTTCGGGCGTTATCGTGTTGACCGACATGTTCGGCGGAACGCCATCCAATCTGGCCATCTCCATTATGGAAGACGCAAAGGTTGAAGTGCTGGCCGGGGTCAATCTTCCCATGTTGGTCAAGCTTGCCAGCATTCGTGGCGATATGGAAATGGCTGATGCTGTGGCCCATGCCAGCGAGGCGGGGCGCAAATATATCTCCGTTGCCAGCCAAATTTTGGATGCCGGATGAGCGACATTGCCTGTGATCCGCGGACTGTGTTGATCCGCAACCAACGCGGCCTTCATGCGCGTGCCTCAGCTAAATTTGTGCAGCTTGCTGAAAGCTATGACGCTGAAGTTTCGGTGACTAAGGGTGAGCAAACCGTGGGCGGAACCTCCATCATGGGCCTTATGATGTTAGCGGCCTCGCCTGGGTGCGAGATTGAGGTGCATGCGACAGGTGAGCAAGCCCGCGATGCTTTGGATGCGCTCTGCAAGCTGGTGGAAAATCGTTTCGGCGAAGAGATTTAAGCGCGCGCAAAAATATGTGCTGCAACGGCAAGATCCTCTGCCGCTGTGCCAACGGACTTAAACAGCGTGATCTGATCGTAAAAGCGGCGTCCGGCACGGGTGCCTTTGCAAAGATCCAGCAGATCACCGGCTAGATCGTCTGGGCTAAATGTGCCCTCGCTCAAGGGGATTGCAAGATCGCCGCCCTCTTTCAAGGCGCCTTCGCGTGTATCGCAAAACACGCGCGATTTGCTAACAGCGGCGGTGTCTACTTCTCGCATGCTTGGCTTAAAAGCTCCAACAAGATCAATGTGTTGCCCCGCACTTAGCCATAGCCCTTTGATTATTGGTGCCTTGGTCATGGTGGCACAAGAAATGATATCTGCTCCACGTGCAGCCCCTTCCAAATCGTCTGTCGCAGACACATTGGCGCCAAGCCCTGAAAGTTTGGCGGCGACACTGTGTGCCCGCTCGATTGATCGGTTCCAGATGAGCACGTCTTCAATGGGACGAACCGAGCAATGGGCGCGAATAAGGTAAGGTGCCAATGCGCCGGCCCCAACCATCAAAAGCCGCTTGCTATCGGTGCGTGACAGATAGGCCGAAGCGAGGGCAGAAGCAGCACTTGTCCGCCACAAGGTGAGCGCTTGTCCGTCCAGTAGCGCCAACGGTATGCCGCTTTGTCCGGACAAAAGCAGGTATGCACCCACGACACTGGGCAGACTTCTGGTCTTATTGTCGGGAACAACGGACACAATTTTCACACCCGTATAGCCCCGTTTTGAACTGTCTTGCCCGGCAAAGTCGGTCCACGCAGGCATCAAAAGAAGCGTTGAATCGGGTTCTTCGCCAGGCCGCTCAATGGTGTGATGGTGGCGCAGTGGCGCAATAGGTGGACGCCGAAAGGCTAAGCGCAGCGTCTCCAACAGATCACGGAACGTCGCAACTTCGGCAATGTCTGCAGCAGTGATAATGCGCATGGTCAGCTCCTTATTAAGTCAGAAGCTGCATGCCTTCTTGTGCAACCCGGTTAGCGCAGTGACGCGGGGCTTGGCAGAGCGCGGGTGCCTGAAAGCTTGTTAAGCTGAGCTTTTTGTACATCTCGTTCGCGGGCAAGCTTGGTCGCCTGAACTTTGGTGTCACGTGCTTGCTTACGATAGGCACCCTGCGTGAACCATGTGGCAATGCCGCCGATAAGAACGCCAAGAATAAGCGCTGCAAACAGAGCTACAAACAAAGGCACCGACACAGCAAACCAGGGCGCATCAGTTACCACAGGGTCTAACGAGATTTGCACGGCCTGGCGGTTGGCAACACCGAAAACGATCAGCAACACCGCGAGCGGCAAGACAATCAACAGGGTCCAAAGGCGCTTGGCAAACTTACCGAGCATTTAGGCGTCCTCATCACCGGGATTAAGGCGTTGGCGCATCTCTTTGCCGGTCTTGAAGAAAGGCACAGCCTTGGCATCCACTTGCACCTGTTCGCCTGTACGTGGATTGCGGCCAACGCGGGCAGGGCGCTGCTTAACAGAAAACGCACCAAAGCCTCGAAGCTCAACCCGGTCACCGCGCGCCAGTGCATCTGAAACGGTATCTAGGATCGCGGCAACAACATTTTCAATGTCGCGCTGATACAGATGTGGGTTGCGCTCAGTAATCTGCTGGATGAGTTCCGATTTGATCACACCGCTGTCCTCATGCGTCCTAAAATCCACCCCTAACGGGCCAATGCTCTAAAGAAATCTCAACGACCGTGCCAAAGTGACAGAAGGCCGTCAAGGAGCATTGCATCGCGAATGGTCTCTTGCAGGCCCTGCGCGTCAAGATTTATCTGTCCTTCATCACTCAAAGCCAGCCGGGCAAGCGCGCTCGTTCCGGCAAGGTTGAGTGGGCGACTGGGAAAGCGATCCAGAACATCTGTTTCAGCAGCAATGCTGTGTGTTTCGCTCAGGTAGTCGATGGCCGCTTGCTCGCCGCCAATAGCATCCACAAGGCCAACATCCACACCGCGCGCACCTGTGAAGACTGTGCCTTCAAACCCCCGGATGACGGCGCCATCAAGGCCACGTCGTTCTTCTATCTGGTTAACAAACCATGTGAAATTATCCGCGATCAAGCATTCCAGCTCGGCAAGGGCTTCCTCACTTGGTGGCGAAAAGATAGAGGGCTGCGCTTTGAGCTCACCTGAGCGCACCTCGTACATTTGTACACCAACGGTATCCATCAGCTCAGAGACATCAGGAAATTGCGCAACCACACCGATTGAGCCAACAATGGAGCCATTGCGCGCTATAATATGCTCACTGGCGCTGGCCGCCAGATAGGCCGCAGAGGTTCCAATGCCCTCAATAACGGCAACGAGCGGTTTGGCCTGCGCCAATGCGCGAAGCTGCGTGTAGATCACCTCGCCAGCCACCGCTACGCCGCCAGGTGAGTTGATCTCAAGAATGACCGCTTTGACGGTATCATCCTCTTCCAGGTCTTCCAGCAGCGCGATGAGCGGGTCATCGAAATCGATAAAGCCATTCAGCTCGACCCTGGCGATATGGTCGCCGCGCGTTCCTAAGCGGTCCAAAAGACCGGTAAATTGGGCAATAAGGCCAAGCGCCACGCCAACAAACAGCACCACCGCCAACACGCGCCATAGGCTGCGTGAGCGGCGCAGGCGGCGGCGTTCCACCAAGGCTTCGGCTCTTAAAGTGTCCATACTCATCAAAATTGGCTCATCGTTCTGCGGCGTTTTGCAGTTTGGCTAGCAGCTTGGTCCAGCGACAACAAGTTGGGTGAAGCTCACATTGTCTTCCAGAAAACCAAAAGCGTCTCAACAACAAAAAAAAGCCGGGCTCGATTGAGCCCGGCTTTTCAATGTCTGAAGAGAATAAGCAGTGCTTAGTCGTCTTTTTTCTCATCGCCTTGCAGGGCAGCACCAAGGATATCGCCAAGCGAAGCGCCAGAGTCGGACGAACCGTACTGTGCGACAGCTTCTTTTTCTTCGGCAATTTCCAGCGCTTTAACCGACACAGACACGCGGTGTGTCTTCTTGTCGAACTGGGTAACGCGTGCATCCATGCGATCACCAACATTGAAGCGATCAGGACGCTGATCATCACGGTCACGCGCCAGGTCCGAACGACGGATAAAGGAGGTAAGCTCCGTATCCACGATCTTCACTTCCAGGCCATTGTCCTGAACAGCGGTCACCTCACAGGTCACCACCGCGCCGCGTCGCACAGTGTCCGAAGCCGCATCAAACGGATCATCACCAAGCTGTTTGATGCCGAGCGAAATGCGCTCTTTGTCGGTGTCAACATCAAGAACCTGTGCACGGATCATCTGACCGCGCTCATACTCTTCAATGACATCTTCGCCTGGGCGGTTCCAATCCAGATCGGAAAGGTGGACCATGCCGTCAATGTCGCCTTCAAGGCCAACGAACAAACCAAACTCGGTTTTGTTCTTCACTTCGCCTTCAACGATTGAACCAGCAGGGAACATATCAGCAAAGTGATCCCATGGGTTCGATAGGGTCTGTTTCAGGCCAAGTGAAATGCGGCGTTTATTGGGGTCCACTTCCAGAACCATCACATCCACTTCCTGGCTGGTGGAAACCAGCTTGGATGGGTGAACGTTCTTCTTGGTCCAAGACATTTCAGAGACGTGAATGAGGCCTTCAATGCCTGGCTCCAGCTCAACAAAGGCACCGTAATCGGTGACGTTGGTTACGCGGCCAGTCATTTTTGCGCCCGCTGGGTATTTGGCTTCGATGCCATCCCATGGATCAGCTTCAAGCTGCTTCATGCCAAGCGAGATGCGGTGCGTTTCGTGGTTGATGCGAACGATCTGCACCTTCACGGTCTGACCAATGGACAGGACTTCGGAAGGATGGTTCACACGGCGCCATGCAATGTCGGTGACGTGCAACAGGCCATCGATACCGCCAAGATCGACGAATGCGCCGTATTCGGTGATGTTCTTCACGATGCCGTCTATCACCTGACCTTCGGCAAGGTTCTGTACCAATTCCTGACGCTGTTCGGCGCGGCTCTCTTCAAGCACAACGCGGCGAGACACAACAATGTTGCCGCGACGCTTGTCCATTTTCAAAATCTGGAATGGTTGCGGTGTGTTCATCAGTGGCTGGATGTCGCGCACAGGGCGGATATCAACTTGGGAGCGCGGCAAGAAGGCCACGGCGCCATCAAGATCAACAGTGTAGCCACCTTTGACCACGTTGAAGATCTGACCGGTCACTTTCTCGTTGGCCGTAAAGGCCACTTCCAAAAGATCCCAGCTCTCTTCGCGGCGCGCTTTATCGCGCGAGAGGACAGCTTCGCCCATCGCGTTTTCTATGCGCTCGAGGTAAACCTCAACTTCATCGCCAATTTTAATGCCGCCATCTTTGGCTGTCGCGCCAAACTCTTTCAGCGGAACGCGGCCTTCAGTTTTCAAGCCCACGTCGATCACGGCGAGATCTTTCTCAATGCCGATCACTGTGCCTTTGACAACCGTGCCCTCAAGGGCATCCGAGCCGCCATAGCTCTCTTCAAGGAGAGCTGCAAAATCTTCCATATCGAACGCACCAGCGCCCGTGTCTGTCATAGCCATGTATGTTTTTTCTTTCCTGCGCCCGCCCAGCAATCATGCTGGAAATGGTTGGTGTTGGTTTAAGCCATCAGCGTTTGCCCAAGGTTCGCGATTTCGACGCGAAGGTTGCACATTGCTAATACAGAACCATGCGGTTCCAGTAGGGGCGCGTGTCGTGCAGGGCTAACGTGTTAGGCCAGTTGGTGTTCGATTGGCTAAGGTTTGCAGCTTGTTGGCTACAAAAGCCTGCGCGGCCTCGAACGCCGCGTCTATACCCAAATTTGTTGTATCGAGCAACAGGGCATCATTGGCTTGTGCAAGTGGCGCGTTGGATCTGCCGGAGTCACGCGCATCGCGCTTGGCCAAATCGGCGCTAATGGCTTCCAACTTCGTGGACGGATCTTTTACTACAGCCTGGGCATGGCGCCGTGCGGCACGCGCTTCCAGGCTTGCGGTGATGTAAAGCTTAGCCTGCGCGTTTGGGCAAACTACCGTACCAATATCGCGGCCATCCAGTACGGCGCCTGGCAGCGCATCGGCAAACTGGCGTTGCGCCTCAAGCAAGGCTGCGCGCACCGGCGGATGGACGGCAACTTTGCTGGCAGCTTCGCCCACGTGGTGCTGCGCCAGAACATCCGGGTCAAGCGTAGTGAGATCAAGCTGGCTGGCAACACTCTGGCAAGCTGCCGGATCATCCAGATCACCACCCGTTTCCAGCATCGCTAAGCCAACTGCGCGATAGAGCAGGCCAGTGTCGAGATGATTCAGCCCGAAGTGTTTGGCCAGAAGCTTGGATATGGTGCCTTTACCAGAGGCGGCAGGGCCATCCACAGCGATTATGAAGGGTTCTGTCATGGGCGAATTACACCATTGGCCTTGAGAATGAGGCGCCAAGGTTTTCCATCAGCCCTTCAAACGCAGGAAAGCTGGTGGCGATCACGCGGCCATCATCCACCGTTACAGGCTGCTGTGATGCCAGGCCCATCACCAGAAACGCCATAGCGATACGGTGATCCAGGTGGGTCACAACTGTTCCGCCCCCAGGCACCGCGCCAGGGGTGCCTATTACGCGCAGCCAGTCGTCCCCATTGTCCTTACCATGTTCGGTCTTAACGCCATTGGCTTCCAGCCCATCGACCACAGCGGCGAGCCGGTCGGATTCCTTCACCCGCAACTCATGCAAGCCTGGCATATACGTGGTGCCTTGCGCAAAGGCGGCTGCAACGGCCAGCACAGGATATTCGTCAATCATTGAGGGTGCGCGCTCGGCTGGCACGGTTATGGCGTTAAGCTGTGAGGAGCGCGCAGTTATATCGGCCAGTTCCTCGCCACCTTCAACGCGGCGGTTGGAAAGTGTCAGATCGCCACCCATCTCCTGCAGCGTGGTGATAAGGCCGGTGCGTGTGGGGTTCAACATAACGTCCTGAACCAAAACCTCGCTACCCGGCACAATAAGCGCTGCCACCAGCGGAAACGCCGCCGAGGACGGATCAGCTGGTATCGTTACATCTTGCGCGGTCAGCGGTTTGCCGCCCTGCACCGTAATTGTGCTCGATCCATCCTCATTGTGCGTAACATCCAAATCGCCGCCAAAGCCTTTGATCATGCGTTCGGAGTGATCGCGTGTGGGAACAGGTTCAATAACCGTGGTCGTGCCTGGTGTTGAAAGTGCAGCCAGCAAAACGGCAGACTTCACCTGCGCTGAAGGCATTGGCACTGTGTATGTGATCGGTAGCGGCACATCATTGCCACGTATCGTGAGTGGCAATAGGCCACCGTCGCGCGAAAGCACGTGGCAGCCCATCTCTTCTAACGGATCCAGCACACGCTTCATCGGGCGTTTGCGCAAGCTTCCATCACCGGTAAAGGTAGAAGCAAACGGGTAGGGCGCCGCCATGCCCATGATAAGCCGCACGCCAGTACCTGCATTGCCGCAATCAATGACCTCGGCTGGCTCAAACAAAGCACCAACACCAGCACCATCAATAACCCAGGTACCGTCATCTCCTCGTGCGATGTGCGCGCCGTAATGGCGCATAGCCTGCGCCGTTGCTAGCACGTCCTCGCCTTCCAGTAGGCCAGTGACTCGTGTTCGTCCTTTGGCCAGCGTGCCCAAAATAAGCGCGCGGTGCGACATGCTTTTATCGCCCGGCACCCGAACATTGCCGGAAAGGCTTTTTCCAGTATTGGCAGATAAGGGTTGAGCGGCGCCTGCAGCGTCCATGGAAGGCCTCGAACTTTGGCAAATAGTCGCCCAAAAGGGCGTGGGCGCTGCCTTATGGCAAGCCAAACATCGGTGTGCAATCGGTGCGCAAGCGGACTTGCTGCTTTTTCGGCTTTGACTTGACCCCTAAACCATGTCTATCACGCCCGTCACGGCATGCAGAGCGTGAGGCTCTGCCCATACAATCATTATGATGAGGTTCTCGCGTGGCCAAACAACAGCTGGGCACAAAGCGCATTTGCCCTGAGACGGGTAAGAAATTTTACGACCTGGGTCGTGATCCCGTTGTCTCGCCCTACACCGGGATTTCCTACCCGCTGTCAGCGTTCGATCTAACACCGAAAAAGACCACCAAACCGGTGGAAGAGCCTGTCGCGGCAGAAAAAGAAGAAACAGAAACCACCGAGGCCGAAGATACCGGTGACGTGGAAGTGGTATCGCTGGAAGATGCTGAGCCAAAAACGCTCGACGATGATGATGATGATGACGATGATAATGCGGATGTCATCCCCGATATCGATACCACCGACATTGATGGCGATGATGCGGTCAATGACGATGATGACACCTTCCTGGAAGATGATGATGACGCTGGTCCAGCCGTTGCGGTTGTTTCCGGGCGAGATGAAGACGACAGCTAGCCTGTCTTTCATGCGGTGGTGCAGATGTGGTTGACCGACCCGAGTGCCTATCGTAAAGACGCCAAATACCCCGCGGAAATTGCTTTGCGCGGGCCTGAATTGGGGCCATAGCTCAGCTGGGAGAGCGCTTCGCTGGCAGCGAAGAGGTCAGGAGTTCGATCCTCCTTGGCTCCACCATTACCTTGCTCACGATAGTCTTGCTTTGCTCATCCGTTTGCGCAGGCGTGCGCGAAAGGGCGGGTCACAACATCGCCTTGTTGCGGTTTGAGGGTACTGTCTAAACCTCCAACAGTGTTTTGCACGGCAAAGCCGAACGCATGGCGGGCGATTGTGCAGCAATCTCCTAGTTCCTTTCTTCCTTTTATTTCTACTTCAATTTTTCGCATCGACTGACGCGCGGTATTTCTAGATCGCGAGTTACTGCCTGTGCTGGGAGCAGTACGGACGCCGAAACCGGCACGCGTTGATAATTTTATCTGCTCTTGAATACGTATTCAAAACGAGATAGCCTCGCACCACGCAAATAAGAAAACTCGGGAGGACCCAATGCGTAGACGTACTTTTCTCACCACTGTTGCTCTAGCCGGAACCATGTTGGCTGCACCACTCACAGCCGTTGCTGATGATCTGCCATACGGATTGCTGGATGGTCAGCCTTTCGCTGGCACGACCCTTAATGTGCTCAGCGTTGTGACACCTCAGTTCGATGGGCTGATGCTGCGCGACGATGAATTCACTGAAATGACAGGCATCGAAGTTGAATGGACATTCATTCCATTCGGCGGCCTACAAGAAAAGATCAACGCTGAAGGTTTGGCCGCGACAGGCACATTCGATGTTGTGAACTATCTCGACAGTTGGGGTCCGCCGAACGCCCATTGGCTACAGCCGATTGATGCATTGATGGAGCGCGATGGCATCTCTATGGATCGCTATCCTGCCGCCTTTGCCCGTTCGGCTCAGTATGAAGGCCAAACGCTTGGCTTCCCCTTGCGTGCCCACCCGCAGGTGCTGTTTTACCGCAAGGATTTGATTGATACGCCACCGTCTTCTTGGGAAGAGGTAGCGGCGCTTTCGCAAAGTTGGGACAATGAAGACGTTGCTCCGCTGGCCCTCTACTACAACAATGATGGCAACCGTCAGAACCTTTTCATCTGGTTGAACTTCCTTTGGGCGTCCGGTTCAGATGTTTTCAATGAAGATGGTACCGCTGGTTGGACATCGGAGGCTGCGTTGCAGGCGACCGAAGACTATGTGGCGCTGCTCACCGAGCATGAAGTTGCTAATCCTAGCTCACTTGCCTTTGTTGAGCAGGATGCACGTCAGTCGTTCATGCAAGGCAATTCGGCCATGATCCCTGGTTGGTGGTGGTTCTATTCTGGGTTCCAAAACCCGGAAACTTCCACCTTGACCCGCGATCAGATCGGATTTGTTGGCATGCCGACTTATCAGGGCGTCACGCAGAGCTATGCGATTTCGATGCCGTTCTCCATATCGTCTTACTCTGAGAACCAAGACGCGGCTTGGGAGTTCCTCAAATGGCTCTCCAATCCAGATATGGATCGTGCCAACGCCATTGAGCGTGAAGTTGCTGGTCAGCCGATCGTGAACAATGTGGTCACGCACATCTCCTCTCTGCAGGACCCAGATGTGAATGCGGCCAATGATGGCATTCAGGCAGCTGCCTGGGATTCGCTGGAGCGGTCCGACATCATGCCGCAAATTCCTGAGTGGCCAGAAGTTGGTGATCTGCTGTCTGCTGCAATCGCTGAGGCTGCTGCTGGTGGTGACACCCGGCAACTGATGACGGATGCCGCTGAGCAGGCCAACCGTGTGCTGCGGCGCGCTGGCCGCATCGAATAGTCTCCTCCCTGGCCAGGCGCCATTGGTGCCCGGTTAGAACTGGCCCGCCCCTGTTGTAGCCGGGGCGGGTCACCCATCCATGTTGGCATAGGGGTTGCAGCAACCGCCCCTTTTGCGGAGGATGCCATGCGTGATCAAACCTTGAAGTATCTGCTGGTCTTTCCAGCGGTGCTTGTTGTATTTGCCACGGCCATCTGGCCGCTGATTGAAAGCTTGCGTCTTGCCTTTACGGTTGGTCGGTTGAACCGACCTGGCTCGCTGGACCAGTATCTTGGCTGGGAAAATTTCACCTGGGCGTTCACACAAGAACCTGCCTTCTGGAACTCTGTTTGGGTCACTGCCACCTACACCTTCTGGACGGTTGGCCTAACAACGCTACTCGCCTTAGGTTTAGCGATGTTACTTGCCCCTGGTGGTAAACTGCGCTCTGGCGTGCAGACGCTACTGATCTTGCCATTTGCGATGAGCCCGGCGCTGATCGGGGTCTCCTTCCGCTTCATGTTCAACCCTGAATTTGGTCTGTTTGACGCCTTTTTTGGCGTTATGATCCCGCCGCTGGCCGATGTCAGTTGGCTTGCCGACCCAACGCTTGCCTTTGCGGTCGCCGTAATGGCTGATGTGTGGGGCTGGATACCTTTCCTCACGCTGGTCCTTATTGGCGGCCTTGCCTCAGTCCCCAAAGACACACTTGAGGCGGCACAAGTAGACGGCGCTTCAGGATGGCGCGTGTTCAAGGATGTCACGCTGCCGCAGCTTCTGCCTGTGTTAGCGGTGGTCATCATCTTAAAAGCGATCTTCTCGCTGAAGACGTTTGATCAGATATATATGCTCACCAATGGCGGGCCTGGCACGGCCACGCAGACGCTAAGCCATTACATCTATTTCAACGGCATGAAGTACGGACAGATAGGCTACGCGGCATCCGTCGCCTGGCTGATGGTGATCCCGATGGTGTTTCTCACCTATTTCTACGCCAAGTTCGTGTTCAAGAAGGCTTGATGCGATGACTGTCACCAACCCTACTGACAAAAGAAGCGGGCTATCTGGCCGCCAGAAGAAAAAGATCAGCAATGCCATTCAGGTGACGCTGATCCTCATTGCAGCGTTCATCATGCTTGTGCCAATCCTTTGGATATTCATGGCGGCGTTTAAGAACCATCTGGATGTGTTTCAACTGAAGCTGTTTTTCACGCCGACGCTGGAGAACTTTAGCGAGGTTTTTCGCTCACCCTACAATCTGGGTGAGAAGCTGGTGAACTCCACGATTGTGGCACTGGTAACGATCATTTTCGCAATCCCCATCGCAACCATGGCGGCATACTCTTTCAGCCGTTTTACCTTGCGCGGCGAGACGCTAATGCTGGTGACGATCCTCGCCACGCAGTTCGTACCGGCGGTTGTTATCGTGCTGCCCTTCTTTGTCATGTTCCGAGATGTCGGCCTGCTGGATACCCGGCTAGGCCTTATCCTGGTGAACCTCGCAATCGTGATGCCGTTTGCGATTTGGATGATCAAAGGCTTTATCGACGGTATTCCTATGGATACCGAAGAGGCCGCGATGGTGGATGGGTCCTCGCGCCTCCAGGTTATCAAAAACATTGTGCTGCCCATGGCGGCACCTGGGCTTCTAACATCCGGTATCTTCTGTTTCATCATCGCTTGGAACGAATTTTTGTTCGCGTTGATCCTTACCAATAAGGATGCGGTGACGCTGCCCATTGGGCTTGCGCTTTTCCGTGCCGAGGAAGGTGATTTGTGGAACCTGCTAAGTGCTGCTGGCATCATCATCATGGTGCCCATGTTCGTGCTGGCAACACTCATCCGCAAATATTTCGTACAAGGCATGACCATGGGAGCAGTACGCTAATGGCTGAGGTCGTTCTAAAAAACCTGACAAAGCGTTGGGGTGATTTTGTTGGCGTGGACAACCAGTCGCTCCACATTAAGGACCGCGAATTTCTGGTGCTGCTTGGTCCATCGGGTTGCGGCAAGACCACCACGATGCGGATGATCGCAGGGCTGGAAGAGCCAACTGACGGTGAAATCTGGATTGGTGACCGGATTGTCAATGATGATCTGCCCAAGGACCGCGACATTGCCATGGTGTTCCAGAACTATGGCCTGTATCCGCACATGACGATCTTTGACAATATCGCCTATCCATTGCGGGTGCGCGGCACGCCAAAGGACGAGATTGAACCACGTGTCCTTAAAGCCGCTGAGCAGGTGGAACTGACGGACTTTTTGAAGCGCAAACCAAAGGCGCTATCAGGTGGCCAAAGGCAACGTGTTGCACTCGCGCGTGCAATTGTGCGCACGCCGCAAGTGTTCCTGATGGATGAGCCATTGTCCAACCTAGACGCTAAGCTGCGTGTATCAATGCGCGCGGAACTCAAGCACCTCAGCCGAGCCCTGAAGATCACCACCGTCTATGTGACCCACGATCAGATTGAGGCCATGACGCTGGCCGATCGTGTGGCCGTGATGAAGAACGGTGTCATACAACAGCTTGGCACGCCTGATGAGATCTATAACGATCCAGCCAATCTTTTTGTGGCTGGTTTCATTGGCTCACCGGCCATGAACCTGATCAATGGTGCTGTGCAAGAGGGAATGTTTGTCACCAGCGGCGGCACGCGATTGGTCAAGGTGGGGGGCGGTGATCGAGCATCGGTCATTCTGGGCGTTCGCGCCGATGATATGAAGGTGTTGGAACCGGGTGAAGGCGAGATCGATGTGCCAATATACGCCTTTGAGAACACCGGAGAGAGTACGCTTTTGACCGTTCAGTGGGGCGAGCAAAGGGTTATTGCGCGCGGTGATCGCCACCTACGTAAAGATCAAGATGATATGATCAGCGTGACTCTCAACGAAGATCATCTCTATCTGTTTGACCCTGAAACGGGTAAGCGGATTCATCAAAGCTGATGGTGTTTTTGGAGTTTATTCAAGCTGGATCGCATGATGAGTAACCGTGCCACATCCATAGATGTGGCCCGGCTTGCAGGTGTTAGTCAGCCTACAGTTAGCCGGGTTTTTGGCAAAGATGTTTCAGTCTCAGCTGATAAGGCTGAGCGTGTGCGCCGTGCTGCTGCAAAGCTTGGGTACAAACCCAACACATTGGCCCGTTCGCTCACATCGGGACGTTCGCGCACCATCGGCATTGTGCTGGCCTATCTGGATAACCCGTTCTACACTGAGGCGCTGCAGCGTGTGTCTGAAGCGCTGAGCGATGAGAACTACCATGTTATGGTGTTCTTCGCTGCTAACCTTGAGGCAGAGATCGACCCAGTAATCGAGGGGCTGGCTGCCCATCAGGTGGAAGGGATCATCCTTGCCTCTGTCAGCCTTTCCAACCGGCTGACTGAGCGGATCAAGGATCTGGGCATTCCATTTGTGCTGTTTAACCGAGGCCAGGAGGCCAAAGGTTTGCCCTCCGTTACCGCAAAAAACGTAGAGGGTGGTCGGTCTGTTGCACGCTTCTTGGTGCAGGGCGGGCACAGCCGTATAGCGCATATCTCGGGTTGGCTGGGCTCACAAACGGGGCGCGAACGCCAGCAAGGTTTGATCGAGGCACTGCAAGACCATGATCTTGAACCCGTTGCCTGCGTTGACAGCCATTTTCAGCGCGACAAAGCTATCGAGGCGACGCTAGCGCTGTTCAATGCTCCAGCTCCGCCCGACGCCATTTTTGCCGGTAACGACCATATGGCTTTTGCGGTGCTGGAAACTTTGCGCTGCCGCCTTAACCTTGATGTGCCCGGTGATGTATCGCTGGTCGGGTTTGATGATGTGGGCATGGCAGCTTGGCAGATTTTCGATCTCACGACCGTGCGCCAGCCCGCCCGGCGCATGGTGGATGTCACGGTGCGCGTGCTGCTGGACGCCATAGAGCATGGCGCGCAGCCAGACAGAAGCGTGCAGATTGATAGCCATCTTGTCATCCGTGGCACTGCACGGCTGCCCGACGGGATGGATCGCACGCACCCTCTGCCTTACGCGCTTGCCTCTTCACAGCCCAACCCATCAGGATCTTGAAACTATGCCGCATTCGCTTGAACAGATGATCGTTAGACGCGGTGATCTTGTGCCCTGCAAAACTGCCTTCATTGACGCCAACACGCCAGGATCTGATCTGAAAGAAAATTTCACGATCATTGGTGGCGGCGTGAGTGAGAGTGCTGACCAGCACGTGCATATTCGTCAAACGCCGGGCTTTAATATTGGTGCTGCTGGCCAACCGCCCAACTGCACCAACTCACTGCATTGCCACCACACCGCAGAGGTATTTTTTGTCCAGTCAGGGCGCTGGCGCTTCTTCTGGGGCAACCTGGGCGATGCTGGAGAGGTGATCCTTGAGGAAGGCGACATCATCAACATTCCGACCGGTATTTTTCGTGGCTTTGAAAATATTGGCACGGACTATGGAATGATTATGGCGATCCTTGGCGGTGATGATGCGGGTGGCGGTGTGGTCTGGGCTCCGCAAGTTATTGAGGCAGCTGCCGCGCATGGATTGGTGCTGGGTGAAAATGGCCGACTGTATGACACAGCCAAGGACGAGCCCTTGCCCGCGGACATCAAGCCCATGCCAAAACTCACTGCGCAAGAGTTACAGG
>JBGCDM010000103.1:0-6321 GCA_045105395.1 Devosiaceae bacterium | reverse complement strand
GCTAGGGTCGCGACAGTCATGACGTTTGGCTCATTTAAACTTGGCCACCATGTCCATAATACCCGGAATGGTGTGCAATTGTTCGGCGTGCGTTGGCTGGAAATATTGCTTCAGCGAGCGCTGCGACAGACCGCCCAGAATGGTGAAATAATACATCTCATAGCCCGGCAGCACCGCGCACGGGTGGTAGCCCTTATCCAGGCAAATCGTTGAACCATCCATGATGTGGTAGGCATCGCCCGGCTCATTATCAACCCGCTGAAGCATCTGTACCCCGGAGCCGTAATTGGGCCGAAACCTGAAATTGTAAGTCTCATCGTGCCGCGTTTCATCCGGCAATCTATCCGTGTCATGCTTGTGGCTAGGGAAGCCAGACCAGCCGCCCTGCCCAACGGTGTAAAGCTCACTCACCAGCAGTCGGCCCACCCGATCATGATAGTCTGAGCCAAGGATGTGTTTGATCTTGCGGTGGGTCTTGGTGTCGTCCGAGCCATATTGCACCAGATCCAACTGATCTTTGCGCACGGCAAACGGTTCCAAAGTCTTCTCGTATTTTGCACCCGCGATGAACACTTCGGCAGCGTCCGACAGGCAGGTGAACCGCGCCTGGTTGGCCGTGGGCACATACACGCCCTCTGGCTCGCCATCCCACACATCCACACCGCGCCCGCCCAGTGCCTTGGCTTCAAATCCGCCGACGCTCACATCAATCAAGCCGGTGGCTGGCACAATGCAGGTTTCATAGGCATCAAGCTGATAGCCGAAGCTTTCGCCTTTTGTGA
The DNA here is from genome assembly GCA_045105395.1 of Devosiaceae bacterium. GTDB lineage: Bacteria > Pseudomonadota > Alphaproteobacteria > Rhizobiales > MH13 > MH13. The sequence continues at coordinate 5,539 of JBGCDM010000103.1, read as the reverse complement.
GCTTCACAATGTTGAAGTAGTTCAACGGAACCAGGCTATCCTCCACATCCACGATGGGTTGGTTTTTATTGTCATGGGGTGGGATATGCATCTGTGTCCTCCCGGCCTTTTGGCCTTGTTTTATCGCTGTGTTGGGCCAGGGTGGCTGGCCAAAAAGTCGTTCAATATCTGTGTGGTTGGCATGGCAGGAGCACAGGCAGGCTTGGAAACGGTAACCGAAGCACAGGCGGACCCGCGCAACAGAGCCTCTTCCATCGCATGGCCCTCAGCAAGCGAGGCCATAAGCCCCGCCATGAAGCTGTCGCCTGCGCCTTCCGGCTTCAGCGCATCGATAGGGTAGATACCGGTGCGGATTTCCTCACCGCCCGCAAAGGTAATCGCGCCCTTCTCGCCCATCTTGTAAACAACAATGGCCGCACTGCTGGCCGCCAGATCTCGGGCTTTGTCCAAGCCCTTGTCATAGTCGCCCGCCATAAAACCGAACTCGACATCATTGCCCACAATCACATCGGACATATCACCAGCGCGCGACAGCACCTCTGCCGCCACCTCACGCGATGGCCAAGAATAGGGGCGATAATCCACATCGAAAATGATCGGAAGGCCAACTTGCTTAGCCAGATCAAAGGCTTTGAACGTTGCGTTGCGTGATGGTTCAGCAGCAAACACGGTGCCTGCTGTGATCAGCGCGCCATAAGCTGAATAATCCACCGCTTCCACATCGCGCATCGATAACTGAAAATCCGCAGCGCCATTGCGATAGATAACCGTTTGGTGGTCCTCAATCGTGCTTTCGTACACCGCCAAAGAGGTGCGCGTTTCGCCGCCAACTGGCTTCACATAGTGCGTGCCGACGCCATAACGCTTCAATTGGTTGACGCAATACCGGCCAATGGAATCATCCGATACGCGCGTCACCAGGTCCGCTGCACCGCCAAGCTTTACAATGCCAGCGGCAATGTTGGCCGATGAACCGCCCATCGCAACAATCGCCGTTTCCATAGTCTCAGTGCGGCTTCCAGGTGGATCCGCCACGACATCCATGCCAACGCGGCCAACGATGATGAACTTGTTCTGCTTGATACCGGAAAGAACGCTCTTAAAATCCATTATTTACGCCCTTCGGCATTGCCCGCTTTGGCGGCATCCAGAACTTCCGGGTAGGGATAATTGAACCCTAGCAATTGGCGCAGATCAGCGCCGGCATTGGCTAGAAAGTCAGCAGGTAGCGCCGCCGGCATATCCTCCAGTGGCTTCACCCATTTGGGCAAATAATTTGTCAGCACGGCATTACGATCATGGTTTGAGCGGTTGGGCATCGCGCAGTGCCATACGGCACCATAAAACAGCACCGTGTCACCTGGCTCGCCTAGCATGCGCTCGCAGCGCTCAAAGAATGTATCGCTCTCTTGCGGATAGCGCAGATCTTTTTGCGAGCCAGGAACATAGGCGGTCGCACCACTTTCTTCAGTAAACGGATCAAGAATGATCGAAACCTGGGCGTTCATCGGAAATGAGCCGTTGAGCCCAACCGGATGTGTGCTCGGGGTATGAAAGTCCCAATACGGATAGTCCACGTGCGGCTCTTGGCCTGGCCCGCCTGGCAACAAGCGGTTGGCAGCAATAGACCCCATGATGAACTCGCTGCCCAGAAACGTGCGCAAAATGTCCATCAGCACCGGGTGCGCGGCCATATCAGAAAACACCGCACCCTTATCCAGCAGGTTCCACACACGCCGTTGCAGGCTGATCGTGCCTTCGTCTTCGGCAGCGCCCTGAAAATGCGTCACCTTCGGCACAGCAGCGTTAGAATGCTGCATGATGATCGCGCGGGCGTCAGCTATTTGTGCGGGCGTGAAAAGCCCAGAAATCAGCACAGCGCCTTTGCCGTGCAGCAATTCGTGCACGATTTCATCCACACCAACGGTTTCAGCCGTGTAGCGCTTCATCAGATGCCAGCCCGCTGGCGTTTGCGGGCGCTTTCAACTTCAGCATTGGCCGCGCGCACGTTAGGCTTGTCGGACGTAAATGGCGTGCCAACCTCCCACCAAGTGTGGCCTTGCGTGGTCCAACCTTCATAGGCATCCACGTTCATCACGATAACGCTGGTGCTGCTCGCTGCCTTGGCCCGGGTAAACGCCTCGCCCAGCTCGGCTGGGTTTTCCACCCGCTCTACCAAGGCACCCATAGAGGCGGCGTGCGCGGCAAAATCCACATTGAACGGTTCAGGCACCGTTGGGCAATCGGCGATGAGATTGTTGAAGCTCTCCTGACCCATATTGTTTTGCAGCTTGTTGATGACGGCAAACCCGCCATTATCAAGCACCAAAATGATCAGTTTTTTGCCCGTGAGAACGGAAGAATAGATGTCTGAATTCATCAAAAGGTACGAGCCATCGCCCACAAAGACGATGGTTTCAGCCTCAGGTTCATTTTCGCTCTGAGCAATGCGTGCGCCCCAGCCACCGGCAATCTCATAGCCCATGCAGGAATAGCCAAATTCTACATCCACGGTGCCAATATCCAGCGTGCGCCAGTTGGCGGTCACTTCGGCAGGCAGGCCGCCTGCAGCGGTCACCACACGATCACGCGGATCACAGAGCGCGTTCACCACACCAATGGCTTGGGCATAGGAATTGGGTCGGTTGGAACCATCCGTAGCGGTCATGCTAACATTATCAGCTACATACGCAGCCCATGTTTTACGGTGTGCCTGCGCGCTTTGCGTCCAACCATCCGGTGCTTTATAATCGCCCAATGAGGCTCCCAAGGCGATCAAACCCAGCTTGGCATCGCCAACAACCGGCAGCGAGCGGTGCTTGCCCGCATCATGCCGGGCAGCATTAAGCCCGATAATTTGTGCATCATTGGCAAACGCTGTCCAAGAACCGGTGGTGAAATCCTGCAAACGACACCCAACAGACAGGATAACGTCCGCCTGTTCGGCAATCGTGTTCGCACTATCAGAGCCTGTCACGCCCACTGGTCCCATGTTCAGCGGATGGGTCGCCACCAGATTGGCGCGGCCTGCAATGCTTTCAATCACCGGAATATTGTGCGCTTCAGCAAAACTTGTCAGCTCAGCCACCGCGCGTGAATATTGCACCCCACCACCAGCGATAATCACCGGGCGCTGGGCAGCTTTTATGGCCTCGACCGCATCCAGGACTTCAGCAAAATCTGGCGTTTGGCGGCGAATGCGGTGCACGGTCTTCTCAAAGAAGGCTTCTGGATAATCATAAGTCCAGCCCTGCACATCCTGCGGCAGGCCTAAAAACGCCGGACCGCAATCGGCAGGATCCAACATCGTGGCCAAAACGGCAGGTAGTGACTGCAAGATCTGAGCTGGGTGCGTAATCCGGTCCCAGTATCGGCTCACCGCTTTAAACGCATCATTGAGGCCAAGCGTTGGATTGCCATAATGCTCCAGCTGTTGAAGCACCGGATCGGGCAAACGGGTAAGAAACGCATCGCCGCACAGCATCAGCATCGGCAAACGGTTAGCATGCGCCAGCGCCGCCGCCGTCATCAGGTTCGCAGTGCCAGGGCCAGCAGAGGCGGTGCAAAACATAAAACGCTGTCGCAGATGGTATTTCGCATAGGCCGCTGCGGCAAAGCCCATGCTCTGCTCGTTTTGACCGCGATAAAGCGGCAGCGTATCCTGCACATCATAAAGCGCTTCACCCAGGCACGGCACATTGCCATGGCCAAAAATGCCAAAGCCACCGCCGCACACGCGCACCTCGCACCCGTCGATCTCAATGAACTGCGCATCAAGACATCGCACAATGGCTTGCGCCACAGTTAGCTGAATGGTTCGGTTGGCCATAGCGCCCGCCCCCTAAAGTTTTTTCTTTTTGGCGAACTGCTCAGACGAGCAGGAATTGCCCATTGACCGATACGCACCTTGAGGATACCGCTTTTGCAACCGGTTGCAATATGTTTTCACACACGACTGGGCAAAACACCGTCGCAAAGGCGGATTATCGGGAGACAACGCCATGAGCACTGGCACCCAAACTGACCAAGCAAGCCAACGCGCTATCGGCATTGGCATTGTTGGTGGCGGCTATATGGGCAAAGCCCATAGCGTTGCCATGGCGGCCGTTGGTGCAGCCTTTGAAACCAATCTTCGCCCGCGCCTGGAAATGATCGCGGCTTCCAGTAAAGCTTCAGCGCAGCGTTATGCCGATAGCTTTGGCTTCGCACGTGCAGCGGAAAATTGGCAAGAACTGGTGAACGACCCTGCTGTAGAAGCATTGGTTATCGCTAGCCCGCAAGCCTACCACCGCGAAATCGCTGAAGCCGCGTTCGCCAAGGGCAAACCGGTATTTTGCGAAAAACCCCTAGGCGGGTCGATTGACGATGCCCGTGCCATGGTGGCCATGGCTGAAAAATCCGGCCTGCCCAACATGGTGGGCTTTAATTATATCCGCACCCCTGCATCATCGTTCGCCCGTCAGCTGATCGAGGAGGGCGTATTAGGCGATGTCACATGGTTCCGTGGCGAGCACACCGAAGACTTTTTGGCTGACCCAGAAGCCCCTGCGAACTGGCGGACTGAAGATGACGCCTCCGGCACGCTGGGCGATTTGGCGCCTCATATGATCAATTGCGCCATGGCGCTGCTTGGGCCCATTGCCAGTGTTATGGGCGACTTTGAAACCGTGCACAAAGCCCGCGATGGCGTTGCGGTGAAGAACGATGATCACGCTCAGATGATGTGCCGGTTCCAATCAGGACCAATGGGCCACCTCTATTTCAGCCGCATCGCGACGGGCCGCAAAATGGGCTACGCCTACGAGGTGCATGGCACCAAAGGCGCCATTCGGTTTGATCAGGAAGATCAGAACGCGCTCTGGCTTTACAAGGCCGAGGGGCCAGAAGCGCAGCGCGGCTTCACCAAGATCCTCACCGGCCCGGCGCACCCCAATTATGAAGCCTTCTGCCAGGGCCCCGGCCATGGCACTGGCTATCAAGATCAGATCATCATCGAAGCGCGGGACTTCCTCACCGCCATCGAAACCGGCAAGCCGGTATGGCCAACCTTCGCTGATGGCCTTGCCGTTAGCGAAGTGATTGAGGCGATCCGCGCCTCCCAAGCATCCAAGACCTGGGCCCCTGTGCAGGCTCGATAGAAAGTTACGACCATGACAATGACCATTGGCAATGCGCCCTGCTCCTGGGGTGTGGAATTTGCAGGCGATCCGCGCAATCCAGATTGGCGGCAGGTTTTAAAAGAGAACCAGGCCGCAGGGTACACCGGCATTGAGCTCGGCCCCGTTGGCTTTATGCCTGAAGACCCACCGCAGGTGGCCGATGCCCTCGCTGAGCATCACCAACAGCTGATCGGCGGGGTGATTTTCCGCCCGTTCCATGATCTGGGCGCTTGGGATGAGGTGCTCGATGCCTCTGTGCGAACGTGCAAAGCGCTCACCGCCCATGGTGCACAGCATTTGGTGATTATCGACAGCATTTCACCGCGCCGCGCACCCACAGCCGGGCGTGCCAATGCCGCAGAGCAGATGGATGGGGCCGA
>JBGCDM010000102.1:0-8508 GCA_045105395.1 Devosiaceae bacterium | reverse complement strand
GGCAAACCAACGCTTTTTGGCCATAAGGGCAAGCGCACAGTGCTTGGCCTTCCAGGCAATCCAGTTTCTTCTTTTGTGAGCGCAATGATTTTTTTGCGCCCACTCATCAAGCATTTGGCTGGGCGGTCTTCCCTGCCGTTGTTGGCCCTGCAAACTGCGCAAACAGCTATTGATTTGCCAAGCAATGGGCGGCGCGCACATTTTATGCGAGCAACATGCAATGAAAACGGCGAGCTAACGCCCGTTACCAGTCAAGATTCGTCTCTTCTAAGGCTTCTTTCTGGGGCTGATGCACTCATGTATCGGCCACCACACGCCAGTGCGTTAAACGCCGGAACGCAGATAGAATTCCTACCGCTCCCAACGTAAAGAGTGGCAGCCACTTGAAGAACACACCAAGAACGGGTACAGACTGTTCATCTTGTGTTCCATTGAGTCGGGCGTAACAGTCCCAACTCACCAATCAAGCGGGGGAAAGGCTGTGCTCACACCAAAACAGCATGAGCTGTTGATGTTTATCCATGAGCGTTTGCGCGAGTCAGGCGTGCCGCCATCGTTTGATGAGATGAAGGAGGCGCTGGACTTGAAATCCAAGTCAGGCATTCACCGGCTCATAACAGCACTGGAAGAGCGCGGTTTTATCCGGCGCTTGCCCAATCGGGCTCGTGCAATGGAAGTGGTGCGGCTGCCAGACTCGCACAATCCGCGCCTTGGCGGACGCGAAGGTGGCTTTGTGCCCAGCGTTATTGAGGGATCAGGCGGCAAACCAAAGCAACCCACTCCTCCTAATGATAGTGGGGCACTGGGTGACATCGTATCAGTGCCCGTTATGGGCCGCATTGCTGCTGGTACGCCCATATCGGCCATCCAACAGGAGAGCCACAGTGTTTCTGTGCCTGCCGAGCTTATCGCAGGCGGCGAACATTTTGCGCTGGAAGTGCGTGGTGATTCGATGATTGAAGCTGGCATCTTTGATGGCGATACCGTGCTCATCAAACGCACCGATGCCGCTGATAATGGCGAAATCATCGTTGCACTTGTTGATGATGAAGAAGCCACTTTGAAACGCCTACGCAAACGTGGTGGATCAGTTGCTTTGGAAGCTGCAAACCCGACCTACGAGACACGTATTTTCGGCCCCGACCGAGTGAAAATACAAGGCAAATTGGTGGCACTTTTCAGACGCTACTAGACAAGCAGTTTTTGCCTCTAACAGTAATAAAAGCCCGGCCCAACGGCCGGGCTTTTTGCGTTGAGAATGCGGGGTGACGTTGCGTCCACAAGACGATTCAAATGTGCATTGCAGCATGCAATTGTGCACCTGCGAGTGTGCTCAGTTTTGTGTGCGGGGTCTTTGTCAAAACATTCAAGATATTGTTTTTACATAATTATTTTCTTCAACTCATGATGAAAAATCGCAGTTGACAGGCGAGAAAAATACTCATTACCTACTAGTTAGTAACAACGGGAGGAATGAGACAATGAAGCTCACCAAAATAGCGTTGGCATCTGCAGTGGCCGTAACCTCAGCAGCACTGGCAACAACAGCCCTGGCAGAATGGCAGCCAGACCGACCCATTAATATTATCGTGCCATGGTCCGCTGGCGGCTCTACTGATCAAGTCACGCGCGTGGTCGCGCCACTGCTTGAAGAAGCCTTGGGAACGCAGATTGTTGTGGTCAACCAACCAGGTGCATCAGGCTCCATCGGGACCGCTGCGGCATTGGCCGCACCACGTGATGGCTACACGTGGACAGCAAACGCCATTGCCAACAACGCTACCTATTCGATCACTGGTCTAATCGAAGACACATCGATTGAGGACTATGTGGTGTATCTCCATGTCGCTAACGTCCCGGTTGTCTCGGTCAATGTCGACTCGCCCTATCAAAACTTTGGCGAATTGCTTGATGCGATGAAAATGGATTCGGTTACCGTTGGCACTGCCGGGGTTAACTCCTCAGGCGGCATGGCACTTGCCGCGATCCAGGAGGCTGCAGGCGAAGAGCTTAATGCGCGCATGGTGACCTATGATGGTGGCAACCCTGCTGTTATCGCCGCTGCATCTGGTGAAGTGATTGCCACCACGCAATTGGCCGTGGAACAAACTGAAATGATCCGTGCAGGCCGACTGCGCGGCCTAGCTGTTTTGTCCGACCAGCCTTTGATCGTGGAGGGTATTGATCCGATCCCACCGATCACTGAATATCTGCCTGACATGCCAATTGCTGCTGATTATTTTGGCGTGTTCATTCCAGCAGGAGCACCAGCTGAAGTCTACGAAACCGTCGATCAAATCTGGGAAGATGTCATCATGACCTCACCGGAGCTTCAGGCCTATGCATCCGATCGCGGAGCGGTGTTTGCGCCTAGCTACGGCGAAGATGCCATGGCAGCCGCCATGCCTGTCGTGATTGCTGAGGCTTGCGCCAGGGTCACACGCGGTGAAGCCGTGGTTGACCCATCAGAAATCGGCATTGAATGCGCCGCTGAATAACCTCCCGAAGGTGGCCGCGCGCAAGGCGAGAGCTTTGTGCGCGGTCATTTTTCCTCGCTCTTTGTTAGCGAGGGCCCTTTCCTAAAAAACCCAAAGATCCGCACGCCGCCATGACGTTAAACAGCGCCACAGCAGACCGCATCACGAGCCTTGTGCTCTTCGCCCTTGGATTGGCGATGCTTATCGGTGGCTACACGATGGAACGTTTAGAAATCCGTCAAATTCATCCAGCCTCCATTCCAGGCCTTGTGCCAATGATATTGGGGTCGGCGATGATGCTATGCGCTGGGCTGCTGTTCCACACTTCGCGCGTCGCGCCCAAACAAGATGCTCTTGCGAAAGGCGCAGATGAGCAAGAGGTGCATGAGGAGGCAAGCACCGAAGATGATGGACACACCAACGGGAACGCATCCACGCGCAACCTGTTTTTTGCCGCGCTTTACAGCATTATTTATGCCTTGCTGCTGGTTGGCACCCTGCCCTTTGCCTTGGCAACGGCAATCTACATCACTGTTTTTTATATTCATTTCACCTGGGAGCGCGAGCAAACACAGCGCGCACTCGTCACCAACATTGCACTTGGCCTTACCTTCGGTTTTGCAGGTGCCTACGCCATTGCGAGCCTGTTTCAATATGGCTTCTTGGTAAGGCTACCTTAAATGGAAGGTTTGCTAGCCCTCGCCAACGCATTCACCCAAATGGCCACCAGCGAAATGCTGTTTCACGTGGCTTGGGCAACGCTGCTCGGCATTTTCGTCGGCAGCCTGCCCGGGCTAACGGCCACCATGGGTGTCGCGCTGCTCACCACCCTCACCTACACGCTGGACCGCGATGCTGCGATCACCGTCCTCATTTGCATGTATGTTGGCGCGATTTATGGTGGCTCGCGCAGTGCAATTCTGCTCAATATTCCTGGCACACCCGCCAGCGCTGCAACAGCGCTTGACGGCTACCCGCTGGCGCAATCTGGGCGCGCTGGATACGCGATGGCGCTGGCCACAGCAGGGTCAGCCATTGGCACATTGGTCGGCATCCTGCTTCTGGTTATGCTGGCTCCACCCTTGGCAGAGGCAGCGCTACGCTTTGGATCGTTTGAATTTTTCTGGCTTGCGGTCTTTGGCATCGTCATCTCTGGCCAACTCACCGGCGGCATTAGCCCGTTAAAGGGCTACATCGCAGGCTTGCTGGGCTTGATGGTCGCCATGGTCGGCTCTGAAGGCATTCATGCCCACATCCGCTTCAATTTTGGCGTACCAGAGCTCAATGGCGGCATTGGGCTTATCCCGGCTATGGTGGGCGCCTTTGGGTTTGCTGAAGTGCTCACCGTTATGTGGCGCGCCAAGGCCAAAGTGGTCAACAAAACCGGTGAGAGCGACCGCATATTACCGAAGCTTGTTGATCTTTGGCGCTATAAATTCACCATCGCGCGCTCCGGCATTATCGGCACGATGGTTGGTATTATTCCAGGCGTTGGCGAGGATATCGGCGCATGGGCATCCTACGCTGCCGCGCGGCGCAACAGCAAAGAGCGACACCTCTATGGCAAGGGTTCCTATGAGGGTTTAACAGCGGCAGAGACCGGCAACAGCGCCGTTGTTCCTGGCGCGCTGATACCTGCCCTCACCCTTGCCGTACCTGGCTCTGCGCCGGCAGCCGTGCTTATCGCTGCGCTCTTTATTCATGGTGTGCGCCCCGGCCCGATGATTATGATTGAGCAACCCGATTTCATTTATTCGGTCGCGGTAATGCTGATCTTTGCAACCATTGCTATTGCGGTGTTTGGCCTGTTTCTGACGCGCTTTTTTGTGTTGGTGCTCAAAGTACCGCGTGAAATTTTAATGCCGCTGGTCTTCACCCTTTGCGTTATTGGCCCCTATGCGCTGACACAGCGAACCTTCGAAATTTGGGTCATGGTTGGCTTTGGCATATTGGGATTCATCCTGCGTCAGATGAACTATCCCATGGCGCCACTGGTATTGGGTATCATTTTGGGTGCGCTGCTAGACAAGAGCCTGCGGCGCGGGCTCACGCTAAGTGATGGTGATCTTACACCCTTTTTCACACGGCCCATTTCAGCAGTTTTTGTCGCCATCATCGCCATTAGTATTGTCATCGGTATCCCAGCTGTGCGCCGCGCCATCTCGCGCGCACTGGACAAAATGCTCAGCCGTCATCAAAAGGAACCCGCAGATGGCGCGTAACCTTTCGCTCAAAAAGGCACCCAACACGCCGTCGGAAAGCAGCAGTGGTACACCTGCGCCAACGGCAAAACGTGATGCCGCTCGCTCCAAACGGTCAATTCTGGAGGCCTCTCTTATTGAGTTCTCAACCCACGGGCATGCAGGCGCGCGCATCGATACCATTGCCGAGCGTGCGGGCGTCTCTAAACCGCTGATCTATAGCTATTTTGGCGATAAAAATGCGCTTTACGCAGCGGCTTTGCGCGAGGCTTATGTGCAGATCCGTGAGGGTGAGCGCGAACTGGACCTAGATCACAAAGACCCAGAAACAGCGATCCGGGATCTTGTTGACTTCACACTGCGGCATTTCCAGCAGAAGCCGTGGTTCATTGCCATGCTGAACACAGAAAATTTGCGTGGTGGCGGTACAATTCGGCAGATCGGCGATGTAGGCGATATCCAGTCTCACCTCATGAGTGAGCTACGCAGCCTTATGGATCGCGGCGCACAAATCGGCGTGTTTCGCAGTGGGATCGAACCCACTGACCTCTACATCACCATCGCCTCGCTTTGCTATTTTCCCATCTCCAACATGCACACGCTTCGCGCGGTGTTTGATGCGCCCATTGATGAGGCTTGGCTGGCCAAACGCAGCGCAGATGCCGGCGAAATGGTGATCCGTTTTCTGCGGCCAGACAATGCATCACACACCAAAAATACCCTTCCAAATAGTCAGGAGCCAACCCAATGAGAACGCAGCGCATAGGCATCATCATGCATGGCATCACTGGCCGCATGGGGATGAACCAACACCTTATCCGCTCTGTGCTCGCCATTCGTGATCAGGGCGGGGTGTTGCTGCGTGATGGCTCCTACCTGATTCCAGATCCAATCCTAGTGGGCCGCAATGCCGACAAGGTGGAGGCCATCGCAAAAGTTCACAATTTGGCCCGCTGGACAACAGACCTAGATGCAGCATTGGCCAACCCCGATGACACGCTGTTCTTCGATGCAGCCTCCACAAAGCTGCGCCCAGAATTGCTAAAAAAGGCTATCGACGCAGGCAAGCACATTTATTGCGAAAAACCGATCTCTGAAAGCCTTGAAGAGGCGATAGACATCGCCGCCTACGCCAAATCCAAAGGCATAAAAAACGGCATTGTGCATGATAAGTTGGACCTGCCAGGCCTGAAAAAACTCAAGCGCCTGCGCGACTCTGGCTTCTTTGGCCGCATTCTCTCTGTACGTGGCGAGTTTGGCTACTGGGTGTTTGAAGGTGATTGGATGCCCGCACAGCGCCCGTCCTGGAATTACCGAACTGCAGACGGTGGCGGCATCATTTCCGACATGCTGTGCCACTGGCGCTATGTGCTGGATAATGTGGTCGCGCCAGTAAAATCGGTGTCGTGCCTGGGCGCGGTGCACATCCCTGAACGGTGGGATGAGAAGGGTAACGCATATAAGGCCGATGCTGATGATGCAGCTTACGCGACGTTCGAGCTTGAAGGCGGCATCATAGCCCACATCAATTCCAGCTGGTGCGTGCGCGTGAGGCGCGATGACCTAGTGACCTTCCAGGTGGATGGCACACATGGGTCTGCGGTTGCAGGGCTTCACAGCTGCCATTCGCAGCACCGCGTGAACACACCCAAACCCGTGTGGAACCCAGACCAGCCGCAAACCATGAACTTTATGGATGACTGGGAAGAGGTTCCCGACAATGAAATTTTCGACAATGGCTTTAAGGTGCAGTGGGAGCAGTTCTTGCGCCACGTGATCGATGACGACCCGTGGGCTTACACGCTGCTAGAAGGTGCCAAAGGCGTGCAATTGGCAGAGCTTGGTGTGCAAAGCTGGAAAGAACGGCGCTGGTTAGACGTGCCAGCGATTGAGATTTAGGCGATGCCGACCGCAAGCCAACTGTCGCTTAACACTGCCACCGTACGCCAGCAGTGGGACCTGCGCCAATGCGTAGAAGGGTGCGTGCGCCATGGCATTGGCGGCATCGCACCGTGGCGCGACAAACTGCACGAGGCAGGCGTTGATGAAGGCGCGCGCATGATCAAGAATGCTGGGCTTGCCGTGTCCGGTCTTTGCCGCGGCGGCTGGTTCACTGCGCAAGGCGCCGTTACCGATGATGTGCTGGATGATAACAAGCGCGCTGTCGATGAAGCTGTTGCCATAGGCGCGCAGTGCCTGGTTATGGTTGTTGGGGGTTTGGCTGAAGGCTCCAAAGATATTGTCGGCGCACGAGAGCTTGTGAGCGAAGGCCTTGCCAAAACGTTCGATTATGCCCGCACCATGACTATGCCGATCGCCATTGAGCCGCTGCACCCCATGTATGCCGCCGACCGCGCATGCGTGAACACGATGGGCCAAGCGCTGGACATTTGCGATGCGCTAGATCCAGAAAAAACTGGTGCAATGGGTGTTGCCTGCGATGTCTACCATGTGTGGTGGGATCCAGAGCTTTCAGCGCAAATTGTGCGCGCCGGGCGTGAGCGTATGCTTGCCTTCCACATATGCGATTGGTTGGTGCCAACCAATGATCTGCTGCTTGATCGCGGCATGATGGGCGATGGGATCATCGATATCAAAGGCATCAGGAAGCAGGTTGAGGCAGTTGGCTTTAGCGGCCTCAACGAGGTAGAAATATTCTCATCTGAGAATTGGTGGAAACGTGATGCCGACGAGGTGCTCGCAACAATGGTTGAACGTGGCGCAAGCGCGTCCTAGTCGAACTCGACCATAACCGTATCAACAGCAAGGCTTTGGCCGGCCTCAACCTTGATCTCTTTCACGGTGGCTTCACGCTCAGCCCGCAAGATATTTTCCATCTTCATGGCCTCAACAATGGCCAACTGCTGGCCAGGCTGAACCTTGTCGCCAACCTCCACATGCAGCGAAACCACCAAACCGGGCATGGGGCATAGCAGATACTTGGACGTGTCTGGCGCGATCTTCTCTGGCATGAGCTCCATAAGATCGCCATGCGCACGCGGTAAAACCTGCGCTTCAACCTGGGCGCCACGCCTCTCCAAGGTCATTTTGTTGCCATTACGGGCAACCCGAACAGCAACGGTTTGGCCGTTGACTGTCCCCGACCAAAGCCCCTCGCCTGGAACCCATTGTGAGGCAATCGCAACCTGCTTTTCGCCGACACTGGCAGATAGGTTGACCGGCGGTACCGCATCGCCATCCACGCCGGAGACGTCTATCCGCTCGCCGTCCGTAAAGATCGCCCATGCAGGTTTAATCTTACCTGAATTTGGGCGCAGACGACCGGTCAGACGATCAAGTCGCTTGCGCTCCACCAGCTCAATGGCCAGCGCAACACTGGCAAGCACCAAGGCCTCTTCTTCATTAGGTGCAACGGGCTCAAAACCATCGGGAAATTCTTCAGCGATGAAATTGGTGGTTAGCTCACCAGATTTCCAGCGCGGATGGGTCATGAGCGCCGAGAGGAAGCCCATATTGTGCTGAATGCCATCAATCTGGAACCGGTCCAGCGACTCTTCCATCGCGGCAATAGCGGTCAAACGGTCTGGCGCGTGGGTCACAAGTTTTGCGATCATCGGATCGTAGAACATCGAAATTTCAGAGCCTTCAACCACACCAGTATCAACACGCACGATATGATTGGGATGTGAGGTTTCTGCCGGTGGCCGATACTGGGTCAGACGTCCAATGGATGGCAAAAAGCCCCGCACAGGATCTTCGGCATAAACGCGCGATTCCACAGACCAACCCGAAAGCGTAACATCGCTCTGCGCCATCGATAGTGGATGCCCAGCAGCAGAACGGATCATCTGTTCAACCAGATCAACACC
>JBGCDM010000101.1:0-13984 GCA_045105395.1 Devosiaceae bacterium | reverse complement strand
ATCAAAGATGTGATTGGCACCATCGCACCGGTGGATTCGGTGCAGCGCTATGAAGGCCTCGGTGTTACGGTGCTGGGCGGTGAAGCCAAATTTACTGGCCCGCAAACCCTTCAGGTTGGCAACACAACCGTTAAAGCGCGCCGCATTGTCATTGCCACCGGGTCTCGGCCCGCCGTGCCGCCGATCCCTGGTTTGGACAGCGTGCCGTACATCACCAACGAGGTGATTTTTGATCGCAAAGAACTGCCCAAGCATCTCATTATCGTTGGTGCTGGCCCCATTGGGCTAGAGCTTGCACAGGCGCACAATCGCTTGGGCGCAAAAGTAACCGTGCTTGAAGGTTTCAAAGTGCTAGGCCGCGAAGACCGCGAAGCCGCAGACCTTGTTAAAGCCACGCTGGAAGGCGAGGGCGTGACCATTCACGAGCATGCACTTGCAACCAATGTTGCCAAAGCAAGCTACGAGAACGCCGATGGTGTGGAAGTGACGATTTCGGTAGGTGAGGGCGAGGACAAAGAAACCCAAACTATCAAAGGCTCGCACATTATGGTGGCCGCAGGCCGCGCGGTGAATGTGGAAGGTCTCGACCTTGAAAGAGGCGGCATCACCTATGATCGTCGCGGCATCAAGGTGGATGCCGGTATGCGCACCAGCAACAAGAAAGTGTTTGCCATTGGCGATGTCGCAGGCGGGCTGCAGTTTACCCACGTTGCAGGCTATCATGGTGCGTTGATCGCGCGGAACATTCTGTTCCGTCTGCCGATCAAGCAGAACGCCACCATCCTGCCCAAAACAACCTACACAGACCCTGAAGTGGCATCGGTTGGCGCAACCGAAGAGGAACTGAAGGGCACGCCAGGACTTCGTGTGCTGCGCTGGGCGTTCCATGAAAATGATCGCGCCATTGCCGAGCGCACGACAGATGGCTTCATCAAAGTGTTCACCACCAAGCGCGGCAAAATCCTTGGTGCTGTGATCGTTGGCCCTAAGGCTGGTGAGATCATCTCGCTGTGGGGCCTTGCTATTGCCAAGGGCATGAAGGTCTCTGACATCACATCTTGGGTCGCGGCTTATCCAACCCTTTCAGAGGTTGGGCGTAGGGCCTCTGTGGAGTATTATAAAGGCGCAACCGATAACCCAACCCTGCGTAAGATCATCACCTTCTTGCAGCGGTTTGGCTAGGAACCTCAGATTTCAATGCGTGATCCCAGCACCACCATACCGCAAACAGTGACGCAAACGGGTAAAGCCCCCACCCGAAAGGGTGCGGGGCTTTCGGCCAAGCTGCTTGTGCTTACCATTTTGTTTGTGATGCTGGCGGAGGTGCTGATTTTCGTGCCGTCTATCGCCAATTTCCGCAACAATTGGCTGCAGGATAGGCTGGCTGATGCCGAACTGGCTGTTGCCGCGCTTGACCCTGCAACCTATGGCCCTGAAGGCGCAGCAGGCGATGCGATGATGCAGCAAGTTTTGCTGGAGACCCTTGAGGCACACGAGCTTGTGCTCTCCACGTCCAATGGCAGGCAGGTGCTTGCCCAGCGTACTGGCATTGATGGCAGCATGGTCGCCAACATGGCGATTGATGTGGACATCACCACCAGCAATCCGTTCCGCTCGATCTGGGATGCGTTTCTAACGCTCACTGGTAGCGGCGAAAATGTGCTGCGCATTCATGGCGTGCCAGAGCCACCCAATGGCCGCTATGTTGAGGTGGTGGTTGAGGAATATTATCTGCGCGATGCGATGCTAGGCTTTTCGCGCAATATCATCATTCTCTCCATCGTCATTTCGCTGATCACAGCTGTGTTGGTCTACCTTTCGCTCAATGCACTGTTTGTAAAACCATTGCGGCGGCTTGATGAGGCGATGGCTAAATTTGCTGATGCGCCAGAGGACCCGCAATCTATGATTGCCCCCTCAGGCCGCGGCGATGAGCTTGGTTCGGCCGAACAGCGCTTGGCCTCTATGCAGAGCGATGTGCGCACCATGCTCACCGAGCGGCGCAGACTGGCCGATGTTGGCCTGGCGGTTTCCAAGATCAACCACGATTTGCGCAACCTTCTTTCCAGCGCGCATTTGCTCTCTGAACGGTTGGACATGATTGCCGATCCCCATGTGCAGCGGGTGGCGCCAAAAATTGTGCGGGCAATCGACCGGGCAGTGTCCTTTTGTGAGGCGACGCTAGCCTACGGCCAGGTGCGCGAAGAAGCGCCAGAGCGTTCCACATTTACCTTGGCAAACCTGGTTGATGAGGCTGCCGAATTTGCGGGCCTTACCGCCCATCGCAGCTTGGTTTTTGACAACACAATCGATGGCGCGCTGGCGGTTCGGGTGGGGCAGGAAAACCTGTTTCGTATCCTGCTCAATCTCATGCGTAATGGTCGCCACGCCCTAGAGGCGGTGCGTGAACCTGATGGACCTCTCATCATGTCAGTGCATGCGAGCTTTGAAGACAATGGACTGGTTTTAACGGTTTCTGACACCGGGCCTGGAATTCCTGAAGCGGTTAGAGAACGGCTGTTTCAACCGTTCCATGCTGACGCAACGCGTCGCGGTAGCACTGGCCTTGGCCTTGCCATCGCCAAGGAGCTTGCTGAAGCTGATGGTGGCACCATCACATTGGTGGGCAAGGCTGATGCGGATGAAAACCTTGGCGCCGTCTTCGCAATTAAACTGCCCAATGCACAGGTTGAAGAAACCCTCTAAAAAGCGATGCGATAGCCGCTTGCATTTGGCTTAGGGCTGGGCTAACCGTTCACGCCTTGATGCAGAGCAGCGACGATCGCTGATACTTTGCCCAAGATGCACCGGTAGCTCAGCTGGATAGAGCACTAGACTACGAATCTAGGGGTCGGGGGTTCGAATCCTCCCCGGTGCGCCATAGCCAATCGCTTGCGATTGGCGGAAGGAGCAACAGGTGAATGCGAAGCATTCGCCGAGTGCGACCCTGCAGAGTTTGAAGTTTCATCCTCGAAGCGCGCCATTTCACATTTCTCTAGCCAGATTGCCTCTTAAGCCTTGAGCCTTGGCTGAAAGTGGCTAGCAAGCCTATGAAATTAAACTAGGAATCATCAGCGCGACGACCAAGGCCAAGATTTTTTGCGATTTCTGAGCGCCTCTCAGCATAGGCCGGAGCAACCATTGGGTAGTCGTTCGGCAAACCCCATTTTTGTTGATACTCTGCCGGTTTCAGGCCGTGGGATGTATTCAAGTGACGCTTAAGCGACTTGAAGGTTTTACCACAGTCCAAACAAACCAGATGGTGATCGGCTATCGACTTACGGATGGAAACAGCAGGTTCTTGGGGCTGTATTGGTTCAGGCGTTGCTGACCCTGATAGCGCAGCAAGCGCTTGATCGACCGAGGCGATTAAGTGTGCCAGTTGGTCGGCTGGAACTATGTTGTTGCCAACATACGCACTGACGATCTGTGTGGTCGTTTCCAGATCGTGTGCTGGTTGCTTGATATCCATGGATCATCTTTCAACACCAATGTACAAAAGCGCACATTCTTACCTTACGTTAATTACATAACGTTAGGTTAGTATAAATAAGATTCGACGATCTGTGAATGTGTGTCGAGAATACGAAGATACTCTCTGGGTTGCCCGTCTGAGTATGCAGCGTTCTGGCCTGTTCTTTTGAAAGATTTGACGTGCAGTTTACCAATGGCCACTGCCAAAAGTTCGGCAGTCTGCAACGCTCAGTTCTTCGGATTCAGCAGAGTTTGATCCTCGTCACACGCTTGATGCGGCGCAGCGAAGGGGTCTGACATCGAAGAAAGGTGCGAGGCTTAGATCTCCGTTGTCGCCCACCAGCTTTAAGGTGCCGGTCGGACCAACCCCAGGGCATAGACCGCTGGAGACATCACTGGATCACAATTGTAGAGATGTTCGGCTGCGACATTCAGATCAATGGCGGCTGATGGGCAGGCACTTAGGCCGCGCGAGGTTGCGGCAAGCATAATGTTCTGGCCGATATGACCTGCCTCAATAAGCACGACGCGATAGGCATTGGCATCGTAATATTTCCACATTGTGCGTTCGAAGTTTGCCTGCAAAACAATAAACGCGTCCATGTTGTCCGGCCAATCTTGCTTGTCGAGCAGATCGCCGAAACTCGGAATTCTCGCAGACGTCTGAAAGAGACAATGCTCTTGCGGGTCGTATGCGTAAACGCCCTCAGCAAGCCCTTCGATGTTACGAACTAAGACAAAGGCATCGTAAGGCGCGCGGCCACCACCAGATGGTGTCGGCTTGAAGGTAACAGGAGCGCCTGCTTCGTTATTACCAATCCTTTGAACGCCCACAGCGTTGATCAAGCAGGCTGAGATATCATCCAGTTCAACACCGCCAACCCCCGGGTCTCGTAAGGTGCGACGCCGATTGATTGTGTCTTGTAGATCGGCTGTGAGTTGACCGTCGGGAAGGTCAACACGGGGGATGTCGTAGACGCGCAGGTCATCGAAAATCGTTGCTGGAACATCATTGCCATCGCTGAGTTTTTCGGCCTGGTAAGCAAGCGAAGCCTCTACCGAAATAACCGGGCGATTTTGCAGTGACGTGTGGTAGAGCGCCGACGGAATGCCCCATTGCCAGGACTCGCGGTGCGATGTTTCTTTTTGCTCTTGCTGTGATCCTTTGGATACCAGACACCCAGCTGAAACCATACCATCAAGCTGCGTTTTTAAGGCTTGGCTATCTGGTACATTTAGCGCCGATGCGATCTCTGAGGGTTCTTGCCAATCCCAAACTGCCTGCAGGAATTTGACAGTTTCTGAGGAGCACCCAAAGCGCTTGTTTTGTAAGTAGTTGTGGGCCAGCAGGCCATTGGCCTGATCGGGATAGAACACCAACGTTCGAGCTGTGCGTAGCATGCTTTATCCTCAGCTTGGCAGAATAGCCCGACCCCCACTTGGGGAGCCGGGCGAAGGTCAAGACTTAGCGCTTGTCAAAGCACATCGCTGGAGTGTCAGCGTCTTTGATTGTGTCCACAACAACGATGTTCAAAGCTTCAATTGACATGATCTATTCCTCTTATCTGGTTTGGGTCACCGTGACCGATGACGCCTCCATCGTTGAGGGAAAGACCAGGTAATCGGTAGAAGCGAAAAGCGCTGCATCAGATGCACCAACCTTCTCAGCTTTCTCTGCGCTTCGCGCCAATGCGCTAAGGTTCGCGAAATCGAGCGAAAGACATCGTGAAACGAACACCTTATTTCATTGGTATAGGTGTGTTGGGCGGACTTGAAATGAGATCAAAGGGTGGAATCAGGCAATCAGTTGATCTGGGTTCCACCCAGAGATGCTCTGGGGGGCGCAAACAAGCGCTCATTTTCTTGATTGAGCAAATCGATGATGTCGATTGGGATGTCAGGCGCGTCGATCTCGAACGATCGCGCTTTGCGCAAAATGGCGCTCAACCGCATCGATTTAGGAGTCTCAGATATCGCTGCGGCCATGACCATAGCGCCAGAGGTGCCCATAATCGTAGCCGTCCCAATAAGGTTGAAGGCATAACCAGGGGCAGCACGCATAACAAGCATGCTGGGCTCTTGCAGTCCCATCGCGTTCATTGCGGTGAAGAAGTACATGCCGCGTCGCTCAATGACGATGCCTTCGTGGTCGCCTTGAAACTTACCCCACCAACTTCCTTTGCGTTCTGCCCTACCGGTCAGGCGACGGAAACTGGTGCAGTCTTTCTCATGCCGCACGAGCATAACGGCGCGCACGATCGATGTGGGAAACGCTGGCGAGGCAAAATCAACCCAGTAAGCTCCTTCTGCCATTCGCGCAGGCGATTGCTCTTCCAAAATTTCAATCATACGCGCACCCAAGCCGTTGCCACGGGGTTTAACGCCATTGTTTTGGCCATCAGTAGAAAACGCGAAAAGCTCGCCTTCTGTTACCCCGAAATATTTGCAGATTTTTGCCAAGTTGGCTTGGCTAGGCAAGGAACGCCCGGCGAGATATCGCGCGAACTGTTGCCGATTGATCCCCAACTCTCTGCAAACCGCCGAAATGCTCGCTTGCTCACCACAAAGGGTCCGCAAGTTTTGCGCAAATACGTCACGAACGTCCAATTGCTGCCCCCCTCAAGCACTTTTGGCCATTCACTGCCACGTGCAAGGATGAGTAATGCCACTCTTAAGATCGCCAATCGAAGCACAAACAATAGGTTGGATGCAATTCGACGGAACAGAAAGTTAGCCCAACGCCGCATTTTCGGAATCAAATATCCCAGCGACGGCAATATCTTTAGAATGATTGGCACCACGAATGACCGCTAAAAAAATTGACTTACTCTCAATTGGCGAGATGGAAAGAGCCTTTGACGTTACGCAGCGTACATTGCGCTTTTATGAGCACAAAGGACTGCTCAATCCGCGGCGCTTGGGCAATCGCAGATATTATTCCTCAAGCTGCCAAGAACGCCTAAAACTCATCTTGTTTGGTAAGAGGTGCGGCTTGCCATTGGATGACATCAAGCAGTTCCTGGAGATCAAAGATGCGGAAACTGTTGAGCAAACTCAAGTTGAGAAAATTTATCAGTTGTTCTTGAGCCACCTTACAAAGCAGAAATCTCAGCTTGCTCAGTTGGTTGAGTGTATCGATGAAACACAGGGGCACCTTGAAAAAATTCATGTGTTAAAAGCCGGTTCGGTCATAAGCGGCAACATTATGGATGGAGCCAGGCTGGCCGGTCATAAGCGTGTACTTTTAGATTAAAGTGTTTGTGGTTTGATCATCGCTTGTTCTCGCAATTGACCCTGCATCAGTAAAATGATGATTGGGTAACCGGTTTTTGCACAGGCATAGGGGCGGTGCTTTTTAAACAACCAGCCTCACATGTCTGTGTCCGTTTGATCTGTGTTCGCCTGCGCTCCGACCCCTGCCCAAACGCGCTGTTCAAACTTAGCTGGAGCATAACCGCAGCGCCCAACTTAGCGCCATGTTTGGTGTTTAACGTCTAGCTACTGCGGCCCATCAGCCAATCGTTGCATCTTCCCAAATGCGTGTTTTCGGCCTTACAAGTTCCAGTGTATGAACAGCGCGCCCATGATGCAAATAGATCAGGTCCGATTGGAAGACGGTGATGTTGCTGTCTCTATCCTAAACTTCGGCGCTATAACGCACGGGTGGTGGGTGCCGTGTGGTGGTACCAGCGTGCCGGTTGTGCTGGGATATGACGACCCGCGCACTTACCTTCAGGAAAGCGCATATCTTGGCGCTATTGTTGGCCGGATTGCCAACCGCACAGCCGGTGGAAAATTATTGCTAGGTCATGAGGCTTTTCAGCTAAGCCAGAACGAGGGCATCACTCATTTGCATGGTGGATTTGATGGCCTTCACCGACGGTTCTGGGCAATGGAGCGCGATACTGCAGCGCGGCAAGTGCAGCTTAGCTACACATCGCGCGATGGAGAGGAGGGCTATCCTGGCACCGCTGAGATCACCATCACTATTGCTTTGCAGGGCAGTACGCTGACCTACGATATGCAGGCTTACGTCGACAGACCAACGCCCATCAACTTAGCGCAGCACAACTATTACAATCTTCTGGGGCAAGGCGCGATCTGGAACCATACACTAACCTGCGCAGCGGATCGTATGACCCCTGTTGATGATGCGGGAATTACCACTGGCGCACTAGAAAGTGTTGTTGGCACGCCCCTTGATTTTCGCTCAGGCGCGACCTTTCAAGCCAATGACCCGAACCACATGGGTGCAGACACCAATCTTGTGCTGCCCGATGATCATGATCCACAATCGCTCAGTGCCGTTGTGCATGCTCCTAATGGTTTGCGTTTGCGTATGTGGTCTGACCAGCCCGGTATGCAGCTCTATACTGGCGCTGGTTTAAGCGGGCGGGCTGGCGCACACGCACAGCAAGAAATCGCGCCATTTGCCGGGTTTTGTTTGGAACCGCAGGGTTTCCCCGATGCGGTGAACACGCCCAACTTTCCGTCGATCATCGTAACACCAGATGCGCCCTACCGGCAAAAATTGAGTGTTGAAATTAAACAGGCATCGCCATGAAGTGGCCTCTGATCGCAATGGTTCTCTCGCCGTTGGTCGTCCTTCCTGCATGGGCGGTGACCCAGCAAAATGACCTGGACATGCGCCGGGTCGAGCTTGGGCAATTGTTGTTTTACGATCCCATTCTTTCGGGCAATCAAGAGGTTTCCTGCGCCACTTGCCATCATCCTCGGTTCAACACAGCCGATGGCGTTTCACTGTCTTTGGGCGATGGAGCAACGGGCCTGGGGCCAGATCGAATGGTCGATCCTGATAACGTTCCTGAACAGCGCATACCGCGCAACGCGCCTGCTCTGTTCAACCTCGGTGAGCCAGAATTCACAGTCATGTTCCATGATGGTCGCCTGGAGGCCGATAGCACGCTGCCCAATGGTATCCGTACGCCTTTGGGCGAGGCGATGGCGCAAGGTTTTGACTCCGTGCTTGCCGCGCAAGCCATGTTCCCTGTGCTATCGGCCGATGAGATGGCGGGGCATTACTCTGAGAATGCGATTTCCCAGGCGGTGCGTCTTGGCCACCTCTCGCTGGAGGGCGGTGCATGGGATCAGATTGCAGCGCGCGTTGCGGCTTTGCCGCAATATCAAGCTCGGTTCGAGGCTGTTTATGGTGAGGGCAACCAAGTTACCTTTGCGCAAATCGGCAATGTCATTGCAGACTTTATCGCCTTTGAGTGGCAGGCCGACAACAGCCCCTATGATCAGCATCTTGCAGGTAGGGATGCGCTAAATGATGCGCAGCAGCGCGGCATGGATATGTTCTACGGCCAGGCAGGTTGCAGCACATGCCATGCAGGCACGTTCCAAACCGATCATGATTTTCATGCCATTGCCATGCCGCAGCTTGGGCCAGGTAAGGCGGCGCGCTTTGAAAGCCATGCGCGCGATGAAGGGCGCATGCGCGTAACCGGCGGTTTGGAAGACGCCTATGCCTTCCGCACACCATCCCTGCGCAATGTGGTGCACACCGCACCCTATGGTCATGCAGGTGCCTACGCCACGCTGGAAGCTGTGGTGCGTCACCACCTTGATCCTGTGGCATCGCTTTACGCCTATGATCGGGGCCAGGTGATTTTGCCGCCTTTAGAAGGCGCGCAGGATTGGCGTGTGATGGATGATCGCCAAGAGCTTGATGCGATTGCCCGGGCCAATGAACTGGCCCCGGTTGGTCTCACCGATGATGAGGTGGCGGATATTTTGGCGTTCCTTGATGCGCTCACCGACCCAGCCTCGCTTTCCGGACGGCTGGGTATTCCAGATCGTGTGCCAAGCGGCCTGCCACTTGATCGCTAGTCGCGGCTGATGCTGATCCGCTGATTGGTGGCAAAACTTTGCCAAGCGCCGATCTGTCCATCTGGCCAAGTCACGCGCAGCTCCACACGCTCAAAGTCGCCAAGCCCAAAATGCAAAGCGCCTGCAACACCGCCCGCATGGCCGCCGCCAACAGTGATCTCCTGCGACCATTGCCTCTCGCCTGCGCGTACATCCACAAACGCACCCACCGCAAATCGATTGATGGCGGGTTGGCTAAGCTGCACCTGTAGCCAGGCGCCTGGGTTGGCCGTGGTGTTTTGATAAAGCTCCAGCGCTGCGCCGCGATTGGTAACGGCCAGATCTTCCAACCCATCAAGATTAAGGTCCATCAGCACGGCGCCGCGGCTGCGATGCATGGTGGCAATGCCTGCCTCCAACCCCACCTCTAGAAATGCCATGCTGCCGGGTTGGCCGAGCAACAAATTGTTGGGGTCATCCATCGCACTGCCAGGCATCTGTTCCACATTGCCTTTGGCCACAAACAGATCGGCCCAACCATCGTTCTGCACATCGCCAAACGCTGCATGCCAGCCGGTGGATGGGCGCCCGTCGCCACCAGTATAGGGCCGGTGCGCGGTTGCGCCTACCGCAAAAGGGGCATCATTAAAACTTGGCGCACCTGACTGCGGATCGATCACATGTAACCGCTGGTCGCCCATCGAGGTGAGGTAAACCTCTGATAGTCCATCACCATCCAGATCGCGTGCTGCAATGCCCATGCCCCAAAGCTGGTGGCTGTTCCAGCCATCTTGGGGGCCATAAAGACGCGGCGTTGCGCCCATGGCCCACATTTGCTCTTCCCCGCCACGCACATAATAGTGCCTGTCGTTGGAAACGCGCAGGTCTGCTCGGCCTTGTCGGCCCCAATCGGTCAGCAGCATGGAGAGGGCGCAAAAACCGGGCTCTAGAATGATGGCTGCGCCATAGGTATCTCCTTCAGGCCGCAGCAATTCATTCTCATCGCACGCCTCAAAAGGGCCGTCTTGGTTGGTGCGGTCCACATAGTTGCCGAACGCGAGCGTTGGCAGGCTCTGATCGCTCTCCCAGGTGGCGGAAAAGGCTGTGGTCCAGGCATCGCCGCCATCAAAGCCAAGCGCGGTAAATGGTGCAAAGGCACAATTGCCTAGGCCTTGCATCAATTGGTTTTCGCCAACACGGAGGATGACCAAATCCAGCGCGCCATCATTATCAATATCCAGCGGATAGGCTCCGATCACGCCTGTAAGGGCTAACGTGTCGGGTGTGCTGGCCTCGAAACGAAGCTGCTCACCGCGCTGAGAGGTGTTGAGAAATAGCTGCGAGGGGTTTTCACCCCCTGCGGCATAGAGTTCGGGCAAATCATCACCATTGCAATCAAAGGCTGCCAGGCCACCGCCAACAAAATGCTCCCAGCCACCGGCGTAAACATGCTCAGCAATCGGTCGCGGCTCAAAGGTTGGGCTAGCCATAGCGGCGCCGTGACCGACCAGCGCTGCCATGACCATTGCCGATGTGCAGCTACGCCACATTGGCCGCAAGCCTTTGGATGGTTGCATTCGACACTTGCTCGATGGCGTAGGCTGCGGCGCCCTTGGCCCACATCAGATCGCCCCATTTGTGCACCTGTATCTCCGGCAGGATTGTATCGACCTGCACGACCGAGGAGCGCACGTTTTCAAAAACAGTGGGTGAATAGAGAAAATCGAACGCCATCTGTTCGCCCGACAAGATCACCAGTTTGGGATCAAAAATATTGATGACATTGGCCAGACCCATCGCAAACATATTGCTGGCGCGATCAAAGATCGACTTTGCCATCGCATCGCCAGCCTGCGCATCAGCATAAAGGGCCGCTAGATCGTTTTCGGGTTGCGCGCTGCTGCGAATGTTGGCCTCCCGAAGCAATGCATAGTCGCCAACATAAGCTTCCAGGCAGCCGCGCTGTCCGCACCTGCATAGCGCGCCGCCCAGTTGTACCTTGGTGTGGCCAAACTCAGCGCCGCACCCACGTGCCCCTCGATAGATCTGGTTGTTGAGGATGATCCCCATCCCCACACCTTTTTCGATGGTGATGACAATGAAATCGGATTGGCCGCGTCCATTGCCGAACTGGTGCTCAGCTTTGGCAACCAGGTTTGCATCATTGTCGACAAAGCAGGCAAAGGGCAGGGCTGCATGCAACAGCGCGCCAAGCTCCACATTGCGTGTGGTGAGTGAGGGCGACCAGTGGACGAAGTTGCGTGTTGCATCGACCAAGCCGGAAAGGCCAATGCCAAGCCCAGAAATGTCAGATATCTGGCGCCCAATCGCCACTGTTGCATTGCCAATTGCGCGCTTGATCGCGGCAACTAGATGTTCTGATGACAAAACAGCTGAGGCCAATGGTTCGCTGTGATCTGCAACCGTATTGCCATCAAAATCAAGCAGGATAACGGTCACCAATTTGTCGGTGATTTTCATGCCGGCGATAAGATGCGCATCACCGCGAATGCGCAGCGCAACGCGTGGGCGGCCGCGTTTGGCGGATTGATTGACCTCTGCATGGCCATTGTCCGGCACGATCTCTTCGATCAAGCCAGCGTCCAGCAATTCAGAGGTAATGGTGGTAACAGTGGCCGGACTAACCTGCGCCTGTCGCGCAATATCAATGCGCGCAATGCTGCCAGCGTTGCGGATGGTATGAAGCACCTGATGGCGACCGGCTTCACGCTGGTCTGCATTGTGCGAGTTGCGATGCGTTTCTGCCAAGTGGCCTCCTGGCAGGTATAGTTCACGAAATGAAATAATTCGACAAGCGCTTGGATGATCCAGTTCGAAGCGCTCTTCTAGGCAGATAGTCTAGGGCGCTTAGATTTAATTTGTGCATTGAAAAAATCATGTTAGCCTGAGCTGCATTCTGACGTCTCGATCAACGGGACGCAAAAAATGGAACCTCGGGAGGACATCTAATGAAGTTCTTAAAACTCATGGCAGCGACCATCGTTGCCGTAACATTTGCGGCGGTTGCACCCGCCTCTGCTCTCACGGTCGGCGTGAGCTGGTCCAACTTTCAGGAAGAGCGCTGGAAAACGGATGAGGCTGCCATTGTTGCAGCCCTTGAAGCTGCTGGCGCTGAGTATGTGTCAACAGACGCACAATCATCATCGGCCAAACAGCTTTCTGACATTGAAAGCTTGATTGCTCAGGGCGTTGATGCGCTGATCATCCTTGCGCAGGACGCGCAGGCCATCGGCCCAGCTGTTCAGGCAGCCGCTGATGAAGGCATCCCCGTTGTGGCATACGATCGTTTGATCGAAGACCCACGCGCTTTCTACCTCACCTTCGACAATGTCGAAGTTGGCCGCATGCAGGCACGCGCTGTTTTCGCAGCACAGCCTGAAGGCCGCTATGTGATGATCAAAGGCTCGCCTACCGATCCAAACGCAGACTTTTTGCGCGGTGGTCAGCAGGAAATCATCCAGGCTGCCATTGATTCCGGCGCGATTGAAATTGTCGGCGAAGCTTACACCGATGGCTGGCTTCCAGCCAACGCGCAGCGCAACATGGAGCAAATCCTGACCGCTGTAGACAATGGTGTCGATGCCGTTATCGCATCCAATGATGGCACCGCTGGCGGTGTTGTTGCTGCGCTAACAGCACAGGGCATGGAAGGCATTCCGGTTTCTGGCCAGGATGGTGACCACGCTGCGCTGAACCGGGTTGCGCTTGGCACACAAACTGTCTCTGTCTGGAAAGACGCCCGTGACCTTGGCCGTGCAGCTGGTGAAATCGCTGTTGCTTTGGCCGGTGGCGCCATGATGGACGCCGTTGATGGCGCCCAAGAGTGGACCTCACCCGGTGGCACAACCATGACATCTATGTTCCTGGCGCCGCAGCCAATCACTGCTGAGAACCTTTCTCTGGTGGTTGATGCTGGTTGGATCGAGCAGGATGCACTTTGCCAAGGCGTGACCGACGGTCCTGCACCTTGCAACTAAGCAAGCGCTTGGCTGTTTAGCCAAACACAAGCTTATGCGATGCGCCCCGCACATGTGGGGCGCATCCTCCCCCACAGATCACACCATTTCATCCTTGTATCTGTTGGCAGCTGGAGCCGGATATGACCGACACGAGCGATCAGCCCGTATCACTTCCTCGTAAAAATGCCTTCCAACAGCTTGAGCTTGATATGCGCATGCTGGGTATGGTCGGAGCGTTGGTGTTGCTGTGTGTCGGGTTTGACCTGATCACCGATGGGCGGTTTTTAACCCCGCGCAACATTTTCAATCTCACCATTCAAACTGTGTCTGTGGCCATCATGGCTTGCGGTATGGTGTTCATCATCGTCACCCGCCACATCGATTTGTCGGTTGGTGCGCTGCTGGCAACCTGCTCGGCCATTATGGCCATGATGCAAACCGCCATTTTGCCCGATATGCTGGGCCTGGGGCTCAACAACCCACTCACCATGCCCATCACCATTTTGGTTGGCCTGCTGGCTGGCACGTTGATCGGTGCTTTCCATGGCTGGATGGTCGGTTACCTCACCATCCCCGCGTTTATCGTTACGCTGGGTGGTTTGCTCGTTTGGCGCAATGTTGGCTGGTTCCTCACCGATGGCCAAACCATTGGTCCGCTCGACCAGAATTTCATGATCTTTGGCGGTATCAACGGAACG
>JBGCDM010000100.1:0-18873 GCA_045105395.1 Devosiaceae bacterium | reverse complement strand
TAGCCTCACGCACTGCACATGACAGCGATGTACTGGTTCTGCCATCACATCCAGCTATGCGCATGGCCGCGCGTTATGCGTCCACCGCTGAGGGCGTGGCTCCAACGTCCACCTTGGGTTTCTCGCGCACCATTTAACCGCAAGCTAAATACCTGCCGCGCACCCATCTTTGCGCGGGTCAGAGCCGCCGGTTAGCGCACCTGTGTCAGCGTCACGCCAAATGGCCTGACCACCGCCAATGGCTCGCTTGGCAAAATCGCTTTTATGGCCACGCTTATTCAGCGCCGCAATCATAAGATCACCCAGTGGTGCTTCAACGATGGGCTGCGTGGTTTGCACATTCCAAAACACACGCGGTGCATCCAAGGCTTCCTGCACGTTCATGCCATAGTCCACCATATTGGACACCACATGAGCGTGGCCAAGCGGCTGATAAGCACCGCCCATCACACCAACGGCCATCACAGGCACGCCATCTTTCAGCGCCATTGCCGGAATAATGGTGTGCAGAGGCCGCTTGCCCCCTGCCAACTCATTGGGGTGACCTTCTTCTAAGCTGAAACACGCCCCGCGATTTTGCAGCACAATCCCGGTCGCCTCGGTGGCGGTGAGCGCACCAAAATCATCGTAGATGGAATAGATCAGCGACACCATCTGGCCTGCCTCATCAGCGACTGAAATATAGACCGTGTCAGAATTGGGGATATCCGGCAGGGTCACACTGTGTGCCCGGCCTTTCAAATCAATGCCAGCAACCAGCTGATCAATCACAGCATCATCCAGCAAGCGATAAGGATCACCGCTGGTTTGCGGATCACCAACCAGCGCATCGCGCAGGCTATAGGCGGCGCGCGCCGCTTCAATCTGCAAATGATACCGATCAACACCATCGGCCTCCAAGGCCTTGATATCAAAACGCTCAAGAATTTTTAAGATGATCAGCGCCGTTACGCCCTGCCCATTGGGCGGCAGCTCAGCAATGCTCAGCCCGCGATAGTCAGCCTGAATAGGCGTCACAGCATCAGCGCGGCAATTGGCAAGATCGGACAGACTCATCACACCGCCGCGCTCGCGAACGTGAGACACGATATCGCGTGCAATCTCACCGGTATAAAACGCATCCACGCCATCGCGCTGGATCATCTGCAATGTCTTGGCAAGCTGGGGCCAAACCAAACGATCACCCGCCACAGGCACACGGCCATGGGGGCGGAACACGCGAGTGAGCACCGGGTCTTGGTCAACATCGCGCGGGTCTTTGGGATTGGCCATATCGTGGGCAACACGGTCGCCAACCAGCCAGCCATCACGGGCAAGCTTAATGGCAGGCTCAAGCACATCACGAAACCGCTTGGTGCCATAGTGGCTGGCCATATATTCAAAGCCGCGCAGGGCTCCAGGCACAGTTATGGCATGCGCGCTGGTGGGTGGAATGCGCGTGTGGCCATCATCGCGCAGCATATCAGCTGTTAGCATTGCCGGAGCGCGGCCTGAACCGTTCACCCCATAAATCGACCCATCTGGCTGGGCGATTATGGCAAAACAATCGCCCCCAATACCGGTCATTTGCGGCTCAACAACGCTCAACACGGCAGCAGCGGCAAGCGCGCCATCCACGGCATTGCCACCCTTATCCATTTCATTGAGGGCAGCCGTGGTGGCCGCTGTGTGCGATGTGGCAGCCATCATACGCATAGCGCGTGCGGGCGAGCGACCAGGGGTCTGAAAATTTCGCATGCTAAAAGTCCATAAGGTTTGGCCGGTATGACCGCTTAAAAGCTACCGCCAGGCGAGATGGCCACATCGCGCCGGGCAACATTCAGGCTGATCCAAAGCCCAGCCAACGCATCCACCAGGGCGATAAGCATCAACAAGGCAAAAAGGCCGGTGGAAGCCGGTGCCCACACAATGAAGAGCACCAAATAGACCATCGTAACCAGCACGCTGAGCACATGGTCCATGACCGGCGCAAAACCGGTACGGGTGGCTTTAACCACCTCTAAGAACAGAATGAGTATGCCAAAGCCAAGCAAGGCATCGCCCTGCGTGATGTTGACCGTACCACCAGAAATCATCGCCTGGCTTAACAGGATCATCTCAAAACTGGCGATGCCTTGGGCGCCAAGAGCCATCACCGCATACAGGGCCAACGGAATGATCGTGAGCGGAATTGCAAACAGTGTGCGCATAGTTATGCCTTAGGCTTGAGGGCAAAGAAAAAGGCCAGTCTGGCGACCGGCCTTGTTCAAAAACACAAAAAGACGTTCAAACGACGACTATTCGTCTTTGGCTTCCAAAACCTGGCGACCGCGATACATGCCTGATTTCAGATCAATGTGGTGCGGACGGCGAAGTTCGCCGGAATCCTTGTCTTCAACATAGGTTGGGGCAGCAAGGCCATCAGCCGAGCGGCGGAAACCGCGCTTCATGCGGCTAACTTTTCTCTTAGGAACGGCCATCGTATCACTCCAAAATGGCAAGCTATAAGGGTGACGGGAGCAAGCGCCAGCTGCGCGAACGTGCGCGCTATGGCGATTATCCATCAAATTCAGAAGGTTGCTCTATACAGATAGATGCACACTCTGCAAAGCCCCAACCGTCTCTTTTGGGGCGGTTTTCATCCGCTATTGGTTATCATGGGGTGCAAGGCAGCCAATATACCCGCCCATGCGCCGCGCACGTGAAGCTATAAGGTCGGCTAAGCCCGCCTGGCGGCTGGTGGGTTGGGCAGCATTACGCTGCGATGGCAGCGGCAAAGTCGCCACCAACAGGGCTGCTTGGCGGCGCGACAGATCCGCGCTTGAGCGGCCAAAGGCGCGCTGGGCTGCGGCCTCAAACCCATAAACCTGCGGCCCAAGCTCGGCGATATTAATGTACACTTCCATCATACGCCGCTTCGACCAAACACTATCAATGAGCACAGCCAGCGGCACTTCCAGCGCTTTGCGCACCACCGACCGACCCTGCCAAAGGAACACATTGCGTGCCACCTGCATGGATAGCGTCGAGGCACCACGGGCTTCCTCGCCTGCCCGCCAGCGTTCAAACTGATCGCTAAGCGCTTGCCATTCCACACCATTATGGGTGCAAAAGGTTTGATCCTCTGATGCAATGATGCTGTTTTCCAGCACAGCCGTCACATCATCCAGCGCCACCCAGTCGCGATCATAACCGCGCAGCAAAATCAGATCGCGCAGCATCAGTGTCGAGACAGGCGGCACCACGGTATACAGCAACGTCAGCACAATCGGCAGGCCAACCAACACACCTGCCAGCAGCGCGCCAAAGCGCATAGCTTTACGCGGCAAAGAGCGTTTCTTGCGCCCTTTTGCGGGCTTTTGCGCCCTTGTGTCTGCTGCGTCCATTGGCTACGCCAACCTTGATTTTACATGTGTGAAAGGTGCAATACGCCATGTCTTCGCCGACGTCCCAAGCCGTAGCTGAACCCAAAGCGCATCTTGCTGATCTTGCTGCCAGCATCACGCGCGATATGGACCAGCTTCTTGCTGAGCTCAAGGCTCCTGAGCGCTTGGTGGCTGCCATGCGCCATGCTGTGCTGGCCGGTGGCAAGCGTTTACGACCTATCTTAGTGCTTGAAGTTGCTCATCTTTTGGCATCTAGCACCCATGCGAAAACGCAGATGCCGCCTGGCGCACCGCAAGTGGCCATGGCACTGGAGTGCATCCACACATACTCGCTGATCCATGATGATCTTCCCTCCATGGATGATGATGATTTGCGCCGCGGCCAACCCACCGTGCACAAGGCCTTTGATGAGGCGACCGCAATTTTGGCAGGCGATGCGCTGCAGGCCCTGGCCTTTGAATTGGTGGCCACATGTGGTCACCCCAAAACACCGATGATGATCCGCGATCTGGCCCGCGCATGCGGCGCTGATGGCATGGTGGGTGGTCAGATACTGGATTTGGCAGCTGAAGGGCGCTTTGGGCAAGCCACTGAAATCAATGATACTTTTTCCCTTGCTGCCATGCAAGCGATGAAAACTGGCGCGCTGATTGAGGTTGCTTGCAGCCTTGGCGCGCACCTTGCTTTGGCGCCAGAAGAGCAGCGCCAGAACGTTGCCCGCTTTGGCCAAAGCTTAGGCCTAGCATTCCAGATTTCTGATGATCTGCTGGATATCCACGCCACCGATGAAGAGGCAGGCAAGCGCACCGGCAAGGATGAGGACGCGGGCAAAACCACGTGGCCAGGACTGCTGGGCGAGGAGAAAGCGCAAGCAACACTGGATGCCACATTGGCCGATGCGATGCAGGCATTGGAGGGGTACGGCCCCGCCGCTGGCACGCTCAGCTATCTGGCGCAGGGTCTTAAAAACCGCACACATTAGTCCCGAATTAGTGTCGTTTGTCGGGTCTTAGTGCACGGACAAGCGGACGTATTCTGGTGTACTAAGTCGCGAATTAGCGTGTGAAACTTTTCGAATCCTGCGACCAGGCCAAGGCAGCATTGCCGGCCAACGCATCGATGATTTGGCGATACAAATCCACTTTGAACGCGACGGCTTTTTCTGGCACGTCCTCAATCTTCATCCATGCCCATTCATCAAATTCTGGCTTCTCACCACCAGGGGGCGTGGCGACATTGATCTGGCCATCCTCACCATCGAACCGATAGAGGAACCAGCGCTGTTTCTGGCCACGAAACTTGCCCTTCAGTGCTTTGCCGATCAGGTGCTCTGGCAGATCGTAGGTAAGCCAGCCTGGAACCTCGCCAACCAAAGACACTGATGTGATGGATGTCTCCTCATAGAGCTCACGAAGCGAGGCAGCTTGCGGGTCTTCGCCCTCATCAATCCCGCCTTGTGGAAACTGCCACAGGCGCGTTTCACCGGTATATTCGGTATTGGGCAAACGACGTCCAACCCACACCAACCCTTGCGCGTTTGCCACCAGCACGCCAACGCACGGACGATAAGGCAAAGCCAACTTTTCTTCCCGGCAAAGTTCGATAGGCGTGTTGGACATCAAGAAACCCTAAAACCGCACAATACTAGAAACCGGCACCAGCGCGATGCCTTTGGCAGCCAGGCTATCGGCCCAGTCTTCCAACATATCAATCGTTAGCGGAAGCGCGGTTGCAACACCAACTGCAGAGCCATTTTCGCGCGCTGTTGCTTCCAGTTGCGCCAAGCGATTGTTGATCGCTTCGCTGTCGGCGCGTCCATCAATCACGACATCGGCGCGTAGCGCAGGCGCACTGTCACTGGCCACCTGAACGGTGCGGTTACGCGCCGAACGGGCATCATCCATCACCATCAATCCACGGCCCAATACATCGCCCAGTATTGGCGCCAGCGCAGCATCTTCCGAGGCAAAGCGCCCGCCCATATAGTTCACTACACCAACCGGGGTTGGCAGGCGCGAAAGCGCCCAATGCAAGCGCTCAATGTTGGCTTGCGGCTGCAGCCCAACCTGCAATGTGTGCGGGCCAGGATCATTGTTGGGATAATCAAATGGCTCCATTGGCACTTCGATCAGATATTCATGGCCACCCTGGCGTGCCCGGCTAGCCCAGCGCGTTAGCGAGCTACCATAGGGCGCAAACGATAGACTGATGGCGGGTGGCAGGCGATTAAGCACCTCCTGCGTGGAGGTTTGTGAAAGGCCAAGACCGCCAACAATAACCGCAACACGCGGTTGACCAGGCGCAACGGTACCTGCTTCCAGCGGGCGGGCATAAACATCCAGCGGACGCTCACCATTGGCACCAAGAGTTGGCAAAAAGCTCTCAGCGTCAAAACGCTGAACAAGGCTTGGATTGGCAAGCGCTGGCAAACCACCTCGGCTATCAAGGCGTGGACCATCTGTGGACGTTGGAACCGTTGGTTGAGGCACGCTCGGGCCGCTGCCATCCAACGCAGCACTATCGGCTGGTTCAGCCGTTGGCACACGCAGCACACGCGGCTGCCCATCAAGAGCGCCGGGTTGAGCGGGAAGCGGTTGCGCCAGGCCATTGGAGCCACCCGATGCCGCGGGGCTGGTGGGTGCAACGGCCACCTGAATACCACTTTGTGCCTGCGGCTCGCCACCCAAACGATTATCAGTGAAGAAAATCCAGGCTGCCAGCGCCACGAAAACAACGCCCAGCACGCCGCCACCAACGCGGGTGAACTTGGCAACCAATGGCTTTATTTTGGCCAGCAGCGCTGCGCCCTTTGCTGCACGTGGCAACAGGGGTGTGTGCAGATCGTTTCCAACATCAACGGCCATAGATGCGATACCCAGTTAGCGGTTGTGCGGAACGCACAGAGTTACGAAACATACGGTTGTTCCACAGGAACAGAGCCATGAAACGCGCGGTTGTTCCGCAGGAACAGAGCAAAAAAACATGCGGTTGTTCCCTTGGAACGGTCGCATAAAAAAATCCCTCGCTCTATTACTAGAGCGAGGGATTTAAGGGTCAGTTAACCAAGCTTTTAAAGCACTTGGTAAGGCGCCACTTTTCGTCCGTTCGGCCGATTAATTCGGCAGCGGCGCATCCGGATCCGGTGGGAAGGCTGCGTGCACTTCTTCACCGCGCAACAGGCTCAAGGCATACTGCAACTGGGTGTCCAGCTCTGCATCCTGCGGCACATAAACCGAAGACCCTGAGCGCTCCACCTCATCTTCATTGGACAGATGCCCATCCAGCGAGGCTTCACCGCCTGGTGTATCCAGCCCTTGAAGTTCCTCTGGCAGATTTTCCTGCAACACTTCGATATCTGGATCGATGCCGCGTGCCTGAATGGAGCGACCAGCCGGGGTGTAATAACGCGCCGTGGTTAGGCGCACCGCGCTGGTTGCCGACATTGGGATTACCGTTTGCACAGAACCCTTGCCGAACGATAGCGAGCCAACAAGCGTTGCCCGGCGATGATCTTGCAGCGCGCCAGCCACAATTTCCGATGCAGATGCTGAGCCACCATTGACCAGAACCACAACAGGTAGGCCACCCACAAGATCGCCCGAACGGGCATTGTAGCGGCGTGTATCGGCCTCAGAGCGACCACGGATGGAAACAATTTCACCGCGATCCAGGAACGCATCAGACACTTCCAGCGCCTGGTTCACCAAGCCACCTGGGTTGTTACGCAGATCAAGCACATAGCCTGTGATCTCAACGCCAGCCTCATCAGCTTCGGCATTAACATCGATGATTTCCTGCTCCAAACCTTCGCCGGTCTGGCCAGAGAACTGGGTAACACGCAGATAGCCAATGGTATCTTCCAAGCGGCTACGCACAGAGGCAATGCGGATGGTGTCGCGTTCCAACGTCACATCAAAAGGTTCGCGATCATCACGCAAAATGGTCACCGTGATCGGCGTACCAACAATGCCGCGCATGCGTTCCACAGCATCGGAAAGATCCATGCCCTGCACCTGCTCGCCATCAAGGGCAACGATAAGATCGTTGGCCAAAATGCCAGCGCGCGCTGCCGGTGTGTCATCGATGGGCGAGACAACCTTCACCAGGCCCTCTTCCATTGTCACTTGAATGCCAAGGCCACCAAACTCACCGCTGGT
The DNA here is from genome assembly GCA_045105395.1 of Devosiaceae bacterium. Classification (GTDB taxonomy): domain Bacteria; phylum Pseudomonadota; class Alphaproteobacteria; order Rhizobiales; family MH13; genus MH13. The sequence continues at coordinate 11,350 of JBGCDM010000100.1, read as the reverse complement.
CTGTTCACGCATATCTTCAAACGCGTCAGGCCCCAGATAGGCCGAGTGCGGATCAAGCGATGTGAGCATGCCATTGAGGGCATTCTCGATCAGCTCAGCTTCTTCCTGCGGCTCAACATAGTCATTGAGCACCCGCTCAAACACATCGCCAAACAGCTTCAACTGGTTGAAGGTTTCTGCTCCCGCCTGGGCCTGGGCGCCAATGGGCCCAAACCGGTACATGGTTGCGCCAAAGGTCACCGCGACCCCGAGCACCACGCCCAGAACGAAAACTGGTATCTTCTTCATCATGCTTCAGCCCTTTTGACTGCTAAACTTCGATTCAACCCTGCGTCGGTCCATCGCTTCGTGCCCACCATGACGAAGAATCGATAGGACGTCCATCCTGCCGCAACTCAACAAACAACACAGGCTGCGGAGACTGTGTTGATCCATCCGTGAGGACCACCGATCCTCGCTCGCCCATCGCGGCGATTGGTTCTCCCATCAAGACAAACTGCCCCAATGCGACATTAATGCGGCTCATGCCCGCCAAGATCATCCGGTATCCATCGCCCACATCCAAAATAACCACCTGGCCATAGGTGCGAAAGGGACCGGCATACAGCACCCAGCCATCGGCAGGGGCCACCACACGCGCATCAGCTCTGGTGCCTATATGGAGGCCTAAGCTGGTTTCGCCAAATCGATCTTCGTCACCAAAGGCCAGCAATTCTTGCCCGCGAACCGGCGACAAAATGCGCCCACGCGCTGATCCAAAGGCAAAAGCAGGGGCCATACGCCCCGGATCCTGTAGGCTTGCGATGGCCACGCGATCATCCGCTTCAGGCGGGCCTTCTTCCTGCGCTGCCTGGGCATCGGCGATGGCGGTGCGCACGCTTTCAAGCTCACTTTCAAGCTCATTAAGCAGCGACTCAAGGCTGGTCGCCTCGCCAGCTAAAAGGGCTGCACGCTCGCGTTCACGCTCCAAAACACCCTGGTTCTCTTCACGCAGACGTGATCGCTCAAACAGGACCAGTTCTATCCGCTCTTCCTCTTGTGCCAGGGCTTCAGCGTCCGCCAAAAGCAAATCTAAAGCCTCATCCAGCTGAGATCGGGCATCATCAAGAGCCGCCAAATCATTAGCAAGCACACGTGATTCGGCCTCAAGTTCAGGAAAGGCCACACCCAAAAGAAGCGCTGAACGCACCGAACGCAGCGCATCGCCGGGCGACACAAACAGGGCAGGCGGTGGCGTGCGACCCACCCGCACCATAGCCGAAAGCAGCGTGATGATGCGCGCACGCTGGGCATTGAGAGACACCTCTAGCGCTTGTGCATTTTCATCAAGCACACCGATGCGCTGACGTTGCACATCAACGCGCGCAGCAATGGTTTCAGCCTGATCGGTGGTGCGGATGAGCAGCTGCGTGAAATTGTCTACATCGCCATCAATATCAGCCAATTCTTCAGCCAACATTGCTTGCCGGGCCTCAGCGGCGGCAAGGTCTGAGCGCAACCGTTCCAGCGCGTCAGCAGCGACATCGCGCTCCTGCTCCAGCTCGGTTTGCTCAAGGTCCGCATCATCGGTGACGGTTTGCGCCGCTAACGGCTGCAAGCCAACGCAGAAAACCAAAAAGAGAGAGAGGACATAGCGCATCAAGGGCTTAGCCTACCGCCATCAGGATAAACCTTTCGTTAACCACGTGCGTTAACCTTTAAACCCGGTGATAGGGATGCCCCGATAGCACGGTCATCGCGCGGTAGAGCTGTTCAGCCGCCAGCACCCGAACAAGCTGATGTGGCATCGTCATGGCACCAAAGCTGACCACGAGATCAGCGCGCTGGCGCAAAGATGGGTCCAACCCGTCCGGCCCGCCAATGACCAGCGCAATTGGTTTGCCTGCATCTTTGAAGGTTTCGAGCTTCGATGAAAACTGCGGCGTGGTGATCGCCTTGCCGCGTTCATCCAGCGCAACAACAGCCGCGCCCTCTGGCACCTTTTTTATCAGCTCAGCGGCTTCCTGCGCTTTGCGCTGATCTGGACTGCCCGCTTGGCTTTCGCGCAATTCGGTTAGTTTTGGTGCGCCAAACCCAAGCTGCTTAGCAAGCGGGGTGATCCGCGCCCAATAGCGCTCAAAAAGCTCCCGCTCCGGGCCAGCCTTCATGCGGCCCACAGCCAATAGGTACGTCATGCCAAAATCCTAACGCTTAGGCGTTCGGCTCTTGGCTAAAGCTATCGTCCCACAGCTTTTCCATATTGTAGAAGCTGCGAACTTCCGGGCGGAACAGGTGCAAAATCACATCGCCAGTATCAATAAGCACCCAATCAGCATGGGGCAGACCTTCAATGCGAGGTGATCCGTGGCCTTCCTCTTTCAGCGCGCGCTGCACATGATCGGCGACCGCCGAGACATGGCGATGCGAACGCCCCGACGCGATAATCATCGTGTCGGCGAGGGCGGACTTTCCGTCCAGGTCAATGGTGATGATGTCCTCCGCCTTGGAATCTTCCAAAACAGCTTGGACAGTTGACAAGATACTGACACCAGGGCCTTGCGCACCGGTAACAGTGGTTGCCGCAGCAGAAGCGTCAACGGCAGGGTTTTGCGCAGTCAAACCGGCAAAGTTCCTTTCACGAAGGTTCAAGACAACGGGACCAACAGATCGGTAAACCAACCCTCGTGATCCCTTGTGCGGGTGAACCGATCCCGCACAGTCATAATGTGGAGGGGAATTCCTAAGGTTTCAAGACATTTGAACCGTTTTGAGCACGAAGTGCACTGGAGGAAAGCGGCGAAAGTGGGCCACGAATGAAAGTCCAAACAGGGGCCGTGAGAAAAGGCAGCATCGCTGCATCCTCCCCATCGATCCGCCGATGAGCCATCGTACGCGCTGCAGGCGCACTTAAGGCAGCATGGCGCGAACCCGGCCTATCGATCACAGCCAGCGGAATGCGATTTGCGATATCGCGCCAGGCGTTCCAGCGATGGAAGCTTGCCAAATTGTCTGCGCCCATCAGCCACACAAAGCGCACATCAGGCCGCATGGTGGTCAGCATCGCCACCGTATCGGCGGTGTAGCGCACGCCCAGATCCTGCTCAATGCCCAGCACTTTGCGGCGTGGATGGTGCGCTTGGCTGCGCACAGCCTTGATGCGCGCATCCAGCCCATGGGCAGGATTGTGACTTTTCAGCGGATTGCCCGGCGTTACCAGCCACCACACCCAATCAAGCTTCAGCACCTTCAGGGCACGCTCTGCCACCAGCAAATGCCCATCATGCACGGGGTCAAACGAGCCGCCGTAAAGCCCCACCGACTGGCCTGGACCAACATAAGGCAGCTGCACTTGGCGTGAAGGATAAACCGGTACGCTCACCTAGGACGGTCGCGTTTGGCCGGTACCACGCACCACATAGTGGAAGCTGGTGAGCTGCTCCAGGCCCACCGGACCGCGCGCATGCATGCGGCCTGTGGCAATGCCGATCTCCGCGCCCATGCCAAACTCGCCACCATCGGCAAACTGGGTGGAGGCGTTGTGCATAACGATCGCGCTGTCACATTCATTGAGGAATTTCGCTGCCACCGCATCATCAGCAGTGATGATGCTTTCAGTGTGCGAGGAACCATACTTGGCAATGTGATCCAACGCGCCATCCACACCATCAACCAGGCCAACACTGATGATCGCATCGCCATATTCGGTGGACCAATCCTCTTCTGTCGCAGGCTTCACGCCACCCACGAGCGCACGCACAGCCTCATCCCCGCGCACCTCGCAGCCCGTATCCTGCAAGGCCTGCACCAGCGGCGCGGCAAAACTGTCTGCTACAGCGCTGTCAATCAGAAGCGTTTCAGCAGCACCGCAAATGCTGGTGCGGCGCATCTTTGCGTTCACCACCACATCCAGTGCCATCACCATGTCGGCAGCCTTATCAACATAGATGTGGCAAATGCCTTCCAGATGGGAAAACACAGGCACGCGCGCCTCGGCCTGCACACGGCTAACCAGCGATTTGCCACCACGCGGCACAATAACATCCACGGTGCCGCCAAGCCCGGTCAGCAGCTCACCTACCGCCGCGCGATCCGTCACCGGCACCAATTGCACCACATCGGCGGGCAAGCCAGCGCTTTCCAGCCCTACAGCAATCGCGCCATAAAGCGCCTGGTTGGTTTCGATGGTGTCTGATCCGCCGCGAAGGATGCTTGCATTGCCAGATTTCATGGCAAGCGCTGCCGCATCCACCGTCACATTAGGGCGGGACTCAAAGATGATTCCGATAACGCCAAGTGGCGTGCGCACGCGGGAAATGTTCAGCCCATTAGGGCGCTCCCAGGCGGCCATCTCATCGCCCACTGGATCAGGCAGGCCCGCAATGGCCTCCACCGCTTGGGCAATAGCCTCAATGCGCTCTTCATTCAGCGTCGCGCGCTCCTGATAAGCGAGCGTTACATCACGCTGGCGCATACCGGCCAGATCGCGCGCGTTGGCCGCCAACACATCATCACTGCGCGCACGAATGCCAGCCGCGATGGCTGCAAGAGCCTCATTTTTGGTATCGGTTGAGGCAAGTGCAATGGCGCGCGATGCTGCCCGCGCCCGCGTGCCCATGTCCTGCATGAGGGCGGTCACATCGACAGATGCATCGCTATCCAGTAGTGCCATCACGTCTTTCTCCCGCACTCACCACAGTCAGCGCCATGTCGTCTCTATGTACCATCGCGTTGCGACCGGTATACCCCAAAAGGGCTTCAATATCGGCGCTGTTGTGCCCAGCGATCTTTTGCGCATCATCGCTATCATAAGCAACCAAGCCGCGCGCGACCTCCGCACCTTCCAGCGTGATAATGCGCACCGCATCACCCCGCTCAAACGTGCCTTTTACCGTCTGAATGCCCGCAGGCAGCAGCGATTTCCCGCGCTCCAGCGCCCGCGCCGCGCCTGCATCAATCACCAGATCGCCATGCGGGTCCATCGAACCTGCAATCCATCGCTTGCGGGCGGTGGCAGGGTTTCCATCCGGGGCAAACCACGTGCACAAACCACCCTCATCAATCGTGCGCAAGGGATGCTCGCTTTTGCCGGAGGCAATCACCATCGCCGCGCCAGCAGAAACCGCCATCTTAGCCGCGTCAATTTTGGTCTTCATGCCACCGCGCGATAGATTGGACCCCTCACCACCTGCCATCGCTTCAATATCTGGCGTGAGGGCCTCAACCAGCGGTATATGCTGAGCATCAGGGTTCTCATTGGGCGGCGCAGTGTAAAGCCCATCAATATCCGACAGAAGCACCAGCACATCCGCCCCGATCATCGAGGCAACACGCGCCGCCAAACGATCATTATCGCCATAGCGAATTTCGTTGGTGGCCACTGTGTCGTTTTCATTGACCACCGGAATGGCCCCACGTGAGAGAAGCGTGTTGATGGTGGCCCTGGCATTGAGATAGCGGCGCCGCGCCTCGGTATCGCCCAGGGTTAGCAGCACTTGACCTGCAACCAGCTTGCGCTTGCCCAAGGCCTCAGAATAGGCCCGGCCCAGCGCAATTTGCCCAACGGCGGCTGCGGCCTGCGCATCCTCAAGTCTTTCTGGTCGCGCTTCCATGCCCAGCATCACCCGGCCCATAGCAATCGCCCCCGATGATACCAGCACGATCTCAGCGCCAGCTTTGTTGAGCGCCGCCAAATCGTCGGCCAGTGAAGCCAGCCAGGCCTCTTTAAGTGCGCCAGAACCTTGGTCCACCAGAAGCGAGGAGCCGATCTTGATGACGATCCGCTTGTGCTGGGCAAGGGGTGTAAAGTTTAGGGGCGCCATGGCGCATCCTCTTGGGCAGGATAGTCCTCATCGCGTTCATCATCCCCATCGATCATCCGCATCAAAGCGCGCAGCACCTGCGGCACGCCTTCGCGGCTGGCCGCCGATACAAGCAAAGGCCGCTGACCGCACGCTTTGCCAAGTTCGGTCAACTTGTCGGCGCGCTCATCCTCGCTCAAGGCGTCAGCTTTGGAAAGCGCCACCAGTTCGCGCTTGTCTTCCAGCCCATTGGCGTAGGCATCCAGCTCACCACGGATCACTGTGTACGCCTCACCCACATCCTCCTGCGTGCCGTCCACCAGATGCAACAACACCTTGCAGCGCTCCACATGGGAGAGGAACTTATCGCCCAGGCCAATGCCCTCTGATGCGCCTTCAATAAGGCCAGGAATATCGGCCAGCACGAACTCGCGCTCATCCACGCCCACAACACCCAAATTGGGGTGCAGCGTGGTGAACGGATAATCAGCAATCTTGGGCTTGGCCGCACTGGTAGAGGCCAAAAACGTGCTTTTGCCCGCATTGGGCAGCCCAACCAACCCAGCATCAGCGATGAGTTTCAGGTTCAGCCACAGCCAGGCTTCTTCGCCCTCAAGGCCTGGATTGGCATTTTTTGGGGCTTGGTTGGTGGAAGATTTAAAATGCGCGTTGCCAAAGCCGCCATTGCCGCCTTTATACAGCAAAATACGCTCGCCAATCTCGGTCATATCGGCCAGCACTTCGTCGGTCTCAGCGTGAGTAATTTGCGTGCCAGCAGGCAGGCGCAACACCACATCATTGCCCTTGGCGCCGTTGCGGTCACGGCCCATGCCATGCATGCCCTTTTTGGCTTTAAAATGCTGCTGATAGCGGTAATCGATCAGCGTGTTGAGGCCCGCTACGCACTCGGCCCACACATCGCCGCCGCGCCCGCCGTCACCGCCATTGGGCCCGCCATATTCAATATATTTTTCGCGCCGAAACGACACGCAACCAGCGCCACCATCGCCGGCTTTGACGTAGATTTTGGCTTGATCAAGAAATTTCATTTCACATCACCGGATGTTTCTGCCCGCTCCAATACATAGCGCTTGGAGGGTTTTTTGGCCGTATCACGCGCAGGTGTCACGCACTCACCTGCGCCTTGATAGGTAAAACCATTTTTGGTCAGCACCCTCTGCGAGGCGGTATTGCTGGCCACCGTTTGCGCATGGATCGAACCGCTAAGACCAAGATCATCCAGGAGCACCAAAAACGCCGCAACGGCAGCACTGGCAATGCCTCGGCCCCAATAGGGTTTGCCCACCCAGTAGCCCAGCTCCTCGCCCCCGCCAGGGCGCACATCAAGGCCGATACCACCCACAAGCGCACCATCAACTGTGATCGCCCGGCTTACTTTGCGACCGGTCTCATTGCGCACATCCGACAAGAACGCCTCAGCATCTGAGCGGGCATAGGGATAGGGTACAGATGATGTCATTTCCGTCACATCAGGATCGTTCAGCAAGCGCGCCAAAGCATCGCAATCGGCAAGGGCATACGGCCTTAAAAGAACCATTGGGATGGGCGTGGCATTCATAAGATTTTGCTCAATAAAAAAGGGAGGCCGTAGCCTCCCTTTAAACGTCACCAATGCGGCTCCATCAAAGGAAGGCCGCGCCCTTGGGCATGCAGCCTATTCGGCAGCTTGCGCCATCGGGAGGATAGAAACGTAGGTGTTGCCGTCACGCTTTTTAGCAAACGACACGGTGCCTTCAGTGAGGGCAAACAGAGTGTGGTCTTTGCCCATACCCATGTTCTCACCGGGGTGCCATTTGGTGCCACGCTGACGAATAACGATATTGCCAGCCAGAACAGCTTCACCACCGAATTTTTTAACGCCAAGACGTCGGCCAGCGGTATCGCGACCGTTGCGGGATGAACCGCCTGCTTTTTTATGTGCCATGGATTAGGTTTCCTCTAGCTCTACTCGCCCTGAGCGAGCGTTGCGGCCTGTTCCAGCCAGTTATCACGTTCGATGCGGCCTTTGAAGGACAGCGCATCGTCAACCATTGCAATGTCAGCAGGGCTGAAAGCAGCAACTTGCGCAAAGGTTGTGATGCCCAGCGCATTCAACTTCTTCTCAAGCACCGGACCAACGCCTGAAATCTTCTTCAGATCATCAGCTGCGCCTGCAGGAGCTGCAAACAAAGCGCCCTCTGGCAGATCACCGGCTGGTGCCGCTGCGGCTGAAGCAGCCTCAACTGGCGCTGGCGTTTCTTCTTTCTTTGCAGCCTTTTTAGGCGCAGCCTTCTTTGCAGCTTTAGGCTTGGCACCGCCCATTAGAATGTCGGTGATTTTCACAACCGAATATTCCTGACGGTGACCGTTTTTGCGGCGGGAGTTCTGGCGACGGCGTTTCTTGAAGATGATGATCTTCTTGCCGCGCGTGTTCTCAACCAGTTCACCAACAACGCTTGCGCCCTCAACCAGAGGCGCGCCCACTGTTACGTCAGCATCATTGCCAACCATCAGTACATTGTCGAAAACCACTTGGCTGTCAGCTTCCAGGCCAAGTTTCTCAATTTGAATGACATCATCAGCGGCAACTTTATATTGTTTGCCGCCCGTTTTGATGACTGCGAACATCGTCTTTTCCTTTGTGTTCGGTGCGATGGTGTCAGGCGCGCGAACTGTGCGAACCCGCCCAAGGCTTCTTGTTCAGTCTGGGTGGATGTCCGAAGAAAACCAAAGGGGGGAGGCTGCCTTCAGACGCAAAAAGGCGCAGGAACCAGCCCCGCGCTCTCATCACGAGCGCTATAAGCGCAATTCAAAGGCCAATGTCAAGCAAACCCGCCAGTATCAGCTTGCTTTTGCCAAACGCTTTGCTCTATCGGTAGCGCCGCTTTGGCATGGCCACCAGCCAAGGCCACCTATGGGTGTTTGCGGAGAGATGCCGGAGTGGTCGAACGGGGCGGTCTCGAAAACCGTTGTGCGCTTTGCGTACCCAGGGTTCGAATCCCTGTCTCTCCGCCATTATCTATAGATAAACCCATGTTTTTAAAGCGCTTCTTATATGTCGAAGCAGTTGCACCCTAAAAAATGCCCTAGAAGAGCTTCTGCGCTATCGCTGGCAACGGACCGGAAAGGTCAGATAGCATTCGCCGATCAGCGGGGCCCAGCAGGCGACCTGCGTCGGATCATGGCAAAAGAAAATGGCTGCAAAATCCCCATAACGGACCTAGCGAACGCTCGTACTCCCCGTCTCTGAAGAGCAGCAAAGTAGAGGCAAAGGCAAGCGGAGCGGAAATTAGAAGCTGCAATCCGAAGCCGTTCTAGGAAAAGAGGGGCTCTCAAAAATCTCCCAAAACTGTGATGGTTTTGGCAAGGGTTTTTGGAGCTTGTAAGCGCTCAATTTCCGAAACTCAGAATGAGCCTTCCAAAAACGGTTCTCTGATTGCGGCTATGTCAAGCGGTTGAGTTTGTCCGTCCGGGGTCATGGTTCTCTTCGAGGTCGCAGGATTTGCGCCTCATGATGGTGTTCGGTGGTGGATCGTCTCCAATGTCGTTTGCGGGTTAAGCAGGGGTTCCTGCCTCCCAACCGTTTTTGCGAGATCGATCAACCTCCGTCCCGTCAGGACTTGGTCACCCACCGTCTCCAGCGGGAACTTTAGATCAGGTAGTAGCCTCCCGCGTCCATTGATAGTCAGTTCCGTTCTTCCAGAGCGTCAGCATGAGCACCGCGATCTTGCGTGCAGTGGCAACGGCCGCTTTGCGGAAGCCACGTCGGCCGGCAAGTCGCACAGCCCAGGACTTGAGTGGGGAGAACCGCTTCACCTGCCTAATGACGCAGGAGGCGGCTTCGAACAGCAGTCCTCGCATGGCACCATCCCCACACTTGGACACACGGCCTGACCAATCCGCTTCACCAGATTGATGACGCCTGGGCGTGAGCCCGAGGAATGCGCCTATGTCGCTGGTTCGGCTGAACCGATGCGGATTATCGACAAGGGCGATGAAGCTGAGCGCATTCACCGGCCCGACACCGGGGATCGTCATCAAGCGGCGTGCCACCGGATGGGCCTTGGCTTCTGCTTTTACGGCTTTGTCGAGATCAGCGGCAGCCTGACACAACGTGCTGTGAGCGGCGATAAACCCATCGGCAATCACACGCAGCACCGGATCACGCATCCCAGCTTCATGGAGCTGATCGCGGAAGGCCTGGCGCTGTGGTCCTTGGCTCAAGCCAGTCATGCGGATACCGATGGATTTGAGGACACCCCGGATATGGCCCTCCAGGTCCTTGCGCAGCCGGATCAGCCGTTCACGAGCACCGATCAATGTGCGCAGCCGATCAGCTTTTTCGCTGCGGATATGCACCCGCGTGTACCAACCCGTGCGCGCCAGCTGCGCCAAGCCTTCAGCATCACCAGCATCGGACTTGTTGAGCCGGGCTGACAGGCTCTTGTGCGCCTTGCGGGCGTCAATGCAGATTGCGGGCAGTCCCAAGCGGGTCAGCCCCGGCTGCAGCCAGATCGACAGCATCCCACTCTCATGGACGATCCTAAATTACGGGTCTTCAACCAACCCGCAACCCCTTCAGGATCAGCAGGGCATGTGCCTTTCGACACGATCTTCCCGTCACCATCGATCACGCAGATCGACACCTCTTTCAGCGATACGTCCAAACCGGCATGCTGTTCCAAGGTCGTTCTCCTCACGGCTTATCATCCATGAGGCCAGCTTACCGGGCCTCGTTCGCCCCAGGGAGAGCGGCCGCCGCAATCACGCCATGTCGTTTTTGGCACGGGTGTTTTGGATAGGGGTTTTTGGAAAACGTAGGATGGCAGCTCGGCGGACAAAGCGACCCGCTATAAAATCTCGTTTGCGCCCTCAATGGGAGGGAAGCGGCCGTTCGTTGCGGATTGAGATATGGTGGCATCGGTCAAGTTACGGACCATCCGTTTCCTGCCAACTGTAAGACCTTTGATCCTAAAGACGACCTAAAGGGTGATGCTGACCTTCCAGATTTTGCCCACCAACTTGATGGCAGGCATGCCGCACCGCACAGGTCAAAGGCAAGGACAGACCGATTGACTTGCAATAGTTGCGCGCAACATCGCTTCCCAAGCCCTGATACTGACAAGCGACAAACAGCGCCGCCATTGATGCGTTTGATGCAATAGTTTCAAGTCGAGGTTACCGACACCGCGCCAGCCTCGGAGATAGCTCTAACGGAAGGTGCGCTGCGATACAGTTAGAAATGACTACCAACAGCACGCGTCTCCAAGCCTTCCTAGGCAGCCAGCAGACGCCTTGCGGTCGAGGCACCACCCTTAATTCAGCGGAATGCGCAATCGACCCGTGCCGGTGTAGGAGAGGAAGTCGCCCGAACCAATGCCACCAACATCACCGGACAGGCTTAACCCCCAGCCATTGGAGAAGGTGCCATCTACGCCCAGACCAAAGCGCGCGGACACCATACCGTCAAAGTCTGGCAAGGTGGTGTTGGTCTGCGTTTCAGAGGAAAAGTCGTACTCACCTTGCACCGATGCGAGGGTCGTCCAGTCTTCTGTAAGGCTGTAGCGCAGGCG
>JBGCDM010000099.1:0-9564 GCA_045105395.1 Devosiaceae bacterium | reverse complement strand
ATTGGCCCAGACCGTGCCGGCACCGTTGAATGACGTGACCGCAGGGTCAAGCCTGCGGTGGATCGACAGCGGCGACCAAAAGGCTGTGTTCTTTAAGAAGTTCTTTGCCGATTATGCGGCGGCGCGCGACGTTGAGATTGTCTATGATCCGCTGCCCTGGAACGAAATTGCGCAGGTCGTACCGCTGGGCGTGCGCAATGATTCGGCTCACGATGTTTTCGCCCTACCGCAAAACGTGAACCCCGCTGATGCCGTCGCGCAGGACTGGGTGCAGCCCTATGATGATTTCATCCCAAACTTTGATGAGTGGAAGGCAAGCTTCCCCGATGGCGCTTTCTTGCCGGGCATCAATGTCTTCAATGGCAAGACCTATGGCCTGCCATTCACATCCAACAAGCGCTACGGAACGCATCTGTTGTTCAACCGGGCTTACATGGAAGCAGCGGGATATGATCCTGAAGATCAGCCACTAACATGGTCTGGCTTCCGTGACGCAGCAGCCAAAATCACGCAGGCCGGGGCAGGGCGCTACTATGGCTTCATCATTGGCGGATCACAGCTGGGGCGCTGGTCACAGACCGTGCGCAATATGGGCCGCATGGCGGGTGCTAGCGCCGGTGGCGATAGTGTTGTGGAAGCTGATATCGATTTCCGCACCGGCGACTATGTGTATGATAGCGACCAGTACATTGAAGCTGTTGAGCTGCTGATTGCCATGCAGTCCGATGGCAGCATTTTCCCCGGTGTCATGAGCATGAACGCACCACAGGCGCGGGCCTTCATGCCGCAAGGCGCGGCTGGCATGATCATGCAGGGGCCATGGAACATTGGCGGCTGGGAAGGCAACCACCCAGACTTTGACTTTGGTGTGGCCTCAGGTCCGGTGCCCGATGAAGGGCCGGTGGGCAAGCTGACAATCGGTCAGGGCGCGCTGGCACCCAACACGATGTGGATGTTCAAAAACTCGCCACACGGCGCGATTGTTGGTGAAATTTTCCACTATCTAGGAACGGTTGAAGGCCAGACCGCATGGGCCAACATTGTTGGCGCAGGCGATCCTCCCATTTTTCCTGAAGCGCTCGACAATGCTGATATGTCGGCGCGCTCCAAGTTCGCACTCAACATGTTCAATGAGCAAATCCGCGTTGGTCCTAACCCTGTTGTTGGCAACAGCGCGATGGCCAATGTCATTGGTGCTTTCCAGGCGCCAGAAATCAATTTCGCCCGCACCGTCCAAGGCCTTGTTGCCGGTGAACTAACGGGCGTGCGCGCTGAAATGCGTGCTCTGAAAGATCGCTACAATGCGGCCCTTGATGCCGCCTTTGCCGATGCTAAAGAGGGCGGGTTTGAGGTGGATCGATCTGATCTGGTGTTCTCCAATTGGAACCCGGATGTCGACTTCGGCGCTGGTGACTATTAAGGCCGCCGCCTCCCAGGCTGGCTAATTTGAGGGCGTCAGGTGCAACTGACGCCCTCTCTTCCTACCTCTTGTCAGGGCAATGCCGTGCTGCGTCAAAGCGCTCTTTACCGCTACCGTCACCAATATCTCATGCTGTTGCCGGGCCTAGTGCTGGGTGGGATGTTCGTTTTCTATCCGATCTTTGCAGCGTTATACTTCGCCCTTCACGACTGGTCGGGCTTCAATGCGCAGCGCGTTTTCATCGGTCTGGATAATTTCACCCGTCTGGTGGGTGATCCGTTCTTCTGGTCGGCCTTTTCGCGGTCCTTGATCTTTTTGGCTGGTACCGTACCCGCCCAAATGATCTTGGCTCTGTTCCTGGCCGTTGTTTTGAACAACAGGCTGCTGAAGCTCTCCACTTTCTTCCGCACGTTCATCTTCCTGCCTGTTGTGACCCCTGTGGCGGTCATCGGCATTGTGTGGACGTTTATGCTTTCACCGTTCAACGGGCCGATCAACGGGCTGTTGCTGGATATCGGGCTCATCTCCCGGCCCATTGATTTTCTGGGTTCGTCCGACACGGTCATGCCCTCGGTGATCGGCGTCTATGTCTGGAAATGGCTTGGCATCACACTGATCTACTGGCTGGCGGCGCTGCAAACCGTGCCGACGGAAATCTATGAGGCGGCGCGGCTGGATAACTGCAAGGGCGTGCGGCTGGTTTGGTATGTCATCCTGCCAATTGTCTGGCCTTTCGCCATCATGATCTTGCTGATCTCCGCTGTTGCCGCGCTCAACGTTTTCCCGCTGATCATGTCGATGACCAATGGCGGGCCGTTCTTCGCCTCCGAGGTCATGGAAATATTCATCTACCGCAAAGCGTTCGCCACCGGAGATGGGTCTATTCCGGAACTGGGCTATGCGGCGGCGGCCGGTGTATTTTTCGGCGTTGTCGTGCTGACTCTCACCATCATTCAGGCAGTGATTGCGCGGCGTGCGCGCGGCGGCGGGGGAACACCGCTATGAGCGTGCTTGCAGCCCTTAGCCCACGCCGCATCGTATTTGGTGATCACAAGCCAACGCCGCGGATCGCGCTGGTCAGTTTTGCACTCACCTGCCTGTGCCTGGTTTGGATTTATCCGTTCCTCTGGATGATCTCCACCAGCCTTAAATCCACTGGGGAGATTTTCGCAGGCACTGGCCTCATCCCGGAAGTGTTTGAGTGGCACAATTACCACCGCGCCTGGGTTGAGGCCAATATGGGCCGTTACTTCTTCAATACGTTGTTTGTGACGGTTGGCTCTGTGATCATCGTGACCTTCTGTACAGCGACGCTGGGCTATGTGCTGGGGCGCTACCGCTTTCCTGGCCGCAATGTGCTGTTCTTTGGCTTTGTCGCCACCGTCTTCATTCCGCAGGGCTTTACCATCATTCCGGTGTTTGAACTGCTGAGCTACTTGGGCCTGTCGTCCAACCTGGTTGGCCTGACCATCGCCACATCTGGCCATGCGATGGTGATTTTTGTGCTGCTGTTTGCAGGTTATTTCAGCCAGTTACCTGACGAGTTGGAAGAGTCTGCTCGCGTGGAGGGCGTGAGCTTTTTCAAAATCTTCTGGTACGTGATGCTGCCGCTGGCTCGCCCCATCGTGGTGACGGTGGTGATCATGCAGGTCTTGCATGCATGGAATGATTTCCTTTTGCCGCTTGTTATCACGCTGGCGAACCCGGCCATTCGCACCCTTTCGGTTGGACTTTACGCCTTCAAGGGCGAGCAGTTCATCGACTGGTCGGGCATGGCTGCGGCGGCGACCATTTCCATCCTGCCCATCGTTATCCTGTTCATTCTGCTCCAGCGTTATTTCGTCAATGGCCTAGCTGGCGCGGTGAAGGGTTAGATCATGAAGAAACCCAACATCCTGCTCATCACCACCGACCAGCAGCATTTTTCTGCGCTTGGCGTGGTGAATGACGCGATCAAAACGCCCAACTTAGACAGGCTGTGCGCACGCGGTACCCGGTTCGATAGGGCCTATTGCCCAAGCCCGGTATGCACCCCCTCGCGCGCTAGCATCATCACCGGCCTTTATCCCTCCCATCATGGCGCCTGGACCATCGGGGTGAAGCTGCCAGAGGATGTGCCAACCGTTGGTCAGCATCTGTCTAAGGCGGGTTACAGGACAGGCCTTATCGGCAAAGCCCATTTTCAGCCCCTGGCGGGCGATAGTTTGGAAAAGCAGCCGACCCTGCGCGACATACCGTTCTGGCGCGGCTTTAACGGCCCGCATTATGGTTTTGACCATGTTGAGCTAGTGCGTAACCACGCTGATGAGACGCATGTGGGCCAGCATTACGCAGCATGGATGGAAGATAAGGGCTTGAAAGACTGGAAGGCTTATTTCCAGCCGTTGCCGGGCGATGATGCACCCAACGCGCCCCAAAGGGCCAAGAACGCACCCTATTGGGCCCGGCAAAACCGGCAGTGGGATTTGCCAGAAGAGATGCACTACACGCCATGGATCGGTGAGCGCTCGCGCGCCTTCATAGATGCGGCGCAGAAAGATGATCAGCCCTTTTTTCTTTGGGCCAGTTTCCCCGACCCGCATCCGCCCTATGCCGTGCCAGAGCCCTGGGCCTCCATGTATGACCCGCAAGACATGGAGCCGGGCAGCGTGGCGCAGGGCGAGCATGAGCGCAACGCGCCGCATTTTGCCAAGACGCAGGAGGAGAATCCTGATTTTGGCAACTGGCATGAGCCGCATGAAGCCCATGGTTGCGCCAGCCATCTTTATCCGCGCGAGGAACTCAAAAAGGATATGGCCGTCTATTACGGCATGATGAGTTTTCTGGACCGCGAAATTGGGCTGATCCTGGATGATCTGGATGCCCGGGGTCTAACAGAGAACACGCTGATTGTTTTCACCACCGACCATGGTCACTTCCTTGGCCAGCATGGTTTGGTCGCCAAAGGGCCGTTCCACTATGAGGATATGCTGCGCATTCCTTTCATTGTGTCGTGGCCGGGCAGGGTGCGCGACGGCGGGGTGAGCGATGCAATCCAGAGCCTTGTCGATCTCACCCCCAGCTTTCTGGAGGCTGCGGGGCTTGGCGCAGCCACCGATTTGCAAGGCGTTTCTCAGTTGGGTGTCTGGACAGGTCAGGCACAGCAGGCGCGCGATTTTGCAATCTGCGAGAACCGCCACAACCCGACGATGCCGCATGTCACTAGTTATGTGAACGCTCGCTACAAGATCACGATTTACCGAGAAAGCGATGAGGGCGAGCTGTTCGATCTGATCGAAGATCCCGGCGAGATCCACAATCTTTGGCGGGACCCGGCCAGCGCGGCGCTGAAGAGCGCTATGTTGCACGAGATGATCCAAGGTATCCAGAAATCAGAGCCAATGAAAATGCCACGGGTCGCCCAGGCTTGATAGCTGCCCATCTGTGTTTGCATGGTGGTCCATCGCCCCGATAATGGATTTGGCGCGGTGGTTTGCAAGCGGTTCTGACGCGTCAAGCGGAGACACATCAGGGTTGGCAAGTCACGTTGACCTGCTCACACCAGGAACGAACTCTACCTAAAAATGAAAAAAGAAACGGGATTCAGGTCAGCTATCGGACTCAGCACCGCTTGCAGATCGTTTCATGGCCATAAAAGCTGCATCAGTCATTGGCAAAGCGACGCCGCTATCCCACTCAAACAGCGACCGTTCCACGCGTGAGAGTGCGCCCAAATAAACATGCAGCCCAAAGCTTGGCGCATCGTCCAGTGCTTGCACGGTGTGCACATCATTGGGGCCCAGAACATGTGTGTCGCCAGCACTTAGAACCAGTGTTCCGTTTGGCGCTAGTGCGCCGCCCACTTGCCGGTAAAGGCGATTTCGTTCCACACCGTGATAGACGCCTATAACGGCAGGCATCTGGTGGTCGTGAGGTGGAAGTTCCTCAGTGTGCAGAAAGCGTTCATGCCAGATGGAAACGGTCTCGTCCTCAAACAGGTGCACCTCATTTTCATCCATCGTAGGAACGGCGGCGGCAATGGCTTGCGGGTTGGTAAAAGTCTTTGCCATCAGTTGCTCAACGGCATTCAATGGGTTTTCTGCTGCCGCGGCTTGGCGAGCATTGGCGACAAAACCATCGAGTGAAAATATCATAGGCTCTGAACTCCTTACGATGCAGCGCGATCCTGCGTTACCAATGAGCGAAGATCTGGCAGGTCCCGCGCGCCACCAAGGCGTGATACAGCCTGCCTGCCACATGCATGGCCAAGTTGGAGAGCTTCCCGTGGCCCACGTCCAGCAAGCCAGGCACTTAAAAACCCTGCATTAAAAGCATCCCCAGCGCCGGTGGTGTCAACCACATCGCTCGCTTGCGCGTCCGCGTGTGTTTTCTGGCCATTGGAGGAGGTGCAGGTGGCGCCTTGCGCACCTTTCTTCACAACCAGTGCCGCCTTAGGCTGCAGTGCCGTGCGATGGCGTGCCAAATGCTCCATTTCATCGGCATTGGGCAAAAATACATCAACACGCGCAATGATATCGGCAACGTCATCATGCCTAAGCGCCATTTCATCCCACGCGCAATCCAACGAAACACTCATGCCACGCGCATGTGCTGCGGTGATAAGTTCGGGCTGTTCCAGCGCCGTGGTCAGTTCGCCGATATGCAAATGACGCGCGTTTGGCAGCGCGTCTATTATCGCAGGCGGTACAGCATCGCCAATACGGCGTGTGATGAACGCTCTGTCCGTTTTGCCCACCACCGCTGCGGTAATTTGCGGTTCGTGGCTGTCGGCAGATGCACAATGGTTGCCAATTCCACCCGCGCTCATATCGTTTACAACAACGTTTTCAAACGGTGCTGCAGGCAATGTGCCGACCAGGGCTACGTCTTCGCCCAAAGCGGCCAAATAGGCAGCGGTGATGAATGCACCACCACCAGGGCAAATGGTGAGGCTGTCAGCAAACACCTCACGGCCCATCGCCGGTTCGCCATCAAGACCTGCGAACACAAGATCGCAATAGATCCGTCCGGCGCATAAGATCATGCGGCGCTCGCAACCGCATGACTGGCGATTGCCTCGCCTGAGTTTGCATCAAACAGGTGCATGAGTGACGGATCAGCGGCAAGGCCAAGCGCATCACCAGCCTTGGGAGGATTGCGACCAGAGCCAGAGGCTATGACCTCTTTTCCGTCTACATCAACGTAAAGCAGCGTTTCAGCACCTAGCGGTTCGGCAACCGACACTGAACCTTCCAGCAAGGTATCGCCACCATCGGCAACTGGGCCAATATCTTCAGGTCGCACACCGATTAGCACCTCAATGCCGCTGGCGGCAGCGCGATCCGGCATATCCACCCGAGCACCATTGAAAAGCGTAACTCCACCATCCTCGTATATGCCTGCAAGCAAGTTCATAGAGGGTGCACCGATAAACTGCGCCACAAAGGTGTTAGCTGGCGCGTGATAGACCTCTGCCGGTGTACCAATCTGCTGAATATGACCATCTTTCATGATCACGATCCGGTCGGCCATCGTCATCGCTTCCACCTGATCATGGGTGACAAAAATGATGGTGTTCTTCACGCGCCTATGTAGTTTTTTGATTTCCAGGCGCATCTGCGTGCGCAACTGTGCATCAAGGTTAGACAGCGGCTCATCAAACAGGAACACCGCCGGATCGCGCACCATAGCTCGGCCAATGGCCACGCGCTGGCGCTGGCCACCTGACAGCTGCGCAGGCTTGCGATGCAACAGGTCGGTCATGCCCAAAATGCCCGCCACCTCATCAATACGTGCCTCTTTATCTGGCTTGGAGAGGGAAGAGCTGCGCAGTCCAAAACTGATATTTTTGCGCACCGACATATGCGGATAAATGGCGTAGTTCTGGAACACCATCGCTATATCGCGGTCCTTTGGCTCCAAATTGTTGACCACACGACCGGCGATCTCAATTTCGCCTTCGGTAATCTCTTCAAGGCCCGCGATCATGCGCAATGTGGTGGATTTTCCACAGCCTGACGGGCCCACAAACACGACGAACTCGCCGTCGCTCACTTCCAGATTGATGGAGTGTAGGACCTGCGTTTTATCATAGAACTTTACCAGATTGCGCAGCGATAGATCGGCCATTCAAGCGGTCTCCAAAAGGGCGGTAAAAGCATTGCCAAGGGTTTGATCGGCCCTGGAACACTGTTTTATTTTTGCAGTAAGCGCAGCGCGCATCTTGGCTGCGGCTATCACATACCCATCAAGCGCCTCATCCAGCGCAAGCGGTCCTGGCCCACCAAAGCATTCACGGCGCGCCACGAACGTTTGCAGCGACACAGCCTCACAAAAGGCTGCCTCATCAAGTGTGCTGGCGCGTCCGGTTTCCTGCGTGAAAGCAGAAGAGAAAGCCGAGAAACCGTGCCCCAATGGAACGCCATCAGCAATCACTGAACGTGAGGTATGCGCAGCGATCTCGTGGGCCTGGCGGAATGATAGGCTTTCCTCGCGCACCAGGGTGTCGGCAAGCTCTGTCACCGTTACGCAGGCAGCATCAGCGTTGCGGGCAACGGCTTCATTGTTGATGCGGCAGGCGGGCAAAAACGCGGTCAGTAGGGCGGTGACGCGGGCGGCTGACTCAAAGGCCGCAAAGCCTGCTGTTTGCACCTCGCCCTCGCTGTCGTTCATGTCTGTGAACGGGGTGTTGTGCATGGTCATGACCATGGTTTCACAGCGCCCAACGGTGACGCTAGAAAGGTGTCGCAGATGTTCAATCGGCACCGGATTGCGCTTCTGCGGCATTATGGAGGAAATCTGCACCAATGCATTGGGCACATAAAGTTGGCCAACTTCAAACGCCGACCAAAACGCCATATCCTGGATCAGCCTGCCAAAATGCAAGAAGGGCAGCTTGATGGCTGAATAAAGCCCGGTGATGTAATCGACCGACGCAATACAGCCATAGCTGTTCTGCTTGGGAGCAGAAAACCCGAGAAGCTGCGCGACGCGTTCACGCGAAATGGGGAAGCCAGTGGTGGTAATGGCCGCAGCGCCCATAGGGCAAAGATCGAGCGCATCACGGGCGGCCTGTAGGCGCTTGATATCAGCGAGCAGTACTTCAAGGGCGGCGGCCAGATAATGCCCGAATGTAGAACCTTGGGCGGGCTGACCGTGTGTGTAGGCAACAATCAGCGTATCACGTTCTTTTCGCGCTTTGGTAATCAGTGCATCAGCCAGGTCCAGAAGGCCTGCGGTTAGCACGTCTGTGCGCGCACGTAGCGCCATCTTGAAAACCGTGTGATCCATATCGTTACGCGAGCGCGCGGTGTGCAGCATACCGCCCAAATCAGCGCCAAGACGGCGCTTCAACTGGTCCTCGACAAAGAAGAAATAGTCTTCATGCTCGCCAGTATAGGTGAGCGCAGCAATGTCGGTTTCCGTATCAATGGCTTGCAACGCCTGCGCGATCTTTTGGCCTTGCTCGACGTTCAGAATACCGGTGTCGACCAGCATCACCAGATGGGCCTTGTTGATGGCTGCCATATGCTGGGCGAAGTGGGTTTTGACGCCCTCAAACAGCGGCGCCAGAACCGTTTCGCGGTAGACAGGATTAGGAAAGACCGACTGATCAGTCATCCTTTCAAGCCCGCCATAACGACACCGCGAATGATGAAACGCTGGAAGATGAGGAATACGATGAGCGTCGGGATTGTTGAGATCGCCGCTCCGGTCATAATCAACTCCCACTGCACATCGGCCTCATCGCCAAAGCTGGAGAGGCCAACCGGCAATGTATAAAGCTCGGTAGAAGTTGTGACGATGAGCGGCCACAGGAACGCCGTCCAGTTGCCCAGGAACACGAAGATCGCCAGCGCCGCCAGCGCCGGCTTCACCATGGGCATGGCGACCGTCCACCAGATCTGAAATTCGTTGAGGCCATCAATGCGCGCAGCTTCCAGGAAATCATCAGGCACTGTTTCAAAGAACTGCTTCATCAGGAACACGCCAAATGCGGTCATGAGGCCGGGGAACATGATGCCCCAATAGCTATCGAGCCACCCAAAGCTCTGGCTCATCAAGTACCAGGGGATGACCAGCATTTCGGTTGGGATCATCAATGTTGAGAGGATGGCGATGAAAATGATGTAACGACCGCGAAAGCGGAATTTGCACAGCGTGTA
>JBGCDM010000098.1:0-6180 GCA_045105395.1 Devosiaceae bacterium | reverse complement strand
ACAATCGTCACGTTCATCGTGTCGCTGTTCATCTGGGGTGGGTTCGATAACTCCAACCCCGGCTTCCAAATGGTGGAAGAGAGCGACTGGCTTGGCGGCCTTGTCACCTACAAAATGGGCGTGGACGGCATATCCATGCTGTTCGTAATTCTGACGACGTTCCTGATGCCGATGTGCATTCTGGCCAGCGCTGCCATCAAGGTGCGCCTGAAAGAGTACATGATCGCGTTTCTGGTGCTTGAAACGCTGATGATCGGCGTGTTCTGCGCGCTTGATATCGTTGTTTTCTACATCTTCTTCGAAGGCGGTCTCATCCCGATGTTCATCATCATCGGCGTGTGGGGCGGCAAGCGACGCATCTACGCATCCTTCAAGTTCTTCCTTTACACGCTGCTCGGCTCGGTGCTGATGCTGCTGGCTATTATGGCGATGTACTGGTCGGCTGGCTCCACCGATATCGAAGTGCTTCTGGTGCATGATTTCCCCGCCGATATGGAATTCTGGCTCTGGCTTGCCTTCTTCGCGTCTTTCGCGGTGAAAATGCCCATGTGGCCGTTCCACACATGGCTGCCAGATGCGCACGTGGAGGCACCAACGGCAGGCTCGGTTATTCTGGCGGGTATTCTGCTGAAGATGGGTGGCTACGGCTTCATCCGCTTTTCGCTTCCCATGTTCCCTGAGGCATCGGAGCTGTTCGCGCCGCTTGTGTTTGCCATGTCGGTGATTGCCATCATCTACACCTCG
Organism: Devosiaceae bacterium; assembly: GCA_045105395.1. Taxonomy (GTDB): domain Bacteria; phylum Pseudomonadota; class Alphaproteobacteria; order Rhizobiales; family MH13; genus MH13. The sequence goes on along the minus strand of JBGCDM010000098.1, from coordinate 5,436 downwards.
CTGGTGGCGATGGTGCAGGAAGATATCAAGAAGCTTATCGCCTACTCATCGGTCGCCCATATGGGCTTCGTAACGATGGGTATCTTCGCGCTTAACGAACAGGGCATTCAGGGAGCGCTGTTCCAGATGATTTCGCACGGCATCGTATCCGGTGCGCTGTTCCTGTGCGTTGGCGTCGTCTACGACCGCATGCACACCCGCGAGATCAAGGCCTATGGTGGCCTGGTGCATCGCATGCCGCTTTACGCCGCCATCTTCATGATCTTCACTATGGCGAACGTTGGCCTGCCTGGCACATCCGGTTTTGTGGGTGAGTTCCTCACGCTCATGGGCGCATTTCAAGCGAACACTTGGGTTGCGCTTCTGGCCACCACTGGCGTTATCCTGTCGGCCTGTTATGCACTGTGGCTCTACCGCCAGGTGATCTTCGGGCCACTTGAAAAAGAGAACCTGAAAGCCATCACCGATGTGAACGCACGCGAGCTTATCGTGCTGGTGCCTCTTGTGGTGCTCACCATTTTCTTCGGTGTTTATCCGTCCCCCATCAACGATGTTACCGCCGCTTCGGTGGAGAGCATGGTCATTGGTGTTGAGCAGGCGCTGCAGGCAGCCGACGCGCTCAACATGGCCGCAACACAGTAGTTTCGAGAACCCTTATGGATATGCAGCCACCGCTACCTGACCTGATGCCCGCGCTGCCAGAGATCGTTCTGGCAATCGGCGCGATGGCAATGCTGATGCTGGGTGTGTTCCGTAAAAACGACTCAACCAACCTCATTACAGGTTTGTCCATCGGCCTGCTGGTGGCTGCTCTGGTGCTCACCATCCTTGCACCCGCTGGCATGACGATGAACGGCGCTTTTGTAATGGATGAGTTCGCGCGCACGATGAAAATTCTCATCTTTGCTGCGGCTGCTATTGCGCTGTCATTGGGTGTCGATTTCGTGCAGCGCGAGGGCTATGGCCGCTTTGAGCTGCCCATCCTTATCACGCTCGCCACGCTGGGCATGGGCATGATGGTGTCTGCCACCACGCTGATCGCGCTCTATCTCGGCCTGGAACTCATGTCGCTAGCGCTCTACGTCACCGCCGCGATCAACCGCGATTCCACCCGCGCCTCTGAGGCTGGCCTGAAATACTTTGTGCTGGGCGCGCTTTCTTCCGGCATGCTGCTCTACGGCGCATCGCTGGTTTATGGCTTCACTGGCCACACAGAGTTTGGCCCCATCGCCAACGCTCTGCAAACCGGCGGTGTATCCACTGGAGTAATCTTCGGCCTGGTGTTCATTATGGCCGGTCTTGTGTTCAAGATCTCCGCAGTTCCGTTCCACATGTGGACGCCGGATGTGTATGAGGGCTCACCCACGCCCATCACGGCCTTCTTTGCGGCAGCACCCAAAATCGCTGCTATGGCACTGCTTGTGCGTGTTGCCGTTGACGCCTTTGAGCCAGCAACGCGCGAATGGCAGCAAGTGCTGACCTTCGTTGCCATCGCTTCTATGGTGCTTGGCGCATTCGCTGCAATCGGCCAAACCAACATCAAGCGCCTTATGGCCTATTCCTCCATCGGCCATATGGGCTTTGCGCTGGTTGGCTTGACAGCAGGCACGCAGGCCGGTGTGCAGGGCGTTGTCATTTATATGGCGATTTACGCCGCCATGACGCTCGGCTCTTTTGCCATCATCCTATCCATGCGGCGCCCTGGCGGTATGGTCGAAGAAATTGACGAGCTGGCTGGCCTGTCCAAAACGCACCCTGTTCAGGCGTTTTTCCTGGCGATGCTGCTCTTCTCACTGGCCGGTATTCCACCTTTGGCCGGGTTCTTTGCCAAATATTTCGTTTTCTTGGCCGCCATTGAGGCTGAGCTTTATGTGCTTGCCGTTATCGGCGTGCTCGCCAGCGTTGTGGGCGCGGTCTATTACTTGCGCATCATCAAGCTGATGTATTTCGATGAGCCGGTAGAGGGCTTTGTACCCGCCGCCATTGAGCTGCGCACGGTTACATGGGCTGCGGGCCTATTTGTCATCTTCTTTGTGTTTGTGGCTGGTCCGCTGACCAGCTGGGCGGACAAAGCCGCTGCGGCGCTCTTTTAGAGTTTGCCCAATACACCACATTTTCATCTGGCCAGCGTGGGCTCCACGCTTACCCAGGCATGGCACATGGTGGGTCAGGGCGAACAATCACCCTTCTGGCTTACCGCTGATGAACAGACCGAGGGACGCGGGCGGTTAGACCGCCAATGGGTGTCTGAGCCGGGCAATCTCTACTCCACCTATGTTGGCCCGGTGCCAAAGGCGGAAGCCCTTCCGCTTTTGCCGTTTGCGGTATCTTTGGCTGTCTACAAGGCTGTGACTGAGCATTTGCCTGCATCTACCAGGCAAGAACTAAGCCTCAAATGGCCCAATGATGTGCTGATTGATGGGGCTAAAACGTCCGGCATCCTTATTGAGCAGCGCAAGCTTGCATCGGCCCAACCGCTTATCGCCATTGGCATTGGCATTAATGTTGAGCATGCGCCCGCAAATCTTGGCCGTGCGACCACGTTTCTTGCCAGCGAGGGCAGCGCCGCCACACCAGGTGATCTTTTTGCCAGCTTGCGCATCACGCTCGCGCAGCAGCTAGCGCAGCTTGAAACCAGCCCAGCCAGCATCATACCCACCTGGACGCAGCGTGCGCGCGGTATTGGCGCACCCATTACCGTCGATCTGGGCACTGAAAAGGTTGAAGGAACGTTTGATCATCTGGCATCAGATGGCGCGTTGATGCTACGTCTGCCTTCTGGCGCGCTGCGCGCGCTACGTACCGGCGATATTGTGATACGTAGCAAGGGTCACGATCCTAACCGCTGAACCTGAAAGGTTACTATGAGCAAAGCTCCCACTCTCACATTCATGCCACTTGGCGGCGTGGGTGAAATTGGTATGAACCTAGCGCTCTATGGCTATGGGTCGGGCAAAGATCGCCGCTTCATTATGGTCGATTGTGGGGTGTCCTTTGCGGGCCCAGATATGCCCGGCATCGATATTATTACTCCTGACATCAGCTACATCGTGAAGCGACGCGACAAGCTAGATGGCATTATCATTACCCATGCGCACGAAGATCACATCGGTGCGCTGCTCGCGCTTTGGCCGCAGCTGCAGGCGCCTGTTTATGTCAGCCAATTTGCGCAGGCACTGCTGGAAGCCAAAAATCCGCATGATGATGTGGTGCGCGTTATACCCTTTGAGCGCTTCAAGGCGCGCGAGACATTTTCCGTCGGTGCCTTCTCCATCAATCCCGTTCCGGTTTCGCACTCCATTCCTGAGAGCCATTCGCTGCTTATGGAAGTTGGCGACCGCCGTGTTGTGCACACTGGCGACTGGAAGTTGGATGCTGAACCCATCATTGGTGAGCCCACAGCGATTGCCGATTTTAAGGCCTTTCGCGATGCTGGGCCAGTGGATGCAGTTATGGGCGATAGCACCAATGCCATGCGTGATGGGGAAAGCCCAACCGAGGCTGAGGTTGGTAAAGCTATTGCAAAAGTGGTGGGCGAAGCTGAGCAGCGTATCTGCGTGACGCTGTTTTCCTCCAATATGGCGCGCATCAAGTCGGTGCTGGATGCAGCGCGCGAGAATGATCGAACCGTTGTACTTGCGGGTAGGGCGCTGCAACGTGTTATCGGCGTTGGCATTGAGCTTGGCATTCTTACCAATCCACCTGAAATCGTGGATATGCGCGGCTTTGATCGTGTGGCGCGCAACAAGGCGTTGGTGCTGCTCACCGGTTCACAGGGCGAGGAGAGGGCGGCGCTCTCACGCGTTGCCGAGCATGATCACCCCCATCTCACGCTTTCGCGCGGGGACACGGTGGTATTTTCATCACGCATCATTCCAGGCAATGAGCGCGGCGTGCTGCGCATCATGAACAAGCTTTCGGCCACTGGCATCAAGATTATCACCGATAGCGATGCGCCAATCCACGTGTCCGGCCATCCGCGCCGCGGTGAGTTGGTGCAGCTTTACGCCGCTTTGAAGCCAACAACCATTGTGCCTGTGCACGGCGAGGCACGCCACATGGATGCCCATGCCAAGCTGGCGGTTGAGCATGGTTATGGCGCGACCATCGTGAACGATGGTGACATCTTAGAAATCCGCGAAGATGGCGCAGATATTGTCGATGGGATCGAATCCTCCTTCTATGTGAAGGATGGCAACTTATTGCTCGCCCCGCGCGATAGTGGGGTTTATGAGCGTCGCACTTTGGCGGATGTCGGCGTGATCACCATTGCGTTGGGGCTTTCTAGCTCAGGTAAACTGGTCAGCGATATCGAGGTTATTGTGGACGGTGTGCCAGATACATTCGATGGCGAGGAAGCTGACAGCTTTGTTCTCAAGGCAACCAGCAATGCACTGCGCGCACTGCCTATGGCGCGGCGCCGTGATGTCGATTCTGTGTCAGAATCTTTGCGCAAATCGGTGCGTGGCAAAGTGCGTGAAGCATGGGGCAAGCGCCCAGTGGTGCACGTTCATGTGCTGCAAATTGATAGGGACATCAGCTAATGATCGGCCGATTGAACCATGTTGCGATTGCTGTGCCTGATTTGGCAGCATCCACTGCGCTTTATCGCGATCAATTGGGTGCCAAAGTATCCGAACCGCAGGCTGAGCCTGACCATGGCGTAACGGTTGTTTTTATTGAGCTGCCCAACAGCAAAGTGGAACTGCTTGAACCCCTTGGCGAAGATTCGCCCATTCAAGCATTTCTAGATCGCAGTCCTGCTGGCGGTATCCACCACATGTGTTTTGAGGTGGATGATATAATGGCCGCCCGTGACAAGTTAAAAGCAGATGGGGCGAGGGTGCTTGGCAATGGCGAGCCAAAAATTGGCGCGCATGGCAAACCTGTGCTGTTTTTACACCCCAAGGACTTCAATGGCACGCTCATTGAGCTGGAAGAGGTTTAAATCATGAGTTTTGGCAGTGCCGTCGCCATCTACTTTGTTGTCTGGTGGACCACTTTGTTCGCCGTCTTACCATTTGGCGTCCGCACGCAGGCCGAGGCAGGTGATGTTGTTGCCGGTGCACCAGCCAGCGCGCCATTCAAAACATCGGTACCCACCATTGTTTTGCGCAACACAATTGTCGCAACACTGGTTTTCGCGGTGATTTATTGGCTGCTGGTTTACTCAGGCCTGTCCATAATGGACTTTCCGCTTCCCGGTCAGTAAAATATAATTAAAACAGATCATTAAAGGTATTATATCATGTAGAAAATGAGATGATGCAGCGATCTTCTATGCCGAATAACCTCTTCAGAAAGCGGTTTTGATAGTGCCCGCAATGCATTGATTGCATTGCCAAATAAAAAGGCAGGATCTTTCGATCCTGCCTTGTAGTAATCCAATTACCCCGCGTCTCCCCCCGAGACTTGAGCCACTGGCTTTTATTTGTG
>JBGCDM010000097.1:0-25999 GCA_045105395.1 Devosiaceae bacterium | reverse complement strand
CCGGCCAGGCCGAGCGATCCGCCAATAAGCAAAGCCAGCAGCGTGCGTGGCAACCGGATCTCGTAGACGATCAGAGCAAGACGATGATCGCTGCCTGTAAAAGCAGCGATCATTTGGTCAGCCGAAAACGCGGTTGTACCATTAGCGAGGGACAAAACACCAAGCGCTGCTAGAATGCAAAAGAGCAAAAGATTTAGCCGCATAGATCCGTCGCTATTTGGCCGCTAGAGGGATCCGCGAATACCACCAAAGATTGAAAATCCAGCTGTGTTGTAGCCGTCACGCTCCACATAGTCAGTGTCGAACAGATTCTCTATCCGCCCGAAAACTTCTAAATGCTCGTGAGCCTGCCAGGAGGCATTGACGTCAACGCGTGTATAGGAATCTAGCGGCATCAAGTTAGCATCGTCGTTGAAGCGTTCGCCGCCAACCCAGTTGAGCGTTCCGGTGATTTGAATAGTTTGGTGAGGACGCAATGTCAGGCCGAGCTGAGCCGTATGCTCGGGTCGGCGGGCCAGGCGCAAGTCTGTCTCGGTGTCCTTGGCAACAAGGTAGGTGTAGGTGCCAAATGCATCCAGATATCCAGGGATCAGCCGTGCATCAGCTTCAACCTCTACGCCATAGGTCGTGGCTTCTGACCGGTTCAAATAACCGAGGGTAAAATCGTAGTCGATTAGGTTTTCAAAGCTGTTGTAGAAGCCTGTTACATCAACGTTCAATCGCCCATCGAACAGCGACTGTGTGACGCCAGCATCAAAACCAATGCTTTCCTCTGGCAAAAGGTTTGGATTGGCGCCAAATGGCCCAAAGCGTTGATAAAGCGTGGCAGCATTTGCGCCAGTTCCGGCGCTGGCATGCAGCCGAGTCTCTGTTTCAAATATTTCATAGACCGCAGTGGCGCGACCGGTAAGGAAAGTGCCCGCAACATCAAAGTCATCGACTCGACCCGCCAGGGACAGATTAAAGTTGGGTGCAGGTGAGAACTGGTGCATCGCAAAGGCTGCCCAATACAGTTCTTCGCCATCAAATTGTGGCACTTGGCCAACGGTGCCTTGGCGCGCTGTTTGCTGCTCGATGCTTATGCCGCCAAGCAAAGTTCCAAAGGCGCCAAAGTTGAAGCTGCTGGTGAACTCCGCACCAGTGCGGCTGCCATCATAGACACGATCGCTTTTACGGCCTCGATCATCAAAATTGTCTGTTATGCCGGCGTAAAATGTGAACGTGTTGATCCAACGGTCATCAAAACTTTCGTGCCGCAGGCGTGTGGATCCATTGATACTGAACAACTCACGATTGCCACCAGCGTCTGTTCTGCTTTCGTCAAACTCAGCGGATACATCATTAACTTGAACTTGCGCATCGATAGACAGTTGCTCTGAGAGTTGCGCAGTTCCTCGCAAGAAACCGCTCCACTGCCGGGTTGCATCGTCCTCAAAATCGCTGTCGCGGCGAGAAAACCCATCGCTATAGGTATGGGAAAGTGAACCCAAAAGACCAATGCGCTCTGATCCATGAGAGACCTGAAGAACTTCACGATGGGTGCCGAAGCTTCCGACTTCAACACTGGCCGAAGCGTTTAGGCCGGATGCAGCTTGTCGGGTAACAATGTTGATAACGCCGCCTATTGCATCAGAGCCATAAAGGGCTGATTGCGGGCCGCGCAGCACTTCAATGCTCTCAATGATATCGGGAGCAATTGTGCTAAAATCGAAAACGTTGCGGGGAGAAACGGTGTTAGTAACCGGGACGCCGTCAATCAACACCATGGTGTGCTGCTGCTCGCCACCGCGAATGCGCACATCACTGTTTGAACCAAAACCGCCTGCGCTTGTGAATTCGACACCAGGCACCGCGCGCAGGATTTCAGCAACCGAAGTTTGGCCGGATTGATCGATCTCTTCTCGGGTGATGACGCTTACTGCGCTACCTGCACGCGCGATTGGCGTGGCTATGCCCCGGAATGGAGCAAAAACTGTGATTTCGGTTTGGGCATAAGCAGGAGCTGCTGCTGTAAGGGGTGCAGCAAATGCTGCCACAAAAAAACCGGCCATTATGCCGGGCACTGAAACGCGTTTCATATTGAGACCTGTACTGTTTCGATCTGGTTGTTCACAACCGCCCGTCACGAGGTGTGTCCCGGGCTTGTAACCTTTTGTTAAGGATTTAGATTGCAGCGCACAATGAAACCAAAGGGGTAAAACGGTGCGGAACTTTTGCCTAATTGTGGTGGTAGGTTGGCTTGCAGTCTTGATCTCTGCAGCGAACGCTGAAGAACACGTTCCGCAACGTATCGTATCGCTCAATATGTGCACCGACCAACTGGTGCTTGCACTTGCTGATCGCGAGCAAATCGTTGGTCTTAGCCGTTTTGCCGCCAGTGAGCGCTTATCCTTTGCCGCAAGCCAAGCGCTTAGCTATCCATTGCTGCCTGCCGCTGCCGAAGCCGTCATTGCATTGGGGCCGGACCTTGTGCTGGCGGGTCGGTTCACCAATCGAGCTGCTAAAGACATGCTTGCGCGGTTTCAATATCGTGTCGAGGAGGTGCCTTTTGTGCGCTCACTAGAGGATGCGCGCGCGGCCATTCGCTTGGTCGCAACGTTGGTAGGCCACGCAGATCGTGGAGAGGCACTGATTGTGCAAATCGACAACGCGATTGCTGAGGCTGTATCTGATAGCCTTATGTCGGCGCTCATTATCCAGCGCCGTGGTTATGCCACGGGCACCGCCTCACTAACCGCTGACCTACTCGCAGAGCTTGGCATAACGCTGGCAAGCGAAGATTTGGTGGGTGCGCGTGGTGGTTTTGCCGACCTTGAAACGGTCATTCGGGCTCAACCGGACGTTCTGATTACCTCAAGCCTGCACATCGATGGAGAAGACCAGGGTACAGCTTTGCTCGTGCATCCTGCCTTAGACCAGCGCTATCCGCCTGCCAGACGCTTGGCTTTGCCTGAACGGCTGACCTTGTGCGCAGGGCCATCTTTGATTGAGGCTGCGCGCCACATTGCCCGTGAGCGCGATGCGGCGCTCCGCAGGCTTGCCGGTGGCTGATTTGAGCGCCTGGATTGGGGCCAATGCCCTGGCGCTGGTTTTGGTGTTGCTGCTCGATGCGATCTTTGGCGAACCCGACTGGCTATGGCAACGCCTGCCGCACCCCGTGGTGCTAATGGGCCGGTTTATTGGCTGGCAGGACAGGCGCCTGAACCAACAAGGCAAATCTGAAATGCGTCGCTGGCGGGCAGGGATTGTGATGCTCATTCGGCTCATCTTTGTCGTTGCCGCACTTACGGTCATACCGCTGCTTTTGCTTATGCAGGTTCATGGTGGGCTGGCTTTCGCCTTTCAGGTGATCATCGGCACGGTGCTCATGGCGCAACGCTCTTTGCACGATCATGTTGCGGCCGTAGCAACACCCTTGGCAACTGGTGATCTGGCCGGTGCGCGCCATGCACTTTCAAGGATTGTAGGCCGGGAAACAGATGCGCTGGATGAAGAGGGCACCGTTCGCGCCGCTCTGGAAAGCTTGGCGGAAAACCATGCCGATGGCGTTGTCGCCCCAGCCTTTTGGTTTTTGATTGGCGGGGTCCCGGGCATAGCGATCTATAAGGCGATCAATACGGCAGACTCTATGGTTGGCTATAAAACGACCCGGCACCTGGCGTTTGGCTGGGCATCAGCGAAGCTTGATGATGTGGTGAATTTTATCCCGGCACGGTTCTCTGTTTTGCTTGTAGCTCTGGGTGCATGGGGGAGCCGATTTTGCGTTCCATCGCCCGGTGTCATTTTAAGAGACGCGCCCACCCACGCTTCACCCAATGCAGGCTGGCCAGAGGCGGCCTATGCCTGCGCCCTCGGCATTGCGCTGGGCGGACCGCGCATCTATCCAAGCCAAACGGTTGATGCGCCTTTTATCAATTGTGATGGCCGCAAGGCTTTAGTCGCCAGTGATATAAAGGCAGGGTTGAAACTTTTCCGCGCCACGTGCGTTGCAATGCTCGTTCTGGTGGCGCTAATCGCGCTGATAGCGCTCTAGCGAGCCTTAGCAATGGCAAGCATGCCTTCGATATTCATGTGCCGCTCCAGATGATCGGCCAACCCATCAAGCGCTTCTTCCACCTGGCGCTGGTAGCGGACCGAACTGGTCCCACCTAAGCGCTTTAGAAATGCTGCGCGGAACGTGTCGGATGCGAAAACGCCATGCAAATAGGTGCCCATGATCTGTCCGTTTCGGGCAATCGCGCCATCTGGTCCCGTTTCTAAGGCTAGCATGTGCTGGCCTTCTGGGATCCCAGTTGTTTCACCAATGTGGATTTCATAACCCTCTACGGGCGTATCAGTTAGCTGGTCAGTGCCTTTGGCAAAGCGTGTGGTTTTATCTCCAGCTAAGACTGTCTTCACGGGCAGAAGCGCTAGACCATCGACCACTTCCGGGGGGCCTTCCACGCCGTTGGTGTCGGCCACCACCTGTCCTAGCATTTGATAGCCACCGCATAACCCTACAACCGTTCCACCACGGCGAACATGAGCTGCTAAATCAATATCCCAGCCTTCCGCTTTGAAGGCTTTCAGGTCTGCTATTGTTGCCTTGGAGCCCGGCAAGATTATGCAATCAGCGTTGGCTGGCAGTGGTGTGCCAGGCTCGATAATGCGCAGGTCAACGTTTGGTTCCATACGCAGCGGGTCAAGGTCTTCAAAATTGGCAATCCGGCCAAGGCGCGGCACTGCTATGATAACCCCGTTGCCAGACCCTTCTGTCAGGCCCAGCACATCCTCAGCGGGTAGATCGCGTGCGCGGTCAAACCATGGGATTACACCAAAGCTTGGCCATGCGGTTCGTCTAACAATCTCGGTGAGCCCTTGACCAAACAGGCTTGGGTCGCCGCGGAAGCGGTTGATGAAGAAGCCTTTCACCAAGGCCAAATCATCAGGCGGTAGCAGCGCGTGCGTGCCCACAACGCTGGCGATCACGCCGCCGCGATCAATGTCGGCACACAGAATAACGGGCACATTGGCGGCGCTGGCAAACCCCATGTTCGCAATATCACCAGCACGCAAATTGATCTCTGCTGGGCTGCCGGCGCCTTCAACCAGCACGATGTCAGCCTCATTCTCTAGCTGGGAAAAGCTTTCAAGAACGGGCGCCATCAACGCGCGTTTGCGCGAGCCGTACTCATCGGCCTTCATTGTGCCCCACACCTTGCCTTGCACAACAATTTGGCTGCCCACATCGGTTTGCGGCTTCAGGAGCACGGGGTTCATGTGAACTGTCGGCTTAACGCCTGATGCTTGTGCTTGTAGCGCTTGCGCACGTCCAATCTCGCCGCCATCAAATGTGACAGCGGCATTGTTGGACATGTTTTGCGGTTTAAAGGGCGCGACCTTCATGCCGCACCGCGCCAACAACCGGCAAAGGCCTGCCACGATCACCGATTTTCCAACATTGGAGCCGGTACCTTGGATCATCAATGCCGGTTTACGGGCGGTCATTGCCGAGTAAGTCCGCTAAAACTCGATCCCTTCTTGCGCCTTCACACCGCTGCGGAACGGGTGCTTCACCATGGTCATTTCTGTTACCAGATCGGCGATCTCAATCAGCTCATCCGGCGCGTTGCGCCCGGTCACGATAACATGCACATCGTCTGGCTTCTCATCGCGCAAAAAGCGCACCACTTCGGCTGGGTCAATGTAGGTGTAGCGCAGCACGATGTTCAGTTCATCCAGCAGAACCAATTTATGCTCGCCTCCTGTAATTAAGCCTTTAGCCTTTTCCCAAGCTGCCTCAGCAGCCGCAATATCGCGCTTGCGGTCTTGTGTTTCCCAGGTGAAGCCTTCGCCCATCGTATTGATGGTCACAAGGTCTGAAAACTTCTCAAGAACCACGCGCTCACCGGTTTCCCATTTGCCTTTCACGAATTGGATGACACCAACGCGCTGGCCGTGCCCCAAAGCTCGAAACACCATTCCAAAGGCGGCCGTGCTCTTGCCTTTTCCTTTGCCGGTGTGGACCATCAAGAGGCCCTTTTCGATGGTTTTCGTCGCGATGATTTTATCGCGTGCCACCTTCTTCTTACGCATTTTTTCTGCGTGGCGGGCGTCCAGTTGTTCTTCTGTCATTGGGGCTTTGTCAGTCATTCGGCAGCCTCTTGAGTGGTATCCATGAGCGTTGCAATAAGGTTTTGTGTGGTGTTGCGGCGCGGTGTCCAAAGACCCCGGTCCAGTGCTTCTTGGAAGCGGGTTAGCATATCGCTAAGCGCTGGCCTGTTGGCATCTTCGATAAAGTTCCGAACGGCTTTGTCAGCAATATAAGCGTCAAACAGCGCATCAAAATGGTGGTCGCTCACCGCGTGCGTGGTGGCAGCGAAGGCGAACAAATAGTCCAACGTTGCGGCCATTTCAAACACACCTTTGTAGCCATGCCGCATCACCCCATCAATCCATTTGGGGTTGCTAGCGCGCCCACGTACAACGCGCCCAATTTCTTCTTTCAAGGTGTGTGGGTGCGGCGCCTCAGGGCGCGAATGATCGATATGATAGCTGGCAGGCGCCTCACCGGTCAGCGTTTCAATAGTCGCAGCAAGTCCGCCTTCAAACTGATAGTAGTCATCGCTATCAAGCAGGTCATGCTCGCGATTGTCTTGGTTGTGTAACACCGCTTCAGCGGATGAGAGACGCGCTTTCAGCATATCGTTCTCAGCATCACCATGTCGGCCAGCGCCATAAGCAAACCCACCCCAAGCGATGAACGCGTCGGCGAAGTCAGAACGTTGGGTCCAGCCGCCTTCATCGATCAGCGCTTGCAAGCCGGCGCCATAGCTGCCTGGCATGGAGCCAAACACACGATAGCCAGCCATACGCTCTGCATCGTCTTCGGATTTTCCTGCATCAAGGAGGGTTTTTTGGTCGGCTCGCACGCGCGCGGCCAGCGGGTTCATATCTGCAGGTTCATCCAGTGCAGCGATGGCGCGTGCTGCGCTATCAAACAGCTCAATCTGGTGTGGGAACGCATCGCGGAAGAAACCGGAAATGCGCAAGGTGACATCTACGCGTGGTCGCTTCAATTGAGAAAGTGGTGTGATCTCAAATCCTGTCACGCGGCCTGATCCACCATCCCATTGGGGCGCTACGCCCAGCAGTGCCAATGCCTGGGCAATATCGTCTCCACCGGTGCGCATATTGGCCGTGCCCCAGCAGGTGAGAACGGCACTTTGGAGCCATTCGCCTTCTTCCTGGAAGTGCTTGGTGAGCAACGCTAAAGCACTTTTTTCACCTATGCGCCAAGCCGCTGGAGAGGGCACAGCACGCACATCCACAGCAAAGAAGTTGCGTCCGGTTGGAAGGACATCTGGCCGTGCTCGGCTTGGTGCACCAGCAGGCCCAGGTGGAACAAAACGGCCAGCTAACCCAGCGAGCAGGTTGGTCGTCTCGTCGCTTGGGCATGCATCCAGTTGCGGGCGCAGCGTGCTGTTAATCCATTCAAGCACCGCTGATGATGCTGGGCCGGGGGCCCGCTGCTCCCCGGCAACCAGCTTCAATGCGAAGGCTTCAAGCCGCTCAATCGCATCACCGTGCGTTCGCCACACATCTGCGTTGGCAAGGGCACCTGGTTTGGCCAGTGTCCAAGGTGAGCCGAACTCGCGCGCAAGTGGGTCAAAATCCAGTTCAAAGTCTGTTGCCAGGGCGCGAAGCAGCGATCCATCTTGCAGCCCCGATCCACGCGGCAGCCGTGCAATGGCAATCAGCAGATCATGGATTTGGGCATCATCTGGCGCTTGGCCGTAGATATGCAGTCCATCACGTATTTGCAGCTCTTTCAGGTCGCACAGCGCGGTGTCCAAAGACACAAGATCATCGCTGCTTTCACCCTTCAAGCCAATATCTTCGGCCAGGCCCGTTTCATGGGCAAAGCCGATAATATCGTTGACCAACACCTTCGCACGCTTGGGATCGCTGGCTTGCGCGAACGCATATTCATCCAGCAGCGCTTCCAACTCCTGGTACGGACCATGGCTTTCTGCCCGCGTAAGCGGCGGTGTCAGATGATCGAGCACAGCCGCTGATGTGCGCCGTTTGGCCTGGCACCCTTCACCAGGGTCGTTGACGATGAACGGGTAGAGCGTTGGAAGATCGCCCAGCACGGCGGCAGGGTAGCAATCCTCAGACAGGGCCAGCGCCTTGCCGGGCAGCCATTCCAAGTTGCCATGCTTGCCAAATTGGATCAGGGCATCGGTGTGGCTTTGCAGATAGGCGTAGAAGGCAAAATATCCATGCGGAGGCACCAGATCTGGATCATGATAGGTGCTGGCTGGGTCAACATTGTACCCACGCGCTGGCTGGATGCCGATTAGCGTGTTGCCGTGCTGGTGTAGCGGCAGCGTGAACGCTCCATCTCTAACGCCAGGGTCATCATGTGGTGCCCCCCACCGGGCGTTCACTTGATCCTGAATTTGCTCCGAGAGCTTGGCAAAAAAGCCATCATACGTCTCCAGCGAGATGCGCAGGCGCGCCTTCTGGCTTAGAAGCTGGTCCATCAAGCTTTCTGAGGATCTTGGCGCATCACCAACTTGATAGCCCTCTTGTTCCATATCACTAAGGAAGCGTGCCACGGAAGCTGGCGTATCCAGTCCAACACCATTGCCGATGCGGCTGGCTTTGGTGGGGTAATGGGCAAGAACAATAGCAACGCGTTTATCGCGCGCAGGCGTGCTGGCCAGCTTTGCCCATCGCGCGGTTAGTGCGGCTGTTGCCTGCACATTGGCCAATTCAGGCGCGTAAGAAACCGGCGTAAATTGCGAAACCACGTCACGCTCGCCCTGTTTTTTAAAGCTAATAGCCCGGCCATGAATGCGACCATCCAGCTCTGGCATCGTTACATGCATCACAAGATCAGTGCCTGGTAGCCCGCGAGAACTTTCCGACCATGCCTCCTGCGATAAGCCAGAAAGAACGGCTTGGATAACCGGGGCACCGGTTGAACTTAGCGGGCCGCCTTTGTTGCCCTCTGCTGTGCCGGTGGAGGCAAAAGCTGTGGTGTTCAGGATCACCGGCGGGTCAAGTATTGGCAAAAGGTCAGTCAGGAAAGCTTTGGCTTCTTCATCTTTTAGACTTGGCACAAACACGGGTTGAGCTGCCAAACCATGCTGCGCTAGTGCCCGGCAAAGCGCGCCAATTGGCGCCGTTGTTCCGGCTTGCAACAGGCTGGCGTAGAAGATGATCGGTACCGCACCAAAAGGCGCTGCTTTCTCAGTTGGCTGAAGTGTCTTGGCGTCGCAAAGTCCAAAGCGGGGTAGGGGGTGCACCTGAGGCAGATCCTCATACATGCCCTGTGCCAGTTGATCCAAAAGTGTCAAAGCATGGCCACGATTGGTCGGGCCGCCTTCAACGCAGAATTGCCAAAACCGCCTTGCGGCAGGCAATGGGATGGTAGAATGGCTTGCGAGCTCTGCGTTCCATTCTGCCTCGCCCGGCACAATGAGAAGCTGAATGTCGTGTCCACGGGCCAGCTGGGTCAGTCGCTCCATGCCATACGGCCAGTAAGCCTCACCACCGATCAGGCGAACAACAACAAGCCTAGCGTGCGTTAAGATCGTATCGGTGTAGAGATCGATCGAATAGGGGTGCTTGAGCTGTAGGAGGCTGGCCAATCTCACAGACGAGTTGAGTTCAGCGGTACGCGCATCCAAAGCAAAGGCTGAGAGTTCGCTTTCTGCTGCCGACAAAAAAACGATGTCACCAGGCGTCTGTGCCAGGTCAACCGGTTCTTCCCCATCATCAAGACGGCCCGCTTGGGCGGCTAAGACATGCATCAGCTAGGCAGCGCTTACAGGCGCAAGAGATGCTGCAACATCACCCAGTGGAGCCAGCCCAATAACCACCAAACCAGGGGTTTGAGGCCTACCAGACGTATCAAAATGGCTGGAAATGCGTGGGCCAACGGCTTGGACGATTACTGGGGCAGCTTTGCCTGTGATACTGGCGACACCTTTTACGCGTAATATACCGGGCAGGGCGCAGGCACGGGCAACAAAGCTGTCCAACTCCGCCTTGCTGTCAAAGACTGGTGGCGTAATCACGACGCTTTCAAACTCATCATGGCTATGATCGTGCGCGTGCTCATGATGATGATCGTGCTCATCATCATCATCATGGTGATGGTGATGGCCTGCTTGGCGACCTTGCATGTCTTTTTGTGCGGCTGCTTCCAGGCCAATCAGCAAGTTAGCGGGTAGTCCTTCAAGCGTTGAGCGCACAACGCCAACACCAGCGCGCTTGTCATGCAGTGCAGCCTCCAGCTTGGCTTCATCGCCATTGGCCAAACGGTCAGTTTTTGAAAGCACAACCAGATCGGCGCAACGCAATTGATCTTCAAACAATTCCTCAATCGGCGTTTCATGGTCCAAGCTCTCGTCAGCCTTGCGTTGGGCATCCACCCTTGCGGTATCGGTGGCGTAAAGGCCGTGTGCCAGCGCTTCCGCATCGGCTACAGCAATCACGCCATCCACGGTCGTGCGGGCTGAAACACTTGGCCAATTAAACGCCTGCACAAGCGGCTGAGGTAGGGCAAGGCCAGAGGTTTCAATCACAATGTGCTCAGGCGCTGGTTCGCGCGCCAAGAGCATTTCCATCGTCGGCAAAAAGTCATCAGCAACAGTGCAGCAGATACAACCATTGGTCAGTTCAATGACGTCTTCATCGGCGCAGCCTTCGATGCCACAGCCTGCAATCTGCTCGCCATCAAATCCCAAATCGCCAAATTCATTGACGACCAGTGCAATACGCTTCCCGCCTGAACGCTTGATCAGGTTCTGGATCAGCGTAGTTTTACCCGCGCCCAAAAACCCTGTGATGATGGTGGCAGGTATGGGATTGCTCATGTGGTCGGTTCTTTCAAAGTGAGGGGTAGCCCTGCTGCGACGAATGTGACGTGGCTAGCAAGTGCAGCTAAGCGCTGGTTGAGGCGGCCTTGTAGATCGCCAAATTGTCGTGCCAAGGCGTTATCAGGAACGATACCGAGGCCGGTTTCGTTGGAAACCAGAACCACCTGGCCGCGGCGCATTTCAAGCGTACTGGCCAGTTGATCAAATTCGGAATCCATATTGCCGTCGGCCAATAATCGGTTGGTTAGCCATAATGTTAGGCAGTCAACCAGCACAATCGTGTCTGAGGAAAGCGTTCGGGTAAGTGCTCCGGCAAGATCGTTGGGTTCTTCAACCGTGTCCCAACCATCCTGTGCACGCATCGATTTATGACCTGCGATGCGCTCGTGCATTTCATCATCATAGGCATTGGCGGTAGCAATGTAGACGCGTGCCAAACCTGTGTCGCGGCATAAAGCTTCAGCGTGGCGTGATTTGCCCGAACGCACACCACCTAAAACAAGTGTGCAAGGAAACAGAGGCACTGCCATAAAAGCCACCAAGCCTTCTCATCTGCGCCAGGTGGTGTTCGGGCGGTAGCAGGCAAGGCCCGCCAAAACTCCGCCCCGACACACCCCGTCCGGCTGGTTACAAATCGTGCTTTGGCAGGTCTCCTGGCTTACGACGTTTACCGATGAATGCGCCTTCCCACCCGCATTTGGGCAGTGGCCGTTGCATCCATCGCGCCGCTTACAGTTGCGAGGGCAGCTGCGGAATGAATGGGCCAAAGCCCATCGCACCACATTCCCTTTTCACCACCAGCAAGCCAGTGACACCAAAGCTAGTGCCATCTATCAGCAAATTCTGTTGCTTGAAAAGCCAAGTCTTTCGCTGGCCCGTGCAGTTAGGCTACACACAGCGCCACAATTGCCAATTGCGAGCACCAAAATGCGTTCCACTCATCCACTTTATACCGGTATGCCGACCACGATTTTTGAGGTTATGAGCCGTCTTGCTATCGAACATGAGGCGGTGAACCTTGGTCAAGGTTTTCCGGATGTCGATGGACCGCTTGAGGTTCGCCAAGCCGCAGCAGAGGCTCTGATAGAGGGTCCAAATCAGTATCCACCCATGATGGGCCTACCTGCTTTGCGACAGGCTGTGGCGGACAGTGAAAAGCGTTTCTTCGATATTGATCGCAGCCTAGCGCAGGTGCTCATCACATCGGGCGCAACAGAGGCGCTATCGGATTGCCTCATGGCGATGATTGAACCGGGCGATGAGGTGGTGCTGTTTGACCCATCCTATGATTGCTACGTGCCATTGATAAAGCGCGCTGGTGGTGTGCCAAAGGTCATTCCAATGTCACCGCCGGATTGGAGCTTTTCTGATGAGGCGTTGAGCACCGCCTTCTCGCTTAAAACCAAAGCAATCCTGATCAACAATCCACTTAATCCAGCATCCAAGGTTTTTTCAGCCGATGAGCTGGCGCGCATCGCAGCCAAGCTGACCGCTTTTGACGCCTACGCCATTTGTGATGAAGTGTATGAGCACCTGGTTTTTGATGATGCAAAGCATATCCCGTTAGCAACCCTGCCTGACATGGCGCAGCGTTGCGTGCGCATCGGCTCGGCGGGCAAAACCTTTTCGCTCACCGGTTGGAAGGTTGGTTACATCGCGGGGCCGCAGGCACTGATCGCGCCAATAGCCAAAGCCCATCAGTTTACCACCTTCACCACACCGCCGCATTTGCAAATAGCTGTTGCGCATGGGCTGAGCATGCCGGACAGTTATTACTCCACGCTGGCAGGAGATATGGAGCGCAAGCGCGATCGGCTTAAGGCTGGGCTAGAGGCTATGGGTCTGCCGACACTCAAAGCTGAAGGTAGCTATTTCTTAATCGCCGATATCAGCACACTTGAGCTAGGAGACGATGTTGAAGCATCGCAGCGTATGACCCTTGAGGCTGGCGTCACGCCGGTTCCGATGTCAGCATTCTATCAAGAAAACCCGCCGACAAACCTTCTACGGTTTTGTTTTTGCAAGCGCGATCAAGTACTAGATGAAGCGATCAGCCGCCTTAAAGCTTGGCGCGAACGTGGTTTCAAAGCCGGCACCTAAGACAGCGCCCGGTTGCCCTCGATAACCAGTGCAGCCGGCACTGAGCCACCGCTTACTAGATCATCTGTTGCGCGTTCTAACCACCGCATACCGATGATGGCACCTCCAGGCGTGTCATCAATAATGTTGTCAGAAATGACCGTCGATTCCACGCCATCTACCACCGAAACACTGACGCCCATTTCAGATCGTCTGATGATGTTTTGCGATATGATGACGTTGCGCAGATAGGGACCCCATCCCGCATTGACGCCAGCCAAAGCGGCCTCCTCAATCACATTGCCGACCACGCTCGTATCAGCCTCAACAGAAATGCCGATGCCATAGGCAGGTTCATCTGTTTGCAAGCGGCTTTGCCCGGTTAAGTTGCGCACTGTGTTGCCCTGTACAACTGCCAAGCGCCCACCGTCGTTAAAGTTGGTAATGCTGATGCCTGTCGCTGCATTATCCACCAAATTGTTGGCAACAATCGCTCCCTGGGAACTAAACTCCACGAAAATTGCGACCTCCCCTGACAGGTGGCACTGGTTGCCAGTGATGATGGCGTTGGAGGCTGCATTGCAGCGCACGGCGCTAAAATCACAATCGTGTATGGTGTTGCCTGATATCGTTACATCATCAGCGCGGAAGAGGTTGATTGCGTTACCGAAGGAGCCTGTGCCGCCGGAACGAGCACGGATGCGCTCGATACGATTGCCCGTGATAATGGATGCATCGCGGCCCTCGCCCCAACGATGCACCAAAATGCCATTGTCACCGCAATCGGCGATCACATTGTCACGGATGGCCAAACCTTCGGCCTCATTCGACAGGAAGGCGGCGCCCCGCGCGCCTGAGATTGTGCATCGATCAAAGTGCCCCGCCACCCGATCAAAAACGACACCATGTTTGCGCGAGCCAAGGACGCTGCACCCTTCAATGGTTATCGATGAACCACTTGAAACATGCAGCAAGCCAGGCGCGTAATCTGCCAGTGCGCGATTGTTGCCATCAAGCACGAGGCCTTCTAGATGCAAGTTGCTCACATTGGTTGCAAAGAGCAGGTGCCCATCACCAGCGTAACGAATACGCGTGCGGCCCGGCACACCGATGATGGTGAGGCCTGATGGAAGATCAATATTGCTAACCAAATAGTCGCCTGCTGGCAGGAACAGAGCCTGCCCATCAGCGGCAGCACGGTCTATCGCGTTTTGAAGTGCGACGCTTTGATTATCCAGCGCACCGGGGCGAACTCCGAGTGTCGTTGCATCCAATGATCCACGCAAGTCGGCCCAAAGGGTTTCAGCTTTTGCTGTCGCAGGGAAAATGAGGCTGCTGCCAATCGCTGCGCCAGCGATAAATGTACGTCTTGAAAGGGTGTTTATTTCTGCCATGGCAGTATAAGGGCAAGGCTCGTGCCAGACATATTTGTTTCAAATTGAAACGATCAGAGCCCAGCGATCTTAACCAAGTGTTCAACTGCTATGGATGGCGCGAGCGTGCCTGCTGCAACCTGCGTTTCTGCACTGGCAATTGCGGTGCGCAATGTGTCATCACGCGTCAGTCGTTCCATCGCTCGTTCGCGCAACATGTCGTGCATCCAGCCAAGGTTTTGGTCAGTTCTACGCGTATCGAAAAGGCCTGCTGCCTGGTGCTTTGCGCGATGATCTTTGATCGTAGACCAAAGTGTTTTCAGCCCATCGCCTTCAAGGCCCGATTGGGTCAGGACCGGCGGCTTCCAAACCATTGAGGTCGGCGCAAGTATGTCCAAAGCCGCGCGATAGTGCGCTGCAGCTTTGCGTGCGGCTGGCGCATTTTCACCATCAGCTTTGTTGATGGTGATGATTTCGGCGATCTCAAGGACGCCTTTTTTGATGCCCTGAAGCTCATCGCCCGCACCTGGCAGCATCAAGACAACAAACACATCCACCATGCCTGCCACTGCCGTTTCCGATTGGCCAATACCCACCGTTTCAACTATCACCACATCATGGCCAGCAGCTTCGCACAAAAGTATGGTCTCACGGCTCTTGGCTGTCACACCGCCCAGTGTGCCTGCTGAAGGCGAGGGGCGGATGTAAGCGGATTTGGAGGCGGCAAGGCGCGCCATTCGGGTTTTATCACCCAGGATCGAGCCCCCAGTTCGGGTGGAGGAGGGATCCACTGCCAGCACCGCCAGTTTGTGGCCGTTGGCAATCAGCATAGCGCCAAACGTGTCGATGGTTGTGGATTTGCCAACCCCTGGCACACCCGTCATGCCTATCCGAATAGCATTGCCAGTTTTGGGCATGATCGTTTGCACCAATGTGCGCGCCTTATCGCGGTGATCGGGCCGTTTGGATTCAACCAGCGTGATGCCACGGGCCAGTGCTGCGCGCTCGCCCGAGATGATACTCTCAGCAAGGGCATGAATATCAAGAGTGTCGAGGCCGCTCACGGCTCCCAAATCATACGGTTAAGGATGGCATTATTGAGCTCATTGCCACGCGGCATGCGCCCTTCGCGCCACAAGGGAACTGAGAAAAGATATCGAATTGCGCTGCCTGAGCGACGGCAAACCGCCATTTGTGACCAGCTTCCTGTGCCCTCCTGGCAGCTCATCGCGTTGCCACCTGCTTGGCGATAGGTTTGGCCAACGCGCGCGCCGCGCGGGCCTTGCACTTCTTCGGAGACCACTTGAATGCCAGTGACGCGCCCGCCTGAGCCTTGGAAGCGGGCAAATTGCAGGCCAGATGGGCCAAAAGCGGCCAGCTGGGCAATCACACGGCCTTCAAAGGTTGCGTTCACCGTTTCAACGCGTGCGCCGTTCAGCGCATCAGAAATGGCGCTACTGGAAAAACGCGTGGACTGATCCACCAGGCCAAGGCCAGTTTCGCTTAATGCAATGCCTGGAATTGCGGTAGGCTGCACGCCAACTGGTGCAGCATATTCCTCGCGTCCCGCGCATGCAGTAAGCAGGGCGCAAAGACACGCGATAGAGAGAAGGCGAAACGAAATCATAAAGCGAACCAAACAAGCAGAACAGAGCGGTGTTGTAGCGGATTTCTGGTGCAGGAAAAGGCGTTTGATTGACGCTTTTTACCGGACCACCACGGCTGTGCCTGATGCAGATACCATGAGCATGCCACCACCACTGCCAACGGTTACGGTCTCATAGTCCAGATCAACGCCAATGATCGCGTTTGCACCAATGGCTTCGGCACGCTCCTGCATTTCTTGCATTGCGATTGCGCGCGCCTTTGCTAGCTCTTTTTCATAAGCTGCTGAGCGTCCACCCACAATATCGCGAATGCCAGCAAACAAGTCCTTAAAGATGTTCGCGCCCAATATTGCTTCGCCTGTCACGATGCCGCGATAGTCGGCGATGGTCTTGTCTTGCAGGGTCGATGTGGTTGTCAAAATCATAAAAATGCATCCAATTGGTGGAAAATTATTCGGCAGCTTGCTGAGCATACCCAAGTTTGGTGTTCAGGTCTTCCAGCAGCTCAATGGCGGCCTCGGCAATCACGGTGCCCGGGGGGAAGATGGCGGCGGCGCCGGCATCTTTCACGGCATCAAAATCTTGCGGCGGAATAACACCGCCCACAACAATCATGATGTCCTCGCGCCCCTCGGCGGCCAACGCGGCCTTAAGCGCGGGTACCAGAGTAAGGTGACCGGCAGCGAGCGAAGAGACACCCACCACATGCACATCATTTTCTACCGCCTGGCGTGCGGCCTCATCAGGTGTGGCAAACAGCGGGCCAATATCCACATCAAAGCCAATGTCTGCAAAGGCAGATGCGATAACCTTTTGGCCTCGGTCATGCCCGTCCTGGCCCATCTTGGCCACCAGAATACGCGGGCGGCGGCCATCGGCTTCCTCAAAGGCATCAGTCATCGCCAGCGCTTTAGTGATCGCCTCTGACATATCGCCAACCTCTCGTTTGTAGACGCCCGATATGGCTTTGATCTCCGCACGGTGACGGTCAAACACTTTTTCCATAGCGTCTGACATTTCGCCCACGGTGGCACCCGCGCGAGCGGCATTCACACAGAGCGCCATCAAATTGCCGTCGGCCGCTGCGCCATTGCTAAGGGCCGTTAGCGCACTTTCAGTCGCTCCTTGGTCTCGCTCACTGCGAAGCTTGGCCAGTTTCTCAAGTTGCTCCTGGCGAACCGACGCGTTGTTAACCTGACGAATTTCAAGCGGCTGTTCACTGGCTGGCTTGTAGCAATTGACGCCGATGATCGCTTGTTGGCGGCTATCAATGCGCGCTTGTGTTTTGGCAGCAGCCTCCTCAATGCGCATTTTGGGAATGCCAGCCTCAATGGCTTTGGCCATGCCCCCTAGCTCCTCAATCTCAGTGATGTGCTCCATGGCGCGATCGGCCAGATCCTGCGTCAGCCGCTCCACATAATGGCTGCCACCCCAGGGGTCGATCACGCGTGTTGTGCCGCTCTCTTGCTGCAAGAACAGCTGCGTGTTGCGGGCGATGCGCGCGGAAAAGTCAGTTGGCAGCGCTAAGGCTTCATCCAGCGCATTGGTGTGCAGGCTTTGCGTATGGCCCTGTGTAGCCGCCATCGCTTCCACGCAGGTGCGGATCACATTGTTGTACACATCTTGCGCCGTTAGCGACCAGCCAGAGGTTTGGCTATGGGTGCGCAACGCAGTGCTCTTGGCGTTGGCCGGCGCAAACTCATCTTGCATCAGTCGAGACCAGAGCAGGCGCCCAGCGCGCAGCTTGGCAACCTCCATGAAGAAGTTCATGCCGATGGCCCAGAAGAACGAAAGCCGTGGCGCAAACGTGTCTATATCCATGCCAGCCGCAACACCGCGTCGAGCATATTCGATGCCATCAGCCAACGTGTAGGCAAGCTCCAGGTCTGCCGTCGCTCCGGCCTCTTGCATGTGGTAGCCGCTGATGGAAATGGAGTTGAACTTCGGCATCTCTTTCGCAGTGTAGGCGAAAATATCGGAGATAATCCGCATCGAAGGCGCCGGTGGGTAGATATAGGTGTTGCGGACCATGAACTCCTTCAGAATATCGTTCTGAATGGTTCCTGCGAGCTTATCGGGCGAAACACCCTGCTCTTCGGCTGCTATAATATAGAGCGCCATAATGGGCAGAACCGCGCCGTTCATGGTCATCGAAACCGACATGCTATCCAGTGGAATGCCATCAAACAGCTGGCGCATATCAAGAACGCTGTCTATGGCCACGCCAGCCATGCCAACATCACCAGCAACACGTGGATGATCACTGTCATAACCCCGGTGCGTTGCAAGATCGAAGGCAACCGACAGGCCTTTTTGGCCGGCAGCCAGGTTGCGCCGATAGAACGCGTTGGAGGCCTGCGCAGTGGAAAATCCAGCATATTGGCGCACGGTCCATGGCCGCTGCACATACATGGTTGGGTAGGGGCCGCGTAAATAGGGTGCAACGCCGGGTAGGCCGCTAGTTTGGCTCAAACCTTCTTGATCGCTGGCCTGGTAAGCTCGCTTAACTGCGATGCCTTCGGGCGTCTGCCAATCATTTCCCGATGATTTTTCAGTGACGCTGCGTGCCGAAAAATTTGGCATTGGAAGCGAGGCGAAATCTGGAAGCTTTGTCACGCGATAGGTCCTTCCAGTGGGGCAGGGGCGAGCGGCTCACAATAGGTTTTAAGCCCGTCCTTCAGCGCGTAAGTGACGGGTGAGACGTCTTCCAGGTCCACTTTGTATTCGGTTTCAAGCTGAAAAACCGTGGTGCCGGTTAGGTGGCGTTTGCCCTCTTTAAGCGCCATTTCCCGCGCTGCACGTGCAGACCGCACGTTGGCTTGGATACTTCCCGAAACCAGAGCATCAATAACACCGCCCTCACGCTCAATGGCCTGGAAGCTCTGCCACGCTTTTTCGCACAAGCTTTGGGTATAAGCCTCAAAAAGCCCGCTTCCTGCTGCCGGATCTTCCACTTGGTGCAGATGGCTTTCTTCCATCAAGACCAGTTGTGTGTTGCGTGCGGTGCGTCTTGCAAAACCATCAGGATAGCCAAGCGCCAGGCTAAAAGGCAGCGCAGTGATGCTGTCTGCACCACCCACTGCCGCAGCAAAGACGGCTGTTGTGGCCCTTAACATGTTCACCTGCGGATCAAGCTTGGTCAGCATGCGCGCTGATGTTTCGGCGACTATGTTAGGCTGGAACGATGAAAGCCCTGCTGCCTCTATCACCTTGGCATGCAACAGGCGCAGCGCGCGCAGCTTTGCAATGCCTGCGAACTGATCAGCATCAACAGCCACACCCAATGTGGTTCTTTGGGCTGCCAATGTCGGATCATCGCCACTCTTCATCGCGAACACCAAGCTTGCCAGCATAAAGGCCAATTCATCAGCATCGTTGCCGCCAGCATTATGGATGACGCGGCCATCGGCACGGTAAACTGTGCCTTTGAACCCATGCCCCATAAGCTCGTCAAAGTGGCGGGCCTGCGCCTCTCGTGTGCTTTGACCATCGCCGCGTAGGCCGCCGGTAGCGGCCAGTAAGCTGGGTGGATTGAGCCCAAAATCAACACTAATATGTGCATTGGGCGTGGATCGTTTGTTCAGATAGGCGGCCAAGCTGCGTGCATCGCGGGCGCGCGCCGCAGACGGCTCTAAAGTTATGCGCACCGCATCCACCAGAACCTCATCAAGGATGTGTGGGAGCGCCTGCATATCAATGCCATAGCCCAGAGAGGTCGGTGCGCCCTGCACGACCAACACAAGGCCCGATGCCCCTCCTTCCAGCTCAGACATCGTTTGGTTTTGCGCCTTTTGAGGGTCAGGATGGTCAATCCGCTGCGCCGCAATCCAAGGTTTGCCTCCACCACGCATGGTGATGGGTTGCGTGGAAGACGGCGGATAAAGGGGCGCAAGTACAATGCCATCGTCGCTAGTACTTTGCAGGCTTTCTATGGACGCGCCCTTCAGCGCTTTATCAACAAGGCCCTGCCAGCGTTCAAATCCATCTTGATCAAAACCTGTCGCTTGCATCCAGTGGCCTATCGCGTTTGATTGTTCGCAGTTGCAGCATTGATTTTACCCTTCAACCCCGCGCAACAAAAGGTGCCATATGCACGCGAACCCTAAGCCTTTGGGATCAGATAGGAAGCTTGCCAAAGTGACCAATAAACACATCATTCTTATTCATGGCGCGTGGCAGGGAAGCTGGGTTTGGCAGGATTTCGCGCTATTGCTCACCGCCGCCGGGTTCACAGCTCACGCCGTAGACTTGCCAGGCAATGGTGTGGATGGGCGGCCACCAGAAACCGTCAGTATCGATGACTATGTTGGACATATAACGCAGCTCATCGATGGCCTAGCCGGCGATATCATTTTGCTTGGCCACTCAGGTGGTGGTGTGGTTGCCACTGGCGCAGCAGAGGCGCGTGCCGAGCGCATAAGCTGCGTGGTCTACGTGGCAGGCATGATGCTGCTGCCAGGCATGAGCTTTGGTGATGTGCTAACCCAAGAAAATGCAGCAGAGCGCGGCATAACTGGAATTGGCAAGCATCTCACCTGGAATAAGGCGGGAGATGTTTCATCCGTGCCTCCAGAGGCAGGTGCACGCATTTTTCTCAACGATATGCCATTCGATAAAGCGCTTGAAGGTGCCAAGCATCTTTCTCCTCAAGGCAATGGCGGAAAGGACATTGCAACCCAATGGACAGCCGAACGCTTTGGCAAAATTCCGAGAATTTATGTCGAATGCAGCCAAGATTTATCGGTTGTTCCTGCCTTGCAGCAGTCCATGCAAAGTCTGGTGCCAGGATCACAGAACATCACGCTGGATGCTGGCCACGCGCCGCATGTCTCACAGCCGCACGTCTTGGCTGATGCACTGATACCTGCATTGAAGGCGCGCTTCACCTAGCCTTTCGCCCTCTGGTCAAAGCTTCCCCCAGCTGAGACAATCAACTGTTTTTAGGTCATAGCTTAGGGGCAGTGCGTGACAGATATTCTATTTCTGACTTTCATTTTTCTCATTGCCGGTGTCATCGCCGTTCCTATCGCCTCGCGCCTGGGTTTGGGCTCAGTTCTGGGTTACTTAATCGCCGGGATCCTCATCTCACCCATCCTGGCGCTGCTATCCGTCGATGTGATCGCGATCCAACACTTCGCCGAATTTGGCGTGGTGATGATGCTATTTCTTGTGGGGTTAGAACTTGAGCCAAAACTGCTTTGGGGCATGCGCGCACGGCTGATCGGGCTTGGTGGTGGGCAGGTTACCCTGACCGCTTTGGCGGTGATGGGTGTGGCGATGCTGTTTGGCCAACCCTGGACGATTGCGCTGGCGATAGGCTTGGTCTTCGCATTGTCTTCAACCGCAATTGTGTTGCAGACGCTGAACGAAAAAGGCTTGATGAAAAGCGACGGTGGCGAGGCAAGTTTCTCGGTGCTGTTGTTTCAAGATATCGCCGTTATTCCCATGCTTGCGTTAATTCCACTGCTTGCATTGCCCGAATTGATGGATGTTGCAACAGGTGCTGTTGGACACGCCACCGAAGCTGCACACGGTGCGGACACCGCCCATAGCGGCGATACACATGCTGAAGGTGGTGACCATGGCGCAGCGATGAGTTTGGTTGCTGGGTTGCCGGGTTGGCAGGCTGCCATTGTCACGCTTGCAGCCATTGGGTTCGTGGTGCTGGGCGGTAATTTGCTGACCCGTCCGATCTTCCGTTTCATTGCTGTCGCGCAGCTTCGTGAACTGTTCACCGCCACAGCCTTGATGATGGTGGTGGGCATTGCGCTGCTCATGTCTTTGGTTGGCTTATCCCCTGCACTGGGTACATTTTTGGCAGGCGTCGTACTGGCAAATAGCGAATATCGGCATGAGCTTGAGTCCGATATTGACCCGTTCAAAGGCCTGCTGCTGGGTCTGTTCTTTATGACAGTGGGGGCAGGCATCAATTTTGGCCTGCTGCTTGATAATGTTGGTCTCATTGTTGGCCTAACGATTGGCCTGATGGCATTAAAAGTTGCCGTGTTGCTCGTTCTGTCGATCGCGTTCAAGGTTCACGGCGCAGATCGCTGGCTGTTTGCACTGGGCTTGGCGCAGGCAGGCGAGTTCGGTTTTGTGCTGCTTTCTTTTACCGTTGCCAACGCTGTCATTCCTGCAGCAATTGCTGACCAGTTGCTTCTCGTTGTGGCGCTTTCCATGTTGCTCACGCCAGCGCTCTTCATTCTTTACGATAAGGTGATTGCGCCGCGCTTTGATGAGGCGCAGGCTCGTGAACAGGACGATATTGATGAGATAAGCCAGGTTATCATCGCTGGTCGTGGCCGCGTTGGCGGCATTGTGGATCGCATGCTTTCTGCTGCTGGATATGCGCCAACGGTGATAGATTTTTCATCCAAGCAAATCGAAAATATGAGCATGTTCGGCCTGCGAACATATTTCGGTGATGCAACGCGGCCGGACTTACTTGCAGCAGCTGGCATTGCTGAGGCGAAACTGCTCGTTGTCGCCATCGATGACAAAGAACAAATCACCGAGCTGACGCGCTACGCCCTTCAAAATTATCCAAACCTTCATGTGATGGCGCGGGCGATAGATCGCGATCATGTCTACCACCTCTACGCTACAGGTTGTCGCGATATCATCCGCGAGACGTATGATAGCTCACTGCGCATGGGGCGCGCAGCGTTTGAGGCGCTTGGCCATTCAGAACACAACGCCCAGGCGATGTCTGATGCTTTTCAAGACATGGACCGCAAAGCGATGATCTCGGTCGCTGATGTCTATGATCTAGAAGTTCCGCCAACGCAGAACAAAGCCTATTTGGCACGCATTGGTGAGATTCTTGGCCCTTGGCAGGAAGAGCTAGGACAAAAGATGAAAGCAATTGCTGACCGCAAGCCGCCTGAAGAAGGCTCTGAAAACGAGGCGGCAAACCAGGCCAGTTCGGCCAAGCAGTAGAAGCCAGAAAGACCCTGTGCTAGAGGCGTTTGCATGCGTGATAACTCAACCCAGGCGCGACTTTTTTGCGCGACAAACAGCGCTAGGTTTTTCTTAACAGGCTGAGCAGTGATTTTCTCGCAGTATTATCGAATGGGCCGATAACACAATCAACAGTTTCAGTCATAACTGATTTGACATGGACCAGAAAAGCTTCCCCCTTAACGGTCAATTCTAGCAGCGTGATGCGCCCATCCTTTGGGCGAGGTTGCGAAGGTTGGCGCCCGCCAAGTTAAGCGAAATATCGACCCACCCGGTGCGTCAATTGCTGTTATGCAGAGCATGGTGGCGACACCATCTAGCAATGATTTGGCAATTAGAGTTCATTTGAGTATCGCCACAAGCGATATCGCAGCCGATCCTATTTTGAAGAAGTGTCACCATGTCAGAGCCTAACTGGAGCGACTTTCGCGTCATCTTTGCCCTGAAACGCGAGGGGTCCGTAGCGGGGGCTGCGCGTATGCTGGGCGTTGATGGCTCCACGGTTAGCCGAAGGCTTGCCGCTGCCGAGGAAGCATTTGGTGCCACACTGATCGTGCGAGGCGGTGGGGACTTCACCTTTACCAGCGAGGGCTTAGCCATCGCAGCTGCCGCTGAAACGATGAACGCCACCGTCAATTCAACGCGCATGAATGTGCGCTCGATGCGTGACGAACCCACAGGCACCGTGAAAATCGCCTGCGTTCCCACAGCAGCTCATGTCTTACGTCCACTTGTCAGTGAGGTGGCCGCAGCCCACCCGGGACTTCAAGTCGACCTGTTGAGTTCAACCGCCGGCGCCGATCTGGCCAAAGGCGATGCTGATATTGCCGTGCGTACGATTGCACCCAAAGATCCCGGCCTTGTTGTCGCCTATACGTTCACGTGGGGGCGATGCCTTTATGCGTCAACAACCTATTTAGAACGGCACGGCCGCCCGAACACTGCCGAAGACCTGCACGACCATCAACTCGTGCGTATTGCGGGACCGACCTTGCATGCCAAGGCCTGGGGTTGGCTCGACCAGTTCGATAATCCAGCCCGCCCGGCAATTAAGGTCGAGAATTCGGATTCTGCACGTCTGATGATCGAACAAGACGCAGGTATCGGGTCGCTGTTCTGCGCGGTGGGCGATACATGCACGACCCTTGAACGCGCGCTCCCCGACCCGTTCGATCAGATGGACAGTTGGGTTCTCTATCACGAGTCTACGCGCGGCTCCCATCGTGTGCGTGTTGTGTTAGATGCTTTGGTGGCGTTCCTGCGCGGCAAAAATCAGCTGCTCACCGGGCTGGCTTAACCCCAGCAGGTTGCGGCAATGGGTTTTGATATAGCGCCACAAACGGCTGCGAGGTAACACCCGCTCTTCGCATTGCATTGCGTACCAAAGGGTCTCTGATAAAGGCCCGCGCCCGCGCTGCACTGTCCCACTGGAAAACTGCGACGATGGTGTTTGGATTGGCAGCAAAGCTGTTGATTTGATAGCTCATTTCGCCAGCGCCTTGCCGCGCGGACAAAGCGCTATCGAAAACCGCGCGCCACGCTTCAAGGTCAACCACTTCGTGTGTAACCGACACCCAGACAGGCGCAGGTGTTTCTTGCGCGTAGGCAAACGACGGAAACAACACGGTTGCTAGCGCCAGCAAAAAGAGACTGCGTTTCATTTTAGGGGTCCTGAACAAGATTGAAGATGGCATGCGACGGCTGTTCGCCGCCGCATGCGTGCAAGGCCTTTAGTCGGCAGGCTCTTCTTCAAAATTGTCCCAGAACTCATCGCGCGCGTTGCTACGTGGAAATGGATCTGTTGGAACGGGTACGTTCAGGAAATCACACAGCGGCTCCCAACCATCCGAAGGCGTAAACACCAGCAGGCGTTCGGACGGCACCAGTTCGCGCACCAGCGCATTGTTGCGACGGTAGGCCTCAAGCGCCATTGCCTTATCCGGCAGCCCGCCAAAGGTATCGTCGATATAAAACGGGGTAAGGTTGGTGAAAATGTCCTGGATGTGCAGCGGCATGTTGCGCGTCAGCGTCTTGTGGTGGGTCCAGACCTTCAGAACCGTTTTGCTGAAACTTGCCCACCAGTCCTCCTCCGGCCGTTCGGTGTGTAGCACTTTGGCGTCTGGGAACGCATCAATGGTCTGCTGCCAGACGCGGCCACCGGGAAAATCGACCTGAGCGTTGAAGCCGGAGAACACAGCTTCCCAGTCAATTGTGTTGCCGCGCGCAACCTCGGTCCAAAGTTCAACCTGTGCAGGGTCAGCGAACAGCGCCATCATGTGATGGCAGGGACCAAGCCCGAGCTGTTCCAGAGCCATGCGTGTAGACAATGTCCCTGTCCGGCTTAGACCGGTTCCAATTACTTTGAGGGTCATATGGGTTTCCTGTTCTGTTTGCTTGTGTGAACGTTCCAGCATCGGGGCGCAGGGGACCGTTCGGCCAAAGGGGTGCTTCCCCTCAGGTCGTTGCGTTTGTATTTGGCGTTCGTGTTAGGCGCTGGTGCTGTGTCGCGGTTGCGATGGAACAGGCATAAGGTGGACTGCGATGTGCGTCGATGCGTGTGCGTGCAAGCACAACTTGCAAAAATGCAGCCGCGTGCCTGCCGTTGGCTGGTGGCCCAAAGGCCCAGCGTCAAAAGTGCCGCTCAGATTCAGCGTCCCAATAACAGAGGTCTCATTGTATCGGACTTGAAAGCGGTTACTTTAGCCCCTGAAGAACCAGTAATCTAAAAGTCCAGAACGGAAGATCCCATGCCAGCTTATGTCATTTTTGATGTCAAAATTTACGACAGGGAACAATATCAAGAGTTCATGCTCGGCGTAAAACCGGCATTGGAAAAGGCAGGTGCAAAGTACCTTTCACGGGCAGGAGAGCATAAAGTGTATGAGGGCGATTGGGAGCCACGCAGGATTGTCTTGCTTGAATTCCCGTCACTTTCGCATTGGGAAGAGTTTTATAATGGCGCGACTGTCCGTCGTCAGGGTTTTTGGGAGCGATTGCGTCCTAGATTAAGCGAGACATCAGCTCATCGTTTGGTTGATCCTATGCGACTTGTTTGCAGTATTGCAAACGCCGCTGTTTGAACGTGTTTCGTTTGATCTTTTCGCGT
>JBGCDM010000096.1:0-10901 GCA_045105395.1 Devosiaceae bacterium | reverse complement strand
GCCTCCATCAAGCTGCTCGCTGACCTTGGCTTTGACATTTTGGCAACCTCCGGCACGCAGCGTTTTCTGGCCGAAAATGGCGTGAAAACCGAGCGCGTGAACAAGGTTTTGGAAGGTCGCCCGCACATTGTTGATGCGATCAAAAACGGCAACGTGCAGCTGGTGTTCAACACCACCGAAGGCAAGAAAGCGCTGGAAGATTCCCGCTCCATGCGCCAAGCCGCCTTGGTACAAAAGGTGCCCTATTACACCACGCTTGCGGGCGCCAATGCCGCCGCACAGGCCATTGATGCGGTGCTTTCGGGCGACATTGCAGTTAAGCCTCTACAGGACTATATGTCAGCGCTGGCATAAGCGGCTGCTTAGCGTCCCCCAAAGCAGCCAAAACTTATCAGCGGCGAAATTCTCGCCGCTCCCAACCCGTTTGAAGGACAGGACCCATGCAAAAGGTTCCGATGACCATTGCAGGCCACGAAGCGCTCAAAGAAGAGCTTCAACAACGCCAAGCCGAAGAACGCCCCAAAATCATTGCGGCGATTTCCGAGGCGCGTGCGCATGGCGATCTGTCTGAAAACGCCGAATATCACGCCGCCAAAGAGCAGCAGAGCCTGAATGAGGGCCGCATCAATGAACTGGAAAGCAACATTGCGCGCGCCGATGTGATTGATCCGGCCAAAATGTCTGGCGACACAGTGAAATTTTCCGCCAAAGTCCTGATTGTGGACGAGGAAACGGATGAGGAAAAAACCTACATCATCGTTGGTGATGTGGAGGCTGACATCAAGCAGCACAAAATTTCGCTGTCCTCGCCCATTGCCCGCGCGCTGATCAACAAAAAGGTTGGCGACAGCGTGGAAGTGGCCGCGCCCGGCGGCAAGCGCGCCTTCGAAATTTTGAAGATCAGCTACGGGTGATGAGGCCTGAGTAACATCCACGCAGAGCATAGTGCGCATGGATGTGGCTTACATTTAAGTCCTTGAACAAACTCTCGATGGTTGATGCGATGTCGTCACGTTGCGCCAAGGCTGCGTCTGTCATCATGCCCCGTGCATCAAACGCGCGGAGCGATAGCAGTCTGCGATGCATAACTTGCGGCACAGTGTTCTGGTCAACATAAGCCTCTAGCGCGCCTTCGCGAACAAAAATCGCATGCGAGGTTTTGTAAGGCGTATCGAGGCTCATGCTTTGGTGACCAACCAACAAGAGATCTTCGCCGATTTCTGCATCGCGCATTTCAACACGATCAGGAAAACCTGGAGTGCTATCGGCGCGATACCGATAAGCGCCATGGGCGGCAAGTTACGCATCGCTCATTCCGTAAAGGTGGATATATGGCGATGGATCTAAACCCCTGATAGCGAATGACATATTTGGCTCCATTGTTAGCTCATTGCGCGAAATTGGACCAATACGAAAGCGTCTGCCACCCGATTACAAACCGCGAATGGAGAAGTGTGCTAGAGTGCGTTCCGCATCAATGAGGAGAGCATCATGCAACTAGGCGCATTTTCCATCAGCTTGCCCGTCATAGACCTGGCCGCTTCAAAAGCCTTCTATGAGGGCCTCGGCTTCACCACCATGGGCGATTATTCTGACCAAGGCTGGATGATCTTGAAAAGTGGCGACACCATTATCGGCCTGTTCAAAGACATGTTTGATAAGCCCATGCTGACCTTCAACCCTGGCTGGGATCAGGATGCCAAAGAGCTTGAAAGCTTCACCGATGTGCGTGATATCCAAAAACACCTGAAAGCCAACGGCATCGCCCTTACCACTGAAGCTGATGAGTCAACCAATGGCCCGGCAAGCATCACAACAGTTGATCCTGATGGAAATCAGATCCTAATCGATCAGCATCGCTAGAGTGAGCCTACCCTAGCGGCGCAATGCCAGCATCCTTCACCCGGCGCAGCGTCAGCGCGGTTTTCACCGTGCCGATGTTCTCCGCTTTGGTAAGGTCTTGGATGATGAAATCTTGAAAGCTGCCGAAATCCTTGGCGGCGCATTTCAAAATGAAGTCCGCCTCGCCAGAGATTGCATAACACTCGCGCACCATAGGCCAGCCTGCCACGCGTGCCTCAAAGGCCACCAAATCAGCCTCCGACTGGTTGACCAGCCCAACCATAGCGTAGGCAACGATATCAAAGCCCAGCAGCTTTTCATCAAGCAGCGCACGGTATCCGCGGATCAGCCCGGCTTCTTCCAGCGCGCGCACACGGCGCAAGCATGGTGGCGCTGAAATGCCCACACGGCGTGCCAATTCCACATTGGTCATGCGGCCATCGGCCTGCAGTTCGCCCAGGATATTCCAGTCGATCTCATCGAGTAGAGCTTTCATGACTAGCTTCACATCCTGTTATTCACTTCACCACACGCGCAACAATGTTGCGTAAAGTTTGATTGACACCATCGTGAGACGCTTTCAAGCAAGGTTATGACTGAATTCGCGGCACGCCCCCAGCAATCAGCGGGCATCACTAATCTCCAGGCACTGATCTTAACCGACGGTAAGATGGGCGATTTGGCCCAGTGCCGCGGTATTGCTGATCACTTGGGCGCACAAACCACCGAGATTACCGTTCGGCCCAGCAAACTGGCAGCCTTTACCGGCAAGCTAGGTCGAGATCGTGATTTTGACGGGATGATCGCCAGCACATCCAACATACCCTCTCTGGTGCTAAGCTCGGGCAGACGCACGGTGCCTTATATAAAAGCGCTAAAAAAGCGCTGGGGCAGCGCCACACTCACGGTGTTTTTGAAAGACCCGAGAACCGGCGCCAATACGGCCGATCTAATCTGGGTGCCCACGCACGATAAGCTGCGCGGCGCCAATGTTATCACCACTGACACAGCACCCCATGGCTGGACGCAGCCCAAACGCGCCAAACAAGGCAGCAACCTACGCGCCCAATTATCACGGTTCCCCCGGCCCTGGCTCGGCGTGGTGCTGGGTGGCGTAACAAAACGTGTCGACTATGGCCCGGCCACCATCGAGGCGCTAACGCAGGCCGCGGCCAACGCAGCGCAGGGCGCTGGCAGCGTGATCATCACGCCCTCGCGGCGCACCCCTGATGCGCTGAAGGTGGCCCTGTCCTCAATCCACCGGCACACATGGGTGTGGGATGGCACGAGAGACAATCCCTACCCCGGCATGCTTGGTGCGTGCGATGCGTTCTTGGTCACCGGTGACAGCCACAATATGGTGTCTGAGGTGCTGAGCGCTGGCCGCCATACCATGGTGTTTCGGCCTGATGGCTTACCAAAAAAGTTTCATCGCTTCCTTGATGGTATCGAGGCCAGCGGACACACACAGCCAACTGGCCTTGCGCAGTTTAACCGCACTCAGGCATCCCTGGATGCAACGCCAGAAATTGCCAGTGCAATAAAGCGAGCCTTAGAACGTGCGCAAGCCTTAGACACCTAACGCCGATCTGAACCGTAGGGGCTTGGGTTGCAGGCCAAAGCGCTGCTATGCTGGGCCCAATGGGGTTAAAACAAACTGGGGGATACAATGAAAAAACTCTTCACCAAACTGCTCGCCGTCGGCCTCGCCGGATGCGGTGCATTGGCGCTTTCGGGCGCAGCGCAGGCCAATGATACCGTCACGCTTATCCTATCTGGTGAGGCTTTTGATGGGCCACCAGCCTACCGCGTGCATGCAGGCAACCGCTCAGTTTTCGGCAGGGTGACCCAGGCCATAGATACCGCCAGCGACGGGCGACTGCCCTTTCCCGTGCCATCGCGCCACCGCCAGGTCGTGCAGATGAGTGTTGATGATTTGGAAGCGGTTGATCAGATCAACATCAGTTTCAACAACGACACCGATGGTGGCGAGCGTAGCCTGGTTATTCTAGGCGCCGCCGTTAATGCCGAACGCCTATCACTTGGCCAAGCTCGCGCAACACGCGGCGCACCACCTACTATGCGCCGCGGCGCTGTCATGATGGTGGATGAAGGCACGGTAACGTTGCAGCCATCAAGCTTTGGCTGGCCGGGCACAGAAAGCTATGCAGCCGCGTTTAATGCGGCGCGCGTTTCTTGCTTGGCTCAGCCTGGCGCCTGCCCTGATCCACTCACTGTGAGTTTTGATAATGCCAACGCCTTGGCAGGCGATGCTGATGATGCTGCCGTCGCAGGCTTTGCTGCCCAAGCAGCAGCGGGCAACTGTGTGGTGCGCACGGTTGGTTACGCCTCAACCAGCGGCCGCGAAGAGTTCAACATTACGCTGTCGGGTGAACGGGCCGATGCGCTGGCAAGCTTGCTGGATGATGCAGGCCTAGATAGCGACGATATCATCACCAGGGCTGGTGGCGAGACAGATCGTTTTGGAGCTAGCAACAGCGACAATCGTGTGGCGGTCGCAACACCAACGCGCTGCATGCCAACTATGTAGTGGCCCATTGGGCGCCTATGGCCCCGTTATCGGGGGATAAGCCTGCGCAAAAACAATCAAGGCCTGCCAGGAAACTTGGCAGGCCTTTTTGCTGTGCCTATCTTAAGATCAAACTGGCGTGCCCATGCGCGCCCATCCCTTTGCCCCGAAGAGGCCGCTGCAATGTCTGTTTCACAACACCAAACTCTGCACACCAAAGTGCTCATCATCGGCTCCGGCCCAGCTGGCTATACCGCCGCCATTTATGCCGCCCGCGCCATGCTGGAACCTGTGCTGGTTTCTGGCCTGCAAACCGGCGGCCAGCTCACCATCACCACCGATGTTGAAAATTATCCAGGCTTTGCCGATGTGGTCCAAGGCCCCTGGCTTATGGAGCAGATGAAAGCCCAGGCCGAACATGTGGGCACCCACTTTGCCCAAGACATCATCACCGATGTGGACACCACACGGCGGCCCTTTGTGTGCCAAAGCGATTCTGGCACCACCTACACAGCCGACAGCATCATCATCGCCACGGGCGCGCAGGCCAAATGGCTTGGCCTGCCTTCAGAGCAGACCTTTATGGGCGGCGGCGTCTCAGCCTGCGCCACGTGCGATGGGTTCTTCTATCGCGGCAAAAAGGTAGCGGTTATTGGCGGCGGCAACACCGCGGTGGAAGAGGCGCTTTACCTTGCCAATTTGGCGGAGGAAGTAACGCTCATTCATCGCCGCGATGAACTGCGTGCCGAAAAAATCTTGCAGGACCGGCTTCTGAAACATCCAAAAATCAACGTGGTGTGGAACCACACGGTTGAAGAGATCATGGGCGAAACTGGCTTTCCAGCGCACGTCACACACCTTCGGCTAAAAAACACCGTTACTGGCGAAACGCTAGACTATGGCACCGACGGCGTGTTCGTTGCCATCGGTCACGCGCCGGCGGTCAGCCTGTTTGAGGGCAAGCTGAAACAAAAAGACAATGGCTATCTCTGGACAGCCCACGATAGCACGGCAACCAATGTGCCAGGCATCTATGCTGCTGGCGATGTAACGGACGATATTTACCGACAGGCCGTGACCGCAGCCGGACTTGGCTGTATGGCTGCTTTGGAAGCGGAAAAATACCTCGCAGAACACGAAAGCCTGAGCCAAGCCGCCGAATAGGGCCAAGCGCTGAGAAGGAGACTGCATGCCCAATTCAGGCCGCCTCATCGTCCATGATGACACTGCCGCAGTAATGGATTGGGATAAG
Organism: Devosiaceae bacterium; assembly: GCA_045105395.1. GTDB lineage: Bacteria > Pseudomonadota > Alphaproteobacteria > Rhizobiales > MH13 > MH13. The sequence goes on along the minus strand of JBGCDM010000096.1, from coordinate 5,277 downwards.
TTGCGCGTGTTTCATGCCGCAGCCGACGCGGGGTCCTTCACCCACGCCGGTGATGGCCTGCATATGAGCCAATCAGCCGTCAGTCGACAGGTGTCAGCGCTGGAAGCTGATCTGGGCGTAAAGCTGTTCCACCGTCATGCCCGTGGCCTCGTTCTCACCGAACAAGGCGAGCTGCTCTACCGCACCGCGCACCAAGTGCTGCAAAAGCTGGAACGGGTGCGTACCCGCCTAACGGACTCAAAAAATCAGCCCACAGGCACCTTGCGCGTAACGACAACGGTGGGCCTGGGTTCAACATGGCTAACGGCACGGTTGCAAGATTTTCGCGAGCTTTACCCTGGCATTCAGCTGGAGCTTATCCTCAATGATGATGAGCTGGACCTCTCCATGCGCGAAGCTGATGTTGCTATTCGCCTGCGCCAACCAACGCAGCCAGATCTGGTGCAGCGGCGACTTTTCACGGTGCATTTTCACATCTATGCCTCGCCAGAATATATCAAACGCAACGGCCAACCTGTATCGGTCCAGGATCTCGATAATCATGTGATCCTCAGCTATGGCTATCCAGCTCCGCCTTACTTGCGCAACATCAATTATTTGGAAGCTGCAGGGCGCGAGGAAGACAATCCCCGTCGGGCGCAAGTGCGCATCACCAATGTGTACGGGTTGCGCAAAGCCTGCCTACGCGGTGTGGGCTTAGCGATGCTGCCGGACTACATTGTCGAGGATGACAAGAACCTGGTGCCCATTCAATTGGATGGCGAAGATCTGCCGTTTTTCGACACCTACTTTGTGTATCCAGAAGAGATGCGCAATTCTGCACGTGTCATGGTGTTTCGAGACTTCTTGCTCGCCAACGCCAAGCGCTGGAGCTATTAAGCGCGAGTGCCCAACTAAAACTCTGCAATACTGGCCGTATAAATCAAGTGTTTTTAGAAGTGGATACGACACGTGCGCGTATTGACAAAGCACCCGCACATTCCAAGTTCAGCTGCACTCTATCAATTATTTTTCAATTAAATCAATGCATTAAGACTTGATATCGAATCAATTGATGAGCCATGCGATTATTGCATGGCTGGCATGAGTACGCGTGCATTGTCGAATGAATAGACAAGCCTATCTTCTAAACAACATGGTCATTCTGGCGCGCCCTCCCTGCGCCGACCCTGTTCCCCCCGAGCCAGCACTCTTTGCGAAGAGTTCGGCTCGTAACTACAAACGCCGGGCTTGATCGCACCACTGGTGGTGACCAGATCGCCCGGTGTTTTTTTCTGCATTGTTAAACCGATAAAACGCCTTAACAGTCTCTCCAATGATGAAACATTGCGGGAGTACAGCACAGTCGGAACCCAAGCTAATTGGCACATGGCGCCTGCTGCGCTGGTACAATGAATACCCAGACGGCGACCGTTTTTACCCACTAGGTGACGATGCAACCGGCTATATCAGTTACACCGACGACGGGCATGTTTTTGTCCATATCGCCGCCGCTGATCGCTCGTTTTTTGCCAGTACGGATCTGTTTGGCGGTATGGCAGAAGAAAACACCGCCGCGATGAACTCGCATGTCACCTATGCGGGGACCTTCAAGCAAAATGGCGCCACAGTGACCCATCATGTGACCCAAGCAAGCTTTCCCAATTGGATAGGCAGTGACCAAGTGCGCCATGCTGCACGCGAGGACACAATGCTCTCGCTCAGCGCATCCAGGTTAAAAATGAAGGGCACACCTTGATTGGGAGCTTGCAAGCGCTTGAAGCCGTACTAGCGCTCAATATGAGCCAGGGCGAGGCCCAAACCAGAAGCAACAAACAAAGCTCCGGTTAGCCTGTGGCGCAAATGGCCAAGTTTAACAATGAGTGGCCTTGCTGATCCGGCAAACGCCACCCACAAAAAATCACCAACAAGTATAACACTGAGATAGATGACGGCAGGTAGCATCAACCCGCCCATGCCTTGATCCAAGCTTACAAACTGCGGGATAAAAGCGACATTGAAGAGCAAAGTTTTGGGATTGACGATGGATAGCATCAGTCCTTGAACGAACAGCCTGGTCTTTGAAGCGCTGGGCGCGCCAGCCTCCTCCAACCGAGCGCTTGCTAGGCGCCAACTGGTAACGCCGAGATAGAGCAGATAGGCAACACCCGCCCATTTCAGCCAAACCAGCGCAGATGCTGCCACTGCAAGCAACGCCGCAAGACCGGCCAACACGAGGGCTAGCTGCACGGCAATGCCGCTGGCTGTGCCAAGCACGGTTACAATGCCAGCGCGGTAGCCATGCGCCAATGTGTTGGCAATGAACAACGCAAGATTGGGCCCTGGTATCAGCACCAACACAATGGTGGCAGCAACCAGGGCGTACATCGCCTCAAAACTCATGGGCGAAACGGCCTAATTCGCCACGCCGCCAAATGGTGCCATGTTGACCCAGCCAGATTGACCGTCTTCGCCAAACGGGATCAGGCACCAATCCAGCGTGGCATTGCAGGTTTCAATGAACCCACCTGCCCCAGGCTGTACGGTTCCGACAACCTCCCCAACGCCACCGGCTTCAGAATAGGCAGAAACGTCAGCTTCACCCAGATTGTAAAAAGGAACCTCGGCGGCATATGTGCTCTGCCAATCAACATCAGGTGTAACGGCGGCCACCTCGTCCTGTACCGCTTGTGCAGCCTCTTCTACTGCACCTGCGGCATCATCCACCAGCGCGCTTAGCGCACCAAGCGCACCGCCTGCCCCATCGGACACTTGATCACCCACCTGCGACAAGCCTTGCGTGGCACCGCTCACCTGCTCGGTAAGTGCATTGGCAACATCACCAACCAGCTCCTGTGCAGCTTCGCCAACGGGCTGGCCATCGGTAATGTCGTTCAGTTGATCCGCAGCAAGCGTTGCCAATGTTCCAGCAGCTTCCTCAACGACATCAACAGCCTGCTGCGTAGGCGTTAGATCGGTTGGTGCCACATCTGCCACCACATCACTGTCGTCGGGTGTGACGGGTTCGGGAACCGGCGAGTCATACTCATTGAGCTCAGGTACATTGGCCTGATCGGAGTTCTGATCATCACAGGCCGCAAGCGCTAAAGCGGCGACAAGAGGAAAAGCGAAAGACAGGCGCATAACGAAAAACTCCTAAAAGCGGGCGACAGATACAAAACACTCGCCGACGAATAGGACGATTCGTGGGCGAGTGCCTGTTTTGTATCTTAAAAAGCCCGCCAATAGGCGATCGAAAGGCTATTCTTGCGGTGCGGGGGTCTCTGGCACAGGCAATGGCTCGGCACTACCTGGATCCTCAGCTGGCGGTGCTTCAGCTGGGTTACACGCTGCCAAAGTCAGCGCCGCAAAGAGAGAAAGTAAGGCAAGTCGGAGGGTCATAGTCTTACATCCATCTGGTTGAAGGGAAGACCAGAGGGCAGGACAAATAAGACGAGCAAAGGGCGTGATGACCTAGGTGATCATCACGTCCAGTTACAAAATATAAGCAATCACAATGGGTTACATAAACAAACGCGGATCATCGATCTGGCTGTACAGCGCTGCAACCTCATCGGCATAGCCATTGTAAAGCTGCGTTGGCACACGCTCTTCAGCATCACCCAACAAGCGCTCACTTGCCTGGCTCCAGCGAGGATGCGGCACTTCAGGGTTCACATTGGCCCAGAAGCCATACTCATTGGCGTTGGCCTCTTCCCAGAAAGTTACAGGGCGCTCATCAGTAAAGGTGAAGCGCACAATGCTCTTCAAGCTCTTGAAGCCATATTTCCACGGCGTGGCTAGGCGTAGCGGCGCACCATATTGCTTGGCAACCGGCTTGCCATAGGCCCCGGTGACCATGAACGCCAGATCGTGCGTTGCTTCTTCAATCGTCAGGCCCTCAGTGTAAGGCCAGGAGTACCAGCTCTGACGCTGGCCAGATGCCATTTCAGGATCATTGAAGGTTTCCATGCGCACATATTTGGCGCTTGAAAGTGGGCGGGCGAACGCCACCAGATCACGCATCGGGAACCCAGACCAAGGCACGGTCATCGCCCAAGCTTCAACGCAGCGGTGGCGATACACACGCTCTTCCAGGCTCATGGCGCGGATCAGCGTGTCGATATCAACGCTCTGCTCCTCTTCCACCATGCCATCGAAGGTCACCATCCAGGGCCGTGTTTCCAAATCCTGCGCGGCGCGCCAAATGCCCTTGTGGGAGCCAAATTCATAGAAATTGTTGTAGGTCGCAGCGTCCACCTCTTCGGTAAGCGCCCGGCCAGCATTCAAATAGCTGGGGTTTGCAAAAGCTGGATAAAGGTCCGCGGTTGGGTCGCCCGGCACAGTGAACGGAACGTCGCTGCCGCCTTCGTTTTCAAACAAGCCAAACAGCGCGTGGCTAGGCTGTGTGCCAGCCCCCAGCGCCGTGCCCGCAGCACCCAATGCCAGCGCGCCCTTCATCAGGGAGCGGCGATTGAGATAAACACTTTCATCGGTCGCCGCACGCTCTGGCAACATCCAACGTTTTTTCGAACCGATCAGCATGGCTTCTGTCTACCTTGTCTGTTTTCAACTGCACACACAGATAGGCAAGCAGACCATCACCGTCCACTCACATCCGTGTGTGTTGGCCGTGCGGTAGCACTTGGTCGCTATTTCAAATTCCCGCAGAACCGCTGGATGCGTGTGCAGGCTTCCTCCAGCGCCGCATCAGATGTGGCGTAGGAAATACGGAAGTTTGGTCCCAACCCAAACGCTGAACCTTGCACCACCGCCACGCCCTCTGTTTCCAGAAGCTCGGTCACAAAGTCTTCGTCGCTCTCCAGCACTTTGCCAGATGGCGCGGTTTTGCCCATACAGCCTTCACACGATGGGTACACGTAAAACGCGCCCTCAGGGGTGGGGCAGCTGATGCCATTGGCTTGGTTCAGCATAGACACCACCAGGTCGCGCCGCCGCTTGAAAGTGGCATTGTTTGGCGCAATGAAGTCTTGCGTCCCGTTCAGCGCTTCCACCGCAGCCCACTGCGAAACCGATGATGGGTTGGATGTGGACTGCGACTGGATTTTTGCCATCGCTTTGATCAGGTGCGCCGGGCCACCAGCATAGCCAATGCGCCAACCAGTCATGGCATAAGCTTTGGACACACCATTGACAGTTAGCGTGCGCTCATAAAGCTTCGGCTCAACCTCTGCCGGCGTGGCGAACTGGAAATCATCATAGACCAGATGCTCGTACATATCGTCGGTCATGATCCAGCAACCCGGATAGTTCAGAAACACATCGGTCAGCGCCTTC
>JBGCDM010000095.1:0-11041 GCA_045105395.1 Devosiaceae bacterium | reverse complement strand
CGCAAAATCGCTCGCATCTGAGGGTTGTCGTCCAACACAATCGCGGACTTTCCCGAATAGTCTGATTCCCCAACCATGCCGGGAACGGTAACGTCAACCAACTAATAATTGGTCAACGCAGCGCCGGTTTCCCGACGCTGCATGTATTATTTATCGTGTTGCTTCAAAAAGCTCGGCAACATAGTCCCAGTTGACCATATTATCGATGAACGCCTCGAGGTACTTGGGGCGCGCATTGCGATAATCAATATAGTAGGAATGCTCCCACACATCGCAGCCAAGAACTGGCGCGGCGCCGTGGACCACTGGGTTTTCACCGTTTGGCGTTTTCATAATTTCCAGTTTGCCGTCTTTGACAGCAAGCCAAGCCCAGCCTGAACCAAACTGGCCCATGCCTGCAGCAATGAAGTCTGCGCGCATTTTATCATAACCACCAAGGTCAGAATCAATCGCCGCCTGTAGGCTACCTGGCAGCGATGTGCCGCCACCATTTGGCTTCATCCATTTCCAAAAGTGGATATGGTTGAAATGCTGGCCTGCATTGTTGAAAAGCGGTGCATTGGTGCCAAAGCTCGCTTTCATGATGTCATCAAGCGACTTGTCAGCCATGCCAGCAGCCTGCGCCAGCTCATTGCCTTTTGACACGTAAGCCATGTGATGCTTGTCGTGGTGAAACTCCAAGGTTTCAGCTGACATGTATGGGCCCAGCGCATCATAAGCGTAGGGAAGATCGGGCAGTTCAAAGGCCATAATAGGTCTCCAGAGATGAGGTTGATTGGCTCGGCCGACATGGGTGCCTGCCTTGGTTTACTTACTTAAGGCCCAAGGTGCATCTCGACAATGGCAAGTGGAGGCTTTCTACTCAACGCTCGCGAACCAGCGCGCTTATTGGCTTGAACGCTTTGGCTTTGGCGTCACCCAGCCATTCAAACGCGACCATTTCGGTTGTTACCGGAACGATGCCAGCATGAGCCATGCGAGATAGCGCAACATCACGCGAACCAAGATGGCGTGAGGATACCGCATCGGCAACCGCAAACACATCAAAGCCCAAACCTTTCAAATCCAAGGCCGATTGGAGGACGCAAACATGGGCTTCCACCCCACAAATGATGATTTGATCGCGCCGCTGGTCCGTGCGCCGCTTTCGCAACTTATCAAGTGCCTTGCTGTCCTGCGCGACGGAGAAGGCCGTTTTTTCAACCACTTGCGGCTTCGTGCAAACATCCAAAACGGCTTGCAGCGTGTGACCTAAACCAGCGGGGTATTGCTCGGTGATTAGGGTTGGCACTGAGCACAAACCGGCCGCCTTGGCCAAAAATGCGCACGCACTTACCACATCTTCTTGGTCTTGCATGGCAGGCAAAAGCCGCTCTTGCACATCAACAATGAGCAATTGGCTGCGATCTGGTTTCATAAGTGCCAGCATCAGATCGCGTGCGATCCATCATTGGCAAACGCTATGTAAAGTTGCCGAGCCTTCTCAGTCAGCGGGCCTAAACCCAGCTCGCGTTGCTCGATACGCGTAATCGGCATGACTTTGGAATAGTTGCCGGTGCAGAAAATTTCATCGGCCTCTTCAAAGTCCTTCACCGTCAACTTCACCTCTTCAACGCTAACGCCATCATCACGCAGTAGCCCCATCACCCGCTTCCGGGTGATGCCATTAAGGAATGTATCATTGGGTGCAGGTGTAAACACCACACCATCACGCACCATGAACACATTGGACGTGGCGGTTTCAGCAACATTGCCGAGCATGTCGAGGACCAACGCGTTTTCAAAGCCGCGGCTTTGCGCCTCCAAAATTGCACGCCCATTATTAGGGTAAAGGCAGCCAGCCTTGGCATTGGTTGGCATGGTTTCAAGGGTTGGCCGGCGGAAGGAAGACACACCCAGCGAAACACCAACCCTGGGGTCGGGCATAGGCGCGTGGAAGAGCACCATGACAAACTGCGTGGTCTGCGCATTAGGTGGCACACCGAGATAGCCCCCACCTTCTGCAAAATACATCGGGCGCACATAAAGAGCCTGGTCAGCAGAAAAATTCTTAGCGCCCTCCAGCGCGATAGACATAATCTGCGCAGGCTCCATGGTGGGAGCGAGGTTTAATGCCTCGGCAGATCGATTAACCCGCCTGCAATGGGCCAGCAGATCCGGCGCGATGCCATCATAAATGCGCGCGCCATCAAACACCGTTGATGCACACCAAAATCCATGGGTCATTGGACCTGCAACAGGCGTGTTGCCCTTCTGCCAGCGGCCATCAAAATAGGTCCAACAGTCTGGATCGGTCTTTGCGCCATGGGCATTATGGCCAGAAGCGTGCGCGTGTTGGTTCATGAGCTTTGCTCCTGCTTAGAGTGATGAACTTTGATATCTCATCGCAAGCCTATGCACCTTAGGCAAGGCTTGACCTGCTGCCGCGTGTGCCTAGTACTGGTCCGCAATCACCAGAAATTTGGACTATGCCTATGGCCTATCCCGTCTATGTCTTTGATGCCTATGGCACCCTTTTTGACGTTCATGCTGCCGTTCGCCGCTATGCCGACCAGATCGGGCCAGACGGGGCGAAGCTATCGCAAATCTGGCGCGACAAGCAGCTAGAATATTCATGGGTGCGTGCACTTTCGGGCAAATACAAAGATTTTTGGCAACTGACCGAAGAAGCGCTGGATACCGCCTTTGCGCTTGTGCCGTCGGTAGACCGTGCCTATCGTGATGACTTGCTGGCTGCCTACTCGCGCCTTGACTGCTACCCGGAGGTGCCGCGCGTGCTGCGAGAACTTTCCGAAAGGGGTGCAAAGCTTGCCATTCTTTCCAATGGTTCACCCGCTATGCTGGAAGGCGCAGTGGAGGCCGCTGGCATCGGCGCGCTGTTAGACGCTGTGCTGTCTGTGGATCAATTGCGCACCTATAAGGCCCACCCAGACGTTTACGAGATGGCGACCAGCCAGTTCCGCACCTTCCCTGATAAAGTCTCGTTCCAGTCCTCCAACCGCTGGGATATTGCAGGCGCAACTGCGTTTGGATTCCGCACAGTCTGGATCAACCGCGCTGGCATGCCGGACGAATATATGGACCTGTCACCCGCAGCTGTGTTGGCTGATTTGGATGGGTTGGCGGGGCTGTAAGGAGCGGCTTTTAAAGCGTTTCCCGCTCCACCCATTTCTGCACGACCGGTGGTATGTAAGCTTGCATCGCATCAAGCAGAGCATCAGGATCGGTGCTGCTGAGCAGCGTCTCACGCAGGCCCGGCTTCACAAAGCCCTCATCGCGTTGATGGTCTAAGAAAGTCATGAGCGGATCATAGAAGCCGCGCACATTCAGCACGCCAATCGGTTTGGAATGGAAGCCAAGCTGACCCCAGGTCCAAACCTCAAACATCTCTTCCAACGTGCCGGTACCGCCTGGCAGGTTGACGAACCCATCGGAAAGCTCAGCCATACGGGCCTTGCGCTCATGCATGGAGCCAACAGCTTCAAGCCGCGTGAGGCCCTTATGGCCGATTTCTTTGTCCATCAAGGCTTGCGGGATGATACCGATCACATCGCCGCCAGCTGCCAGAGCAGCATTAGCGGTGATGCCCATAAGACCCACCTCGGCTCCGCCATAAACCAGTGTTGCACCGCGCCGAGCGATGGCCTGGCCAAGTGTTTCTGCCGCCTTGGCATAATCGGGATGGTTACCAGGGTTCGACCCGCAGAAAACGCAAATTGCCTTCATTATACCTCCGCCAGTTCGTGCAGGATGCGCACCCAGGAGCGAATGCCCTTGCGGTAGCTTTCCAGCTCATATTTTTCATTGGGTGAGTGAATTTGATCGTCGTCCAAACCAAAACCAACCATCACGCTCTCAAGGCCTAAGCGCCGCTGGAACTCGCCCACAATGGGGATTGACCCGCCAACGCCAATGAAGGCTGCAGGTTTTGGCCATTCATCCGTGAGCGCCTTTTTTGCGGCCTGGAAAGCAGGGCCTGAGGTATCAAGCTCAATGCCGGTGTCGGCGCCCTTGGTTTTGAACGTTACATCGCAATCAGCAGGCAGACGCGCGCGCACAAACGCTTCAAAGCTCGCCTTGATGGCTTGCGGGTTTTGGCCTTTCACCAATCGGCAAGAAATTTTTGCCGAAGCAAGCGCCGGAAGGACGGTTTTGAAACCCTCGCCTGTGTAACCCGATGTCATACCGTTCACTTCCAGCGTGGGACGTGCCCAAATCTGTTCCAGAACAGAGCGGCCTTCTTCGCCTGCTGGGACCGAAAGGCCTACTTCGCCCAGAAAGGTTTCCGGCGAAAAATCCAAGGCTTCCCAGCTTGCCAAAATGTCAGCGGGAACCTCTGCAACGCCATCATAGAAGCCGGGCAGCATTACAGCGCCATCATCATCATGCAGATCACCAATAATGCCTGCCAGAACATGGGCGGGATTGCGCGCAGCGCCACCAAAAAGGCCTGAGTGCAGATCCTTATTGGCCGCTTCAATCGTGACCTCAACACCATACATGCCGCGCAGGCGGGTGGTGATGGCCGGTGTTTCACGGTTCCACATGCTGGTGTCGCAAACCAGCGCGACATCGGCCTTGAGATCATTCGTGTTTGCATCGAGAAATGCGGGCAGCGAGGGGCTGCCAGTTTCTTCCTCGCCCTCGAGCAGAATGGTCATGGGAACGGGCAAGGTGCCTGTGGCATTGATGCAGGCGCGGCACGCTTCGATAAAGGTCATGATCTGGCCTTTGTCATCGCTCGCACCGCGCGCAATGATCTTGGCTGATCCATCAGCGCGGGTTTCCACCACAGGGTCAAACGGGTCACGATCCCATAGCTCAAGCGGGTCAACCGGCTGCACATCATAATGGCCATAAAACAAAGCCCGAGGGCCCTGCGCGTTATCCCATTTGGCCACTAGGATTGGATGGCCGGGCGTGGCGTGCGTCGTCACCGTAAACCCCAGCGCTTCAAGCTCGCTGTGCAGATGCGTGGCGCAGGCTTTGACCTCATCTTTGTAAGCAGGGTCGGTTGAGATCGACTTCATGCGCAGCAGCGCAAACAGCCGTTCCAGGCTGGCATCAAACTGGGTATCGGCAGCACGCAAAGCTGGGTCGAGTGGCGAGGGAGATAGGCTCATGATAGAATCAGCTCCAGAACCGGAGGATAAGGAAATGGCACAAAACAAGACGCAGGCGAACGAGGCAAGTGTCGAGGCATTCCTCGCAACGGTTGAACCGGTAATGCGACGCGAAGATGGACTGGCGCTTGATGCGCTTTTTCGGCGGATCACTGGCTGGAACCCAGTTATGTGGGGCGACAACATTGTTGGCTATGGGCGGTATCACTATCGCTATGAAAGCGGGCGTGAAGGTCACTTTATGGCCACTGGATTCTCACCGCGCAAAGCTAATCTCAGCCTCTATATCATGCCGGGCTACCAAGAGATGGCACCTCTTTTGGAGCGGCTTGGCAAACACAAACGCGGCAAAGCGTGCCTGTATCTCTCAAAGCTGGCTGATGCAGACGAGGATGTGCTGGCCGAAATCATCCGTACGGGATTGGATGATCTGGGTGAAAGGTATTCTGTGATGCCGAGTTAGAGGCAAACCCTGACCGCTGGTGCCACCCCAGGTCACATCCGGCTGTGAATGCTTAGCGGCGCAGGCTCCCCAAAATACCGCGAATGACCGCACGGCCAATTTGTGTGCCGGCAGAGCGCATCATCGATTTCGTCATCGCTTCCAGCCCAGATTGGCGCGAAGACCTGCGCCTGCGTGTGGACGTGGAGCGAGAGGAGGTACGGCGCTCAGACCGGCGGCTGTCACGTTCGCCATAATCATAGTTGCGGCTACGTGGGCCGAACTCTGGAATATCAAAGCCGGAGCGTGTGCGGCGGCCACCAGTTCGCCCCCCTGAACCACGATCATCATAATCATCGTCGTCTTCATAGTCATCACGGCTACGCGCGCGCTCCTTATCCGCCTTCTCGCGGGCCTTACGTTCTTCTTCTTCCTGGATGGCTTTTGCCTCAGCAGCCGCAGCTTCATCGCCACGCTTTTTAAGAAGCTCGTAGGCGGACTCGCGGTCGATGGCTTCATCATACTGTCCAAGGACAGGCGATGTTTTCATGTGCTCGGCCCGCTCCTCGTCGGTCATCGGCCCAAGACGTGAGGATGGTGGACGGATCAGCGTGCGCTGCACGATGGAGGGCACTCCTTTTTTCTCCAATGTGGACACCAATGCCTCGCCAACGCCAAGCTGGGTAATAACCTCAAACGCATCAAGCTCAGGGTTGGGCCGGAAGGTTTCAGCCGCTGCCTTCACCGCGCGCTGATCGCGTGGGGTAAAGGCGCGCAAAGCGTGTTGCACGCGGTTGCCGATTTGGCTGAGCACCTCATCAGGCACATCCAGCGGGTTTTGCGTAACGAAATAAACGCCAACACCTTTGGAACGGATCAGACGGCAGACTTGCTCCACACGTTCAAGCAACGCCTTGGGCGCTTCATCAAACAGCAGATGCGCCTCATCAAAGAAGAAAACCACGCGCGGCTTATCTGGATTACCGACTTCCGGCAGCTCTTCAAAAAGCTCCGATAGTAGCCACAGCAAAAACGTGGCATAGAGGCGTGGATTGTTCATCAGCTTATCGGCAGCAAGCACCGAGACTATGCCGCGACCGTCGGTGTGGGTGCGCATGAAATCTGCAATTTTCAGCGCTGGTTCGCCGAAAAAATTGGCCCCACCTTGATCTTCCAAAACCAATAAACGGCGCTGTATGGCACCAACTGAGGCGGTGGAAACATTGCCGTATTTGGCAGAAATTTCCTCTTTGCGCTCGGTTAGATGCACCAGCATGGCGCGCAGATCTTTAAGATCAAGCAGCATAAGACCGTCTTCATCAGCGATGCGGAAAGCGATGTTCAGCACACCTTCTTGGGTTTCATTCAAATCCAGCAATCGCGAGATCAGCAATGGCCCCATTTCCGAGATTGTGGTGCGAATGGGGTGCCCTTTCTCGCCGAACAGATCCCAAAAGACCGTCGGTGTCGCTTCATAGGCATACTCATCATTGAAGCCGATTGTTTCGGCCCGTGCCTCCAGAAAGTCCTTACTGGTGCCTGGTACCGCGATACCGGAAAGGTCGCCTTTAACATCGGCGCAAAAAACCGGAACGCCAGCGCGCGAAAAGCCTTCGGCCATGATTTGTAGCGTGACCGTTTTACCGGTGCCGGTTGCGCCCGTGACCAGCCCATGCCGGTTAGCCAGCTTCAGCGCCAAATGTTGGGGCAGAGGATTGTCGCCCTCGGTGCCAGCGGTTCCAAGGTAAATTGCATCATCTTTGTACATGATCGTCTCATCAAGTGGGCGCGGTTCAGGGTGTGGAATGCAACATCACAGCTTTGTCTGCCGATGCAAGGGTGCGATGCAGGAATTGCCTTGAAAAGCGCGACAAGCCAAGCAAGGGTGCGCGCAACATTTTTGCTCAGCACAGGAGACTATTGAGCATGGAAGAGCTTATTGGCCGCATCACAGACGCGGTAGGCATTGACGAGCAAACGGCACAAACAGCCATTGGTGTGATTCTAGGGTTCCTCAACAAAGAAGGCCCCGATGATGCGGTAGGCCAGTTGCTGGGCGCGATACCTGGTGCCGAAGACATGTTGGCCAACCTAGGCGGTGGCGCTGAGGCAGCCAGCGACGCTGGTGGTGGTATTGCCGGTGCGCTTGGTGGCCTGATGGGCGGCTCTGGTGGCGGCCTTGGTGGTCTAGCAGGCGCAGTTGGCGGGCTTGTTGGCGGTCAATCTGGCGGGCTTATGTCAGCAGCCAGTGAGCTGATGGGCGCAGGCTTGGACATGGGCCAAATTCAGGGCGTCACGCAGGAAGTGGTGGGTTTTGCCCGTGAAAAAGCTGGTGATGATGTGGTTAGCCAGATCGTTGCGCAGATCCCCGGGATGGATCAGTTCAGCTAATCTGAAATTGTTTTGACGCTTTACAAGGCCACAGTTGCTCAGGCGGCTGTGGCCTTTCTCGTTTCTGCACCTTTTACGGGCTCCAACGCGCGTAAAACCAAGTCTGGCCCCGCGCCATCCAAATGGGCCCCTTCAGACAGCGTTCGACGCCACTGGCGCGCTCCGGGAAGCCCGGCAAACAGGCCAATCATGTGGCGGGTTATTTGATTCAGCCTGCCGCCGTTCGAAAGGTGCTTTTCGATATAGGGGAGCATGCCGTGCACCACGTCGCTACGCGTCTGGCCCGATGGTATATCGCCAAAAAGCACTTCATCAGCACGTAACAAAATATCACCAGGTATTTGATAAGCCGCCCGACCGATCATCACCTCATCCATACCGACATCCAGAAGCGTCCTCGCCTGCTCCAAGGTGGTGATGCCGCCATTGATGCCGACCCAAAGATCTGGGTTTTCCTGCTTCATTGCCAGAACAAGATCATAGTCTAGCGGTGGGACATCGCGATTTTCCTTGGGGCTAAGACCCTCAAGCCATGCCTTACGGGCATGCACAATAACGCCATCAACACCGGCACCGCGCAGATGAGAAATGAAACCGGGTAACACTTGATGCGGGTCTTGATCATCCACCCCAATCCGACATTTGACCGTTACTGGGATATCAGTGGAGGCCTTCATAGCCTCAACCAGCTTGGCCACATGGGCTGGATCGCGCATCAAACAGGCGCCAAAAGTACCCGACTGCACGCGGTCTGATGGGCAACCGCAATTGAGATTGATGGCATCATAGCCATGGTCAGCGCCGATGCGTGCGGCCTGCGCCAATTTGGCTGCGTCCGACCCACCAAGCTGCAAAACAACCGGGTGCTCTTTGCTCGAGAACCCCAGCAACCTTTCCCGATCACCATGGATTACGGCATCAGCGGTTACCATTTCGCTATAAAGCACGGCATGCCTGGACATCAGCCGGTGGAAGAACCGGCAATGCCGATCCGTCCAATCCATCATGGGTGCAATGGATAACCGGCTGCCTACGATATTCTGCGATTTTCTTTGTTTTTTCACTACTTAGACCAAACCATGATTTTTCAACCTTGCCTCGTTCGGGCTCATTTCGTACCATTTTAGGAGCAAAGTACAACAAATGTTGTACCGACAGGGAAATGTTGTACCGACATGGGCACGATCGTCAAACGTACTCGCAAGAACGGCTCGGTAGCATGGCTCGCACAGATTGTCATAAAGCGCGGCGGCAGGATCGTTCTGCGTGAGAACAAAACTTTTGAGCGACGATCCACAGCGAACGCCTGGATCGCAAGCCGCGAAGATCACCTTGCTGAGCCAGGCGTACTGGAAACGAGGCTGGTATCGGATCTCAGCGACAAACGCCTCCCAACGCTTTCAGATGCGATAGATCGGTATATCCAAGAAAGTAACAAGAAGATCGGCCGCACGAAAACGCAGGTGCTCAAGAGCATCAAGGACTTCGACATCGCGGACAAACCATGCGCCTCGATCACAAGCACCGACATTGTCACCTTCGCCCGTGAGAAACTCGATACAGGCGTTCAGCCACAGACAGTATCCAATTACCTGTCACATCTGGGTGCTGTCTTCGCGATAGCGCGCCCCGCTTGGAGCTACCCACTTGATCGACAGGCCATGCAAGATGCGTGGATTGTTGCTGACCGGCTAGGGTTGACCACCAAGAGCAAAGAACGGGACCGTCGACCAACGCTGGATGAGCTCGACAGGCTCATGCAACACTTCCAGGATAGATCGATCGCAAGACCATCATGCGTCCCAATGCACAGGGTTATCGCCTTTGCCATTTTCTCAACCCGACGACAGGAAGAGATCAGCCGGATCACCTGGAAAGACCTAGACAAGAAGGGCTCACGCATCTGCGTGCGCGACATGAAGAATCCAGGGCAGAAAGCCGGCAATGATGTGTGGTGTGATTTGCAAGACGAAGCGCTTGCGATAATCCAAGCAATGCCAAAGGCTGCTGATCAGATATTTCCCTACAACACAGATGCGATCAGTGCCTCGTTCACACGTGCCTGCAAACTACTGGGAATAAATGACCTCCGCTTCCATGACTTACGGCACGATGGCGTTTCAAGGCTGTTCGAGCTTGGGTTAAATATCCCCCGAGTGGCATCTAACTCAGGACATCGCTCGTGGACGTCCTTGAAGCGCTACACGCATCTACGACAGACCGGCGACAAATACGAAGATTGGAAGTGGCTTCCAGAGGTCACCAAGAAGGACCCAGCCCTAAGACTGGTTCGCAATGGACAACTCCCTCGGAGACGGCGCTCCGAACGGGCCAATCATACAGAATGATGGTCCGTTCGAAGGAGATTGCTGTTTTTTCCGCAATTCTCATGTGTGCAGCAGATATCCGGACCTAGTTCCAAACGATCGATTCAAGCCTTTGGCAGACAGAAGGCGCTTTCAACGCGCGCGTCAATAAGGTCACAAGAGCGCCCTTTCAAGCAGTTTTTCTTCGCAGCTGAACGTTACTCCCGGCCCATACCCGCCGTTCAAAATCTAGAACGCGGGTGTCTCCAATTGGCGGCAATGCGGACATTACAGACGCATTTTAGCAAATCTGATATTCAGTTGTCTGTGGGGTCGTACCGTCAGGACAGAGCTCTTATGGGCGGCATTCTTCACCGTTTTGAAGCGTACTGCTGCGCGACATGTTTATGAATGTACGCGTTCAGGCCCTCGCCCAAATCAGCCAAACGTTTCATTTCTTCGATGTGAGCAGATCCTGCGCTTAGATATGTATATCGATAGGTACGTATCGAGCCCCTCTCAAATTCAACCTCAATCCATTCCGGCCCGTACTCGTATCGACGCACGCCTGAGTCACTATCCAGGTCTTTGTATTTTGGCATGGTTTCCACTCCCAAGTTTTCAAACAGATCAGCCGTGTCTTCGTCGCGTTTACGGCTGAGATATCTTCCTCGATTGAAACAGGCGTGTTTGATACGTTCGAGTCCCCGTGCACCTTCAAAATGACCCCATCCGCCGTTAGGCATCACTACACTGATTATCTCGGTTCCACAGTGTGG
>JBGCDM010000094.1:0-11438 GCA_045105395.1 Devosiaceae bacterium | reverse complement strand
GTTAGCGTGCGCTCATAAAGCTTCGGCTCAACCTCTGCCGGCGTGGCGAACTGGAAATCATCATAGACCAGATGCTCGTACATATCGTCGGTCATGATCCAGCAACCCGGATAGTTCAGAAACACATCGGTCAGCGCCTTCAGCTCATCCGCCGTATACCCTGCACCCGATGGGTTGGACGGTGAGTTGAAGATGAACCACTTCGTCTTTGGCGTAAGCGCTGCATCCAACGCCTGCGGCGTTAGCTTGAAGCTGGTTTCCATGGTGGTTTCCACAAATGTGGGCGTGCCACCGGCCAGCAGCACCATATCGGGGTAGCTGACCCAATAGGGCGTGGGGATAAGCACCTCATCACCCTCGTTCAGCGTGGCCACCAGCGCGTTGTAAAGCACCTGCTTGCCGCCAGTGCCCACGGTGATTTGGGCAGGCTCATAATCCAGGCCATTGTCGCGCTTAAACTTGGCGCTGATCGCGGCCTTCAATTCAGGGATGCCGTCAACCGCGGTGTACTTCGTCTTGCCCTCATTGATCGCCGCAATGGCTGCCTGCTTAATGTTATCGGGCGTATCAAAATCCGGCTCCCCTGCCCCAAGCCCGATCACATCACGACCTGCTGCTTTCAATTCGCGGGCCTTGTTGGTCACCGCGATTGTGGCGGAAGGCTTGATGCGGGAAAGGGCGTCGGCGAGGAAAGCCATGGGAGTTTGATCCTTCAAGGTCGGAGTGAATAACGCAATCAAACTCCTAGACCCGGCGCTTTGCGCGTGCAAGCAAACCAAGACAACGGTTGGTAAAAATGAAGGCGCTCATGCACACGCTCTATTCCATGCAAAACTCCGGCAACTGCTACAAGCTAAGGCTTGCCATGGCGCAACTGGGCATTGCCTTCAAAATTCACGAGGTGGATATTCTGAAGGGTGAAACCCGCACGCCGGAATTTCTGGCCCTCAACCCCAATGGCAAGGTGCCTGCGCTGCGTCTGGAAACAGGTGAACTGCTCGCCGAATCCAATGCCATCCTGTTCTTCCTTGCCGAAGGCACATCGCTGATGCCGGACAACAAGTTTTGTCGCGCTGAAATGCTGCAATGGATGTTCTTTGAGCAGTATAGCCACGAACCCTACATTGCCGTTGCGCGCTTTTGGTTGAAGCTGATGAAGGGTGGCCGCGATCTAAAGGCCAACATGCTCGATGATTGGTGGGAGCGCGGCTACCAGGCGCTCGGCGTTATGGAGCGGCATTTAGAAACGCACGACTTCTTTGCTGCAAAACAATATTCTATCGCCGATATCGCCCTCTACGCCTACACGCATGTTGCCGAGGATGGAGAGTTCGAGTTCACCGATTTCCCACGCATCCGCACCTGGATGGAGCGGGTGCAGAACCAACCCGGTCACGTGACCATGGACTGGAAACCCTGATTGCTCGGTCATCATGTGACCGCCAACACATCACCTCTGCCACAATTGGGCCACCAAAAGGTACGCAAACGGCCCTCAACGCTCCCATGTCAGGCCACACTGCGCTGTTCAAAAGCGATCATCGAAACATGATCCTTAGCAAGTTGGCCCGAAGTGATGACCCAAACTTACAGCGTTTTCCAATCCGATATCGATCTGTCAGAAAAAACGCGTAACCCACGCCGTTTGCGCGCCTTCGGTTTTGTCGGGCGTGTTGCTGAGGGTGTCGGCATTGTTGTTTGGACGATGATCGTTTCGCTGGTTGCCCTAACCGGCACAGCCCAAGCCTCAGCCGTTTTGGCGGATACCACGACCAATCACAGCGCACTGGTTGGCCTAGCATTGCTCGCCTTGATGGGTGGCATGCTTGCCATGGTCCGCAACACCTGGCGCCAAACCGCCAAAGGCATTCAAAACGCGCCTAGGCGCTCCAACCGTATCGGTTGAGCGACATGCAATTTGGCTGGCCGCTCACCCCAAATGGGGCAAGCGGCAACACCCAATATTAAAGTTTACAACGCGTACTCGGGGATATCGACATAGCCCTCGGGCTTGTCTTTTGCGACGCGGAAATTGACCATCCGCTGAACCGCTTTCGACTTTTGCAGTCCACCAAATTTAATGCCCGCAGCCAGCGCCATTTTTGGATAGACCATCGGCCCATCAATGTGCGGTGACAGGTTTTGCAGCCCCAAGCGTGAACGCAAGATGCCATTGGCATAACGCACGGCATACTGCGTGCGGATATCGCTGGTGTAGTGCTCGGTCGTGATCGACACGTTCAGCATGCCCAGGTTCTCCACCCGGTGCGGTGCATTGAGCGGCCAATGCAGCATCTGCCCAGGCGCAAGCTCAATCACGTCGGCATAGTCATCGAACCATTTTTCGTAATGGATCTCTTCCTCGGTCTCGCCCGTGATCACCTTTTCCATCTCAGGCTCAGGCAGGAACGGCGCTGTATTGGGGTACAGATAGACCTTCTTGCGGCCACGCACCTGCCATAGCGCTTGGCCTGGCACATCGCAGTGATAGTAAACTTGCGCGCCCGGCGAAGAGACCAAAATGCCCATATTGCGCTTGAAGGTTTCAAAGCCTGGCACGTGATCTGCCATTTCCTCAAACATCTCATCAAGAATGTCTGCATAGCGATGATCTACATCCATCACGCGGCGCATATTGATCCAAATGCGGCCCTTAGCAACGGCTTCAAACACATCAGCGCCGCTTGCATCACCCTTTTCGCCTTCACGCCAAAAAGCTTTCGGCGCGCCCGGCTCAGCCATAGTGGTCAGATTGTAATGCTCACGCGGATACTTATCGATAAGCTCCATAAGCGCTTCATCTTGAAAAAGCTCATGCTCATGCAGCGTGTGGTCTAGCTGCACGGTGTGGCGGCCCCAAAGCTCTTTATGCTCTTGGCTGAAATTCTTGAAAATCATCGCCCCTTGGCTCCCTCATGTGATGGCGGTGTTTTTTTCGTGGACAACTGCCCGTGCAAAACCAAATGCCAGAGGTCTGATAATCAACGTTTAAAAATATAATGCTGCCTAATTTGAGGGTTAAGCGTTTACCAAATCGCCGCAGCACATAGACCCTCGCGCGGCCATACCTATGTGTCAGATCACCAGCAAATCACCGGAGTTTCCCATGTGCCCCTCGTTGCGCCCCTCATTATGGATGTCGATCTCAATCGCGCTTTGCCTAACCACAGCCATGGCCACGCCAGCAGCAGCACAAACCCTGGATGAAACCGGCAGCTGTCAACTGGTTGCTGAACCGATGGCACAGGGGCTAGAATTTCCTTGGGCTGTAGCCTTCTTGAATGACACAACAGCACTGGTCACCGAGCGGCCTGGCGCCATGCAAATGGTGAACCTTACAGATGGCACCTTGCAGCAGGTTGCAGGCGTGCCAGACGTTGTTGATCGGCGCCAAGGCGGCATGCTGGATGTGGTTCTATCGCCCGATTTTGCGACCACAGGCACCATCTTTTTCTCCTTTTCCCAACCACGCGGCAGTGGCGACACAGGCACATCCATCGCGCGCGCAAATCTGGTGGGCTGGGATGGCGATGCACCAGAGCTTCAAAATGTTGAGGTGATCTTTCAGCAATCAGGCGCAGATGGTTCTGGCTTCCATTTCGGCTCACGCATCGTGATACTGCCCGATAGTACACTTGCCTTCACCATCGGTGATCGCGGCACACCAGAGCGGGCACAAGAGGGCCAAGACCATGCGGGCTCTGTGTTGCGGATCAACCAGGATGGCTCAATTCCGAGCGATAATCCCTTTGCCGGCCCCAACCAAACGCTGCCAGAAATCTGGTCGCTGGGACATCGCAACCCGCAAGGGGCAGCGCTTGATCCTGCCACAGGGCTGCTATGGACGGTGGAACATGGCGCGCGTGGTGGCGATGAAATCAACCAACCGCAAGCTGGGCGCAACTATGGTTGGCCAACCATTTCTTACGGCGTCAATTATTCCGGCACAGACATTGGCGTGGGCACCGAAGCTGAGGGCCTAGAACAACCGGTTTACTATTGGGACCCATCCATCGCCCCATCTGGCATGGCCATAATGTCGGGCTCTGACCTCTTTCCAGGCTGGCAAGGCGATATGCTTGTGGGCGCACTGCGCGCCCAGACACTGGTGCGGTTGGACCGGGTGAACGGTGCTATCGTCAGCGAAGAGCGTTTGTTTGAAGGATCGCTTGGCCGCATTCGCGATGTACGCCAAGGGCCAGATGGCGCGATCTGGCTACTCACCGATGATCCTGATGGCGCGCTTATCCGCGTCACCCCGCAAGAAGGTGCCTGCTAGAGCGCTCCACCTTGCGTGCTTTGCCGCTTAAAAAACGAAATCTTCTGCAAGCATCTTTTCATCCGCGTGATAGATGAAGGGCACGGTTTGCAATGCAAGGAATGATGCGGATGTTTGGGTGGTTATTGGCACTGGTTCTGGTTGCGGTCGTGACCCTTTTTTTGATCGGTCCACAACGCATTTGGGAGATGACAGTTGGGGACCCAGATCTTGGGGCACTTGAGCTTACCACTTTGGAACGCACAGGCCGGCCCAATGATGCGCTTATCGCACCTGATGGCCTTGCTGCAGCGGCCATCGACGCGCAGGCGCCGGTGTTCGCCACCAGTGCTGATGAGCTCTATGAACAGCTGATCGCACGCATCAATGCGATGAACATCGTTGCCTGGGCTCAACAAGATGCGCAGGCGCGCTATGCTCGCGCCATTACCCGTTCACCAACGTTAAAGTTTGCCGACACCAATCATGTCTGGGTGCTGCCCGTGAATGAAAACCAGGCGACGCTGGCGCTCTATGCGGCAGCGCAGATGGGCTATTCAGATGCTGGCAAAAACATGCAGCGGCTAGAACAATGGATTGGGCTGCTCGATGACATACCGCGTGTGCAGCCCTCGCCATGAACGCGCCCAATAAAGTAGCCTTGTGCAAGATCAAGGCGGCCAAATTGCAAAGGGCGCACATCATGGCTATGCGCCGACAATGCATCACCATACGGGCGCACTGGAGGATTTAGCATGCGCCCGCCACAAACCATCGATCTTGCCCTCGACCCCGCCACAATCCGTATCTTCATTGGCAAAGCCAAAGCCGTGGCTGCTGATCTGGATATGGAAAATCTCGATCAAACAGCCGATACAATTGAGTTTGATGCTGAACGCCTGGAAGACAGCCATCACCATGATGGCTTGGCCGAAGAAGAAGCCGAAGACCTGACCGGTGAAGAATTGAAAGAGTTGATCGATGACCTCAACACCGATGAGGCCGCCGCTTTGGTGGCCATTGCCTGGATTGGTCGCGGCGATTTTGAGGCCAGTGATTTTGCCAATGTTGTTGAGGAAGCAAGCGCCCGGGCCGAAGGGGCCACCAGCAGCTATCTTATGGGTATGCCGCTGCTGGCCGAACATTGGGAGGCCGGTTTAGATGCGCTTGGCGTTTAGCTTTTTAGCCCTTTTGATTGCCACGCCGGTTGTTGCAGGCGAGGCCGATGTCATTGCCGCATCGGCAAGCCAAGATTTGCGCGGCACGTGGAGCATATCGGCCACTATTTTGCACGCGGACACCGGTTGGGAGCATTATGCCGACCGCTTCGATGTGCTGGATGAAGAAGGCACTGTATTGGGCAGCCGCACGCTGTTTCATCCCCATGTGGAAGAGCAACCTTTCACCCGCTCGCTCACCGCCCTCACCATCCCCGATGAGGTCATGACCATCACCGTGCGTGCCCATGACAGCGTGCATGAGCTGGGTGGTGCAACGATCGAGATAACCCTTGAGCGTTAGCTCGCTCTTTGATGGCTTTGAGCATGGCAGTTTGCCGGTCAGCGGCGAAATAGATATCGCCTATGTAACCGCAGGCAGTGGCCCGCCGGTTTTGCTGCTGCATGGCTATCCCCAGTCCAAAGCGATGTGGGCACATGTTGCCCCCACCCTGGCCAAGCATTTCACGGTCGTCGCGGCCGATCTGCGCGGTTATGGTGCCTCATCCAAACCACCCAATGCCAGTGATCATAGCACCTACAGCTTCCGCGCCATGGCGCAGGATCAGCTGAGCCTGATGCAGTCACTAGGCCATGATCATTTTCACGCGGTGGGCCATGATCGCGGTGGCCGCACGGCCCATCGCATGGCGCTTGACCATCCCCAGGCCGTGCAAAGCCTAACCGTGATGGATATTATCCCCACCAGCGATGTCTTTGGCTTGACCGATAAAACAATGGCGATGACCTATTGGCACTGGTTTTTCCTAGCTCAGCCAGCGCCCTTTCCGCAGACCATGATCAATGCCAACCCGGACCTGTTCTTTGAAACGTGCTTGCTGGGATGGGGCAAAAGCAACCTCACCGACTTTGACCCAGACCAATTGGCCGATTATCGCGCCTCCTGGCACAACCCGCAGATGGTGCACGCATCGTGCAGTGACTATCGCGCCGCCTCAACCATAGATAGCGCGCACGATGCTGCTGACTCTGACGTAAAAGTAACCTGCCCTACGCTGGTTCTATATGGCGGCGATGGCGTCATGGCTGAACGGTTTGATATGGCCGCCTTGTGGCAAGCCAAATGCGAGGATGTGACGTCTGTGGCAATTCCTGGCGGGCATTTCTTTGTGGATCAGCACCCGGCCGAAACCGCGCAAAGGCTAATCAGCTTTTTTTAAAGCGCAGGAGCGCGAGCATGAGCCCGCCCGCAATGAGGCCCCAAAACGCACCAGATATACCCAAGATTGAGATGCCAGATGCCGCCGCCAAGAACGTGACAGCGGCAGCAGGGCGCTCCTCTTCCACCTTGAAGGCATTAACGGCGGCGGCGGAGAAAGCCGAAATAAGGGCCAGTCCAGCCACTGCTTCGATGAGGATAGACGGCGCAAGACTGACAAAAGCGATCGTCAAGCTGGCAAACAAGCCAAACACGCAATAGGCCGCCCCGCAAACAATAGCACCCACATAGCGTTTTTCGCGATTAGGGCCTGCCTCCTCGCCCGCCAGCATGGCAGCGGTGATGGCAGCAAGATTGGTGGGGATGCCACCAAATGGCGCGGCCAGGAACGAAAAAACGCCCGTTGTTGCCAGTGTCGGGCCAGTTTTGGGTGCGTAGCTGTTTGCCTTCAGCACAGCCAAACCAGGCACATTTTGCGAGGCCATCGTGACGATAAACAGCGGCAGTGCAATGCTAAGCACAGCGCCAACCGAAAAGCTGGGCGCAATGACACTCAGCTGAGGCACCAACGCACCGGTCAGGCCTGCTTGCCAATCAGGTGGAAAATCCACGCCAAACACAACCACCACAATGAAGGCAGCCAGCGCCGCTGGCACGCCAAGGAAGCGATTGATCCGCGCGCCAATTATCCAAGCAAGAAAAATCGGCAAACCCAGCAGCGGATCAAACGCGATGGCTTTGATGGGGGCTAGGCAAAGCGTGAGCAAAATGCCAGCCAGCATCGCGTTGGCAAGTGAGCCAGGAATAGCCTCAACCGCCCGGCCAAAGGGTCGCCAGAGGCCAGAAAGTACGATCAACGCGCCGCACACCAAAAACGCGCCAACAGCATAGGAAAAGCCGCCAATCGCACCACCAGAAATAGCAAGCAACGCTGCGCCGGGCGTGGTCCACGCCGCACTTAGCGGCATGCGCGTGCGCCAGCTAAGCCATATGCCGCAAAGACCCATCGCCAGTGCAGACGCCATGAGACCCGATGCAGCTTGCACCTCGCTGGCGCCAACGGCATTTAAGCCCGCCAGCACCACCGCAAAGGATGATGCAAAGCCAACAAAGGCGGCCAGAAAGCCCATAAAAGCGGATTGAGGTGTCATGTCTCGAAGCATGGATGGTGGATGCTCTTACAACACGACCATTGCAAGCCAAGCGATCTGCACATCGGTACTGGTGAAGCATTGAAACTTGCAAAGTGCGACAGCCCGCCGCACACTCATGTCCTCTGTACCCATAAGGAAGGACATCCACGATGTTACGTCACCTTAGCCTGCTTGTGCTTACACCACTTGTTTTCAGTATGCCCGTTGCAGCAGCACCAGATACGCCAGTTGGCACGTGCATGAGCAGCGACAATGGCCAGCTCACTTGCGATTTACGTGCCGTCGTTCCTGCGACGCTCAACAGCGTTGAGCACCTCTCGGCGGATATGACGCAAAATCTTATGGTACAGCCTTTTGACGGCACCGCAGCGTGGTCGCTGGTTGTAGATACCACCCATGAGATGCCAATAGGGCTCATCACCGACGATCGCTATGGCGGCATCCGCGCAGACATTGCAGCTATCATCGATCAAGCTAGCGATAGCCGTTTGATCGAAGTTCACGCTTACGATGGCACACTGGAAACTCTGGTTCCATTCGGTTCTGTTGGCGTGGCCACATCGCTGGATGCCCTTATGCCAATGAACGTTGATCCGGCAGACCGTTCGGGTTTCTACCTTGCCGGCCTCACTGCCATTGAACGGCTAGCAGCGCTGGAAGCAGACCGAAAAGCGCTTGTGCTGTTCACCGATGGCCTAACTGGTGCATCTGATAGTAGCGTGCAGCGCCTTATTAATGCCGCTAATGATGCAGGCGTTACGATTATCGGCATGGCGTATGCAGGCAGTGAAGCTGATCTGGCCAACCATCTGGAACTGCGCGTCATGGCGTCGGCAACACAGGGCACGACAGTCTATCCATCCATGACCAACCAGCGCTTGAATGACGATAATATGCGCGGTTTCTTCGCAACACTAGAAAATGGCGGTACGCTTGAGCTTTCAGCAAACGATATGATGGTGGATGAACCGATCCTTATTCGCGCCAGCTATTCTGATGGACGCATGATGGATGGTATGCTGACGCTACCTTAAACATCCGTGTAAATAGGAAAAAGACCAAAGGCTCGCCAGCACCTGGCGGGCTTTTCTTTATGGGTTCTCTTCTTCCAGCTCGATGAGTTCTTCATATGTGTAGAAATCATCGATTGCGATCTCTTTTTCCCTTTGGAACCTTGGGTCTTGGAGCAAACAGCCCAGACCGCAGACCAAGCGTACGGTCATGTCTTCGGTGTCCAAGAACCAAAGCCGCCCGCCAGGCGTTGCAACCCAGCCATCAACGTCTTCATCAGCATCCGCCTCAATGTCATCAACAGATGGTATCTCAGACCAGGAGCGCTCATCAAACCCGCCATGGGTGTGGAAAGATGCAACAGGATCAAAGTCGTTTGGCCAGACTGGCGAACAACCGGTGGTATCCCCAGGCGTGATGACACTGACCATCAGCTCATCAGCATTCTGGTAGCCGATATAGCCGCAATACTCGGCGTTGCGCGCAAACGAGCGCTGCTGAAGATCTTCAAAAACGATTTTGATGATTTCCAATTCATCAGCGGTTTGGGCAAGTGCGTGCGAAGGCGTTACAATCGCGATTCCCAGTATTAAAATAGCCAACCGGCAGGGCAATTGTGATAGTTTAAACATGGCTAAATGTAAGCTGCTCTCAACCAACCTGACAACTCCAGCCTTGACTGGCTGAACTTGCCATAGCGTGCCCTGAGCATAATGCTGGTTCTGGCAATGACTTTTGGGAGATTGCAGCATGCACGATCAATTGACGCGTACTTTGGCGTTTGGTGCTATCACATTGCTGACAGTCCAACTGGTGCAGGCCGATGCTGACCCACCGCTTCCAATCGCGCCACCTGAAACGGGCATCGGCATTGAAGTGACAGGCCCAATAGAGGTCGTCTTCGACTGGACAACGGATCGCTGTTACGAGTTTCAGATACCTGACCTGCCCGTGCGCGCCTTTCGCGATGCGGATGGCCAAATTAATCTGGTGCTCAGCCACGATAGCGCCCACGCTATGCGCGGCGCGGACTTTGATAGCCTGGCGATAGACTGCGAACCGATAATGGCATCAAGCTATGATGACGACCCATCCCAGTTTAACAATCACGAGTGGGTCGCTTCGGTGTACACGCAGGACGGTCGCACCGTGCATGCGTTGATACACAACGAGTACCAGGGCAATCGCTACAACACCGGCTGCGCGAGCCGAGACTATTTCCAATGCTGGTACAATGCCGTCACATCCGCAATATCGACCGACGGTGGACGCAATTTCAGCCAACCCATTGAGCCGCCCGATCACCTGGTTGCAACGATTACAGAGACTTACACGCCCGACGAGGGTATTTTTGGCGCATTCAGCCCCTCAAACATCATTTCATTTCAGGGGCATTTCTACGCTTTGCTGAAACTGCAAACCTATCCGTTCGGCGACCAGCATGTCTGCCTCATGCGAACCGAGAACCTGAGTTACCCCGACAGTTGGCGCTACTGGAACGGGGTGGAGTTTTCCGGGATATTTGCAGACCCCTACCGCGATAACCTGCGAGAAATGCGCGCCACAAACTGTGCCCCAGTTGGCTTCAATGAGATCGCGCAAATGTATGAAGGGGTTGTGTGGCACGATGGGTTGGAGCGCTTTGTGCTGGTCGGCACAAGCAACGACCCAACACGCGACCCCAATCCTTATGGCTATTACTATGCGTTCTCAGAAAATTTGATCAACTGGACACGCCGCATGCCTTTGCTGGAGGTGCGTTTACCCTGGCGCGCAACAGGACGGCAAACCACCTACCTCTATCCAACACTGCTCGACCACGACAGCGAAAGTCGGAACTTTGAGACAACAGACGGCTCAGCATACCTTTATTTCACGCGGTTAAACTTCGGTTCTGGCAATTTGGATCGTGATCTTGTGCGCGTGCCAGTGCGGATTGGCGAACACAATTAGTGGTGCCATGTCAGCCTCCTGACCGATTTGTCAGGAGAACGTCAGGGTGCCCCTTTGCCACCGTGCCAATCGCGGCCATATAGAGGCCCATGAGCAGCAAGAAAAAAACACCCGGATTTGAAGAAGCCCCGCAGTCAGGCTTTGATAGCGGTGCGCCGATTGATATCGATATTTTCGACCCGATGAAAATCGGGTCCAGCTTCGCCAAAGAGGTGGAAGCAGAATCCGAAAAGCCGGCGCCAAAGAAAAAGGCAGCACCCAAGAAAGCCAAACCCGCGGCCAAAAAACCCGCTAAGTCAGCACGTGGCACCTCGCTCGGCGGCACGCACGATCCCAAAAAGCGCGCAGCGGCTGGCCTTAACCCCGTCGCCGGTATGGATGTGTCGCTGGAGGATGCAAAAAATCTGCCCGCCAATGATGGCGTGACGGCCACGGTGAAGGCGTTGGAAGACCTGATCGAGAACGGTCATCCGGCTTTCCGCGCAGGCACATGGGAGCCGCACCGGCCCGCCCGTCCGGCCAAATCAGAAGGCGGCATACCGTTCAACCTCACCTCGCCCTATGAACCCAAAGGCGACCAGCCGACGGCCATTGCCGACCTAGTTGAAGGCATCAACGATCAAGACGAGACGCAGGTGCTGCTGGGCGTTACTGGCTCGGGCAAA
>JBGCDM010000093.1:0-31196 GCA_045105395.1 Devosiaceae bacterium | reverse complement strand
GAATCCTCCATTATGCACGGATTTGAATCCAACTGGCCAAGCTACGACATGCTGGCGCCAATGAGCGAGTATAAAGAAAGCTGGTCGAACAAGCGCATAGGTGTGGCGGATTACATGATGCCAACAGGCCTTGGCGGCCTTGCCTATCGTGACCTGTGGTTGCGCGGCCTGCGCCCAGCATCCAAAGCCCTGTGGAACTCTGTACCGGCAAGTTGGCGCGCCATTGCGCTTCGCAAAGGTGGACTGGCTACGCTTTAGGGAAGTTGCAAGCACGGTTGTGCCGCAGGCTCCTTGCTTACAGCACGACGGCTTTTCTCTCTTCTTGCGACACGCTCTGTGCTGATTCCAGCACAACCGCTAGCGGGAGGCCACTTTCTCTCGCCAGCACGCTCTGTTCCTTCGGAACAACCGCTTAGTTGGTGCATGTTTATCAAGCGATCGTTCCGGTCCTACGGACCGACCACTCCTCGCCTATACACTCACATTATACGCCGATAGCACCGCCATATTCACAATCTCGGTGTCGCGCGCGCCAAGGCGAGCGATCTGGATGGGCTTATCCAAGCCAACCAGAAGCGGGCCAATGACCGTTGATCCGCCCAGCTCTTCCAGCATCTTGGTAGCGATGGACGCCGAGTGGAACGCGGGCATGACCAGCACATTGGCAGGCGCGGTTAGCCGGCAAAACGGATATTGCTCCATCACATCCATGTTCAACGCCACATCGGCGTTCATTTCGCCATCATACTCAAAATCTACCCGGCGCTTATCCAAAATGCGCACCGCTTCCTGCACCCGCTCAGACCGCTCGCCAGATGGATGGCCAAAGGTGGAATAGGCAAGCATGGCCACGCGCGGTTCATAGCCCAAGCGGCGGGCAACGCCTGCGGCTTCTTCGGCAATGTCGGCCAGCTCTTCGGACGTTGGCATATCGTGCACCGCTGTATCAGCAATCAGCACTGTGCGACCCTTACAAAGGGCCAAGGATGCGCCAATCACACGGTGACCGGGCTTCGCATCTACCACACGGCGCACGGCTTGCAGCGCAACCGAATAGTTGCGCGTGGTGCCGGTGATCATAGAATCAGCTTCACCCATGGCCACCATGGCCGCACCAAAATAGTTGCGATCGGTGTTCACCATGCGCTGGCAATCGCGGTAGAGGAAACCCTTGCGCTGAAGCCGCTGATACAGAAACTCCGCATAAGCCTCTTGCCTGTTAGAGGTGCGGGCATTGGCAATTTTGATGTCGTGCAGATCGATGCCAGCCTCGCTTGCCACGCGCTGGATTTCTTCCTCACGGCCGATCAAAATAGGGTGCCCCAGGCCTTGGCTTGCAAACGAAACAGCCGCACGCATCACCTGTTCTTCCTCACCCTCAGCAAACACAACGTGCTTTTGCAGGCGTTTCACGCGCTCATAAATACGGTTCAGCACACCGGCTACAGGGTCACGTCGAGCGGAAAGCTGGGCGCGGTATTCCCCCTCATCCACCACCGGGCGACGGGCAACACCGCTATCAACCGCCGCTTTGGCCACAGCAGCCGGAATGGCAGAAATAAGCCGCGGATCAAATGGCACAGGGATAATGTAATTGGGCCCAAAGCGCGGGCGCGCACCCTGATAGGCTGAGGCCACCTCATCGGGCACATCCTCACGCGCCAGAGCGGCAAGCGCATTGGCAGCAGCGATTTTCATATCATCGTTGATGCTGGTCGCGCGCACATCAAGGGCGCCACGGAAAATGTAGGGAAAGCCCAGAACATTGTTCACCTGGTTGGGATAGTCCGAACGACCGGTGGCAACGATGGCATCATCGCGCACCTCTGCCACCTTTTCGGGTGTAATTTCAGGATCTGGGTTGGCCATGGCGAAGATAATAGGCTTGTCGGCCATGGACATCACCATGTCCTGCGTCAGCGCGCCTTTGACCGAAAGGCCGAAGAACACATCTGCGTCCTTGACCGCCTCTTCCAGCGTGCGATCTTTCGTGGCCGTGGCATGGGCGGCCTTCCACTGGTTCATGCCTGTTTCGCGGCCCTGGTAGATAACGCCCTTGGTATCGCAAAGCGTGATGTTTTCAGCCGGCATGCCATAGCTTTTGATCAACTCAATGCAGGCAATGGCCGCAGAGCCTGCACCATTGCAAACAAGCTTGGTCTCTTTGATGTCGCGGTCGGTTAGGTCCAGCGCATTGATGAGGCCGGCCATCGCAATAATGGCAGTTCCATGCTGATCATCATGAAAGACGGGAATGTCCATCTCTTCGCGCAGGCGCGATTCAATGATGAAGCAATCAGGCGCCTTAATATCTTCCAGGTTGATGCCACCAAACGATGGCCCAAGGAATTTTACCGCATTGATGAATTCATCAGGGTCTTCGGTATCCAACTCCAAATCGATGGAATCCACATCGGCAAAGCGCTTGAACAACACTGATTTGCCTTCCATCACCGGCTTGGAAGCCAGCGCGCCAAGATTTCCAAGGCCCAAAATAGCCGTACCATTGGAAATAACAGCCACCATGTTGCCGCGCGCTGTGTAATCGTAGGCTGCGTCAGGGTTAGCTGCGATCGCCTCCACAGGCACCGCAACACCGGGCGAATAGGCAAGCGACAGATCACGCTGTGTGGCCATTGGCTTGGTAGGCACCACCTCCAGCTTACCTGGGCGGCCTTGGCTATGAAAATCAAGCGCATCTTGATCGGTGATCGCCGGGCGTTTGCCGCCAAAGGTATTGCGGGACATGTGCGGATCTTTGACGGGCTTTTTGGCCATTTGGGCGCGTTCCTAGTTGTTTTTATTCTATTTTGTTGGGGTCGGACCTTAGGGGCGCTTTGAGCGAAGCGAAAGTACAGCGCAACAAAAAACCGCTAAGTTTTGTCCAAAGCGTAATACACCGCTTTAAACAGCCAACTTCTGGCGTTTGGCGCGGTGTTTGCTAGAAACACACTATGAACGCGCCGCTTCCTCCTTCTACCGGGTCCAACCCGCCAGACACCGCAGGTGCAACACCGGTTATGGCGCAGTTTTTGGAAATCAAAGCTGCCAATGCTGACAGCTTGCTGTTTTTCCGTATGGGCGATTTTTATGAGCTGTTTTTTGACGATGCCGTGGTGGCAAGCCAGGTTTTGGGCATTGCGCTAACCAAACGTGGCAAACACCAGGGCGCTGATATTCCTATGGCTGGTGTGCCGGTGCATGCCGCACAAGACTATCTGCAACGCCTTATTGCAGCGGGCCACAAAGTGGCTGTGTGCGAGCAGATCGAAGACCCCAAGGAAGCCAAGAAGCGCGGCTATAAAGCGGTGGTTAAGCGCGATGTGGTGCGCCTGATCACGCCTGGCACGCTGACCGAAGATACGCTGCTACTGGCCAAAGCCTCCAACTGGCTGGTCGCGCTGGTACCGGATGCTGGCGATGATCAAGTGGGCATGGCGTGGATGGACCTTTCCACCGGCGCGTTTCGCTTGGGCCAGGTGCCTGCTGGCAAGATGGAAGCTGAGCTTGCCCGGCTGGCGCCAGCTGAGACGCTTTATCCCGATAGTTTGGATGCCGATGGCCCAACAATGGATGCACTAAACCGGCTGGGCGGTACTTTGTCGCCGCAACCTGGCGCGGTGTTTCATGGCGGGCAAGCCGCTGAAAAAGTGGCCGCTGCCTTTGGTGTGGCGTCCACTGATGCGTTTGGCGAACTTTCACGCTGCGAATTGCGCGCTGCATCGGCGCTTATCGGCTATGTGGAGCGCACACAAAAACAAGCCTTTGCCAGCCTTCAACCGCCTCAGCGCGAGCGTGCTGGCGGCACCATGGCCATTGATGAAGCCACACGGGGAAGCCTTGATCTGGTGCGGGGCAAAGCAGGCATCAAACCAGGTGAGAGTGCCACCACGCTGCTATCTGCCATTGATGCCTGCGTTAGCGCGGCGGGCACTCGGATGTTGGCCGATCAGATATCCGCGCCACTGACCGATTTGGCGACAATAGGCGCGCGGCACGATAGCGTTGCCTACTTCGTGGCTGAGGTGAACATCCGGCGGGATCTGCGTGCAGCGCTTACAGGAGCACCGGATATCGCCCGTGCGCAATCGCGGGTCATGCTGGGCCGGGCCGGGCCACGTGACCTGGTTGCCCTTGGCACCGCGCTTGAGCAAGCGGGTCAGGCCGAAAAGGCGCTGGGCGATGATCTGCCTGATCTTCTGGCCAGTGCAAAAACAGCTCTCGAGGCGCGACCCAATGATCTATCGGCGCGACTGGCCAATGAGCTTGTCGATAGCCCCCCGCTGCTGGCGCGCGATGGTGGGCTGGTGCGCGCAGGCGTGGATGATGATCTGGATGCTGCGCGCAGCCTTCGTGATGATGCCCGCAAAGTAATCGCTGGTTTGCAAGCGACCTATGCTGCGCAAACGCAAGCCAAATCGCTCAAAGTCAAGCACAATGGCGTGCTTGGCTATTTCATAGAAGTGCCAGCCCTGCAGGCAGGCCCGCTGCAAGAACAAGGCGATTTTTTCTTCCATCGGCAAACCATGGCCAATGCCATGCGCTTTTCCACCAAAGAGCTGGCCGAGCTGGAAGCTAAAATCGCCAGCGCTGGCGCACGTGCCTTGGCGCTGGAATTAGCTCGCTTTGAAGCGCTTTGTGAACGTGTGAAAGACCAGCGCCTGGCCATCCAAGGCGTTGCTGATGCGCTGGCCACGCTAGATGTGGCCGCTGGCCTTGCAGAAACCGCCGCGCGCGACAATCACGTGCGCCCCACTATGCGCGATGACCTGTCCTTTGATATCAAAGGTGGGCGACACCCGGTGGTGGAAAAGGTGATGCGGCGCGATGGCCGTGAGCATTTTGTGGCCAATGATTGCGCGCTTGATGGTGGTGCTATTCATCTGGTGACCGGACCCAATATGGGCGGTAAATCCACCTTCTTGCGCCAAAACGCGTTGATTGCGATTCTGGCGCAAGCGGGATGTTATGTGCCTGCCACCTCGGCCACCATCGGCATTGTGGATGCGCTGTATAGCCGAGTGGGCGCAGCTGATGATCTGGCACGTGGGCGCTCCACCTTCATGGTGGAAATGGTGGAAACTGCGGCGATTTTGCACCAAGCTAGCGACAAAAGTCTTGTGATTTTGGATGAGATCGGCCGAGGCACCGCAACCTATGATGGCCTGTCTATCGCCTGGGCCTGCGTTGAGCATCTGCACGCCACCAATGCTTGCCGATCGCTTTTTGCCACCCACTATCATGAGCTCACCGTACTGGCTGACCGACTGGAGCGGGTGGAAAACCGCACCCTGAAGGTGAAAGAATGGGATGGCGATGTTATCTTCCTTCACGAGGTGGTGCCTGGCGCTGCGGATCGCTCCTATGGGTTGCAAGTGGCAAAGCTTGCAGGCCTGCCTGCCCCCGTTGTGGCGCGCGCACGTGCTGTGTTGGATCATTTGGAAACCCGCCAAGACAAGGGGGAGCCAAATGCTGACAAAGATGGACTGTTTGAGGGTTTGCCGCTTTTTTCAGCGGCCAAGCCGGTGGCGTCCACTGCCACACCAAGCGTAGAACAAATTGATGCCGCCGCACGCCTCCAACTGGCAGCGCTGTTTGACGGCAATGACCCGGACCAAATGACCCCACGCCAAGCGCTCGATTTCGTTTATGATCTGGCCAAGCATCTGAAAGATCCGAGCTAACATGCCTGCCAGACGACCCCGTAAATTGCCAAAACTCGTTCAGCGTGACGACGCCCCACGCCTGCTAGACGGTGAAGCGCTTTACGTTGCCATGCGCGATGTGATTGAGGCGTCAGGCTCCTATGATGATGCGCACCCGCAACTGATTACTATCGCCAAGGCGGCGGTGGTGGATATATTGAAAACCGCCGAAGCGCTGCTCTTAGAAGATCGCGGCGGATTGGCCTGCGCTCAGCGGCTTTCGCTGGCGCAGGATATACTGATCAAAACGCTCTACCGGGTGGTGACAGACTATCGCTATCCATTGACCAATCCATCCCATGGCGAGCGGCTAACGGTGTGCGCTGTGGGTGGCTATGGGCGCGGCACATTGGGCCCACAATCTGATATTGATCTGCTTTTTTTGCGCCCAGCCAAGCAAACCCCATGGGGTGAGCAAGTGGTGGAAAGCCTGCTCTATTTTCTGTGGGATTGCGGCTTCAAAGTGGGTCACGCCACACGCACGGCGGACGAATGCGTGCGCCTGTCTAAGACCGATATGACGATCCGTACGGCTTTGTTGGAAGCCCGCTTCATCCTTGGTGATGAGCCATTATTCAAAAGCTTTCAGCAAGCCTTTCAAGATCAGGTGGTGCGTGGCTCAGCGGCAGATTTTGTGTCGGCAAAGCTGGGCGAGCGTGATGGGCGGCATGCCAAATCGGGCTCATCGCGCTATTTGGTCGAACCCAATGTGAAAGAAAGCAAGGGTGGCTTGCGCGATCTCAACACGCTGTTTTGGATTGGCAAATACGTTTACCAGGTGGAATCTGAAGCTGAACTGGTGACCAAAGGGGTTTTCACCCGCCGCGAGTACAATGCCTTTGTGAAGGGTGGCGACTTTTTGTGGGCCACACGCTGCCACATCCATTTTCTGATGCGCCGGCCTGATGATCGCTTGTCCTTTGACCTACAGGGCGAGATTGCCCAGCGCCTTGGCTATACCGACCACCCTGGTCTGCAGCCAGTTGAGCGCTTCATGAAGCACTATTTTATCGTTGCCAAAGATGTGGGCGATCTGACCCGTATCTTGTGCGCGCGGCTTGAAGAAAATGAAGCCAAGCAAACCCCTATTTTGGATCGCGTACTGGGGCCCTTGCGGCGACGCAACGTGAAAAAATTACCAGGCAACAGCGACTTTCTCATCGACAATTCCCGCCTCAATGTGGCCCGTGAAACGGTGTTCTCTGAGGACCCTGTGAACTTGCTGCGGTTTTTTCAGTTGGCAGATAAATATGGCTTGGCCTTACACCCCGATGCCACTCGCCTGGTTACGCTCTCGCTAAAGCTGGTTACGCCAGGGTTGAAAACCAACCCGGATGCCAA
Source organism: Devosiaceae bacterium (assembly GCA_045105395.1). Lineage (GTDB taxonomy): Bacteria > Pseudomonadota > Alphaproteobacteria > Rhizobiales > MH13 > MH13. The sequence continues at coordinate 24,150 of JBGCDM010000093.1, read as the reverse complement.
TGGGATTTTCCTTGAAATCCTCTGCTCCAAAAACCGGCCAGAGGCGACACTGCGCCGAATGAACGAAACCGGTTTCCTTGGCCGCTTTGTGCCTGATTTTGGCAAGGTGGTCGCGATGATGCAGTTCAATATGTACCATCATTACACGGTGGATGAGCACTTGCTGCGCACTGTGGGTGTGATGGCGCAAATTGAAAGCGGCCATTTGAAAGAGGAGCACCCGCTGTCGGCTGTTCTGCTGCCAACCATCCAAAATAGGCGCGCGCTTTATGTGGCGCTATTTCTGCACGATGTTGCCAAAGGGCGACCTGAGGATCATTCTATCGAAGGGGCCAAAATCGCGCGGAAAGTCTGTCCACGCCTGGGGCTAACACCCAGTGAAACGGCACTGGTGTCGTGGCTGATCGAAGATCATCTGGTTATGTCGATGATCGCGCAATCGCGTGATCTATCAGACCCCCAAACGATCGAAACCTTTGCCTCGCGCGTGCAGACGCTGGAACGGCTAAAGCTGCTATTGCTGCTCACTGTTTGCGACATTCGTGCCGTTGGTCCAGGCGTTTGGAACGGTTGGAAAGGCCAGCTGCTGCGCACGCTTTACTATGAAAGTGAGATCATTCTTACTGGCGGCCACTCTGAAGCGGCGCGCGAACAAAGGGTGCAAGCTGCCCAAGCGATGCTGTTTGAAACTTTGCCAGAATGGAGTGAGGCGCAAAAAACTTCCTACGCATCCATGCACTACGCGCCCTATTGGCTGCGTACCGATCTAGAAAGCAAAATTTCCCACGCGCATCTGATCCAGGGCGCTGATGAGGCCGGCGAGGCCTTTGCCTCGGTGTCTGCGGTGCACAGCTTTGAAGGCGTGACAGAGTTAGTGATTTACACCCACGACCACCCGCGCCTGATTTCCACAATCGCTGCGGCTTGCGTGTCGGCAAAATCAGATATTGTGGGCGCGCAAATTCATACAACCTCCACCGGCAAAGCGTTGGACACGATCCTGATTCGGCAGGAATTTGATCAGGAAGCCGATGAACGGCGCCGGGCTGACCGCATCGCTGAGACCGTGAAAAGTGCGCTGATAGGCGACGTTCATCTGCCGCCGATGATGGCTGAGAAAGGCAAAGCCAAAGGCCGGGTTAAAGCCTTTAAAGTGCCGCCTGAAGTGATGATCGATAATCAAGGATCGCAGCGCTTTACCGTGGTAGAGGCGGCAGGCCGTGATCGCCCCGGCCTTCTGCATGATCTGGCCAATGCGTTGAGCGAGCTATCATTGGATACGCACTCAGCCCATGTGGCAACCTTTGGTGAGCGCGCGGTCGATGTGTTTTATGTCACCGATCTGACCGGCCAAAAAGTGACCGCAAAAGCCAAGCTCAATGCCATCAAAAAGAAACTTGAGGATGTGCTGGGCGGAACACCAGGAAAGCCACGCGCAGCGGCCCTGGCGCGGCGTGGACGTGGCGGCGTAGCTGCACATGCAGGTGCTGTGCCCGACCCCACAGAGCATGCACCTTCAACTCCCGCACCGCGCCCGCCGCGAGTTTCGCGCAAAAAAACCACCAAGGTGCGTGGGTAAGCCATGAGCTTGCTGCGCAACTTTGCAACCGTTGGCGGGGCTACGCTCTCCAGCCGTGTGTTGGGCTTTGCCCGCGATGTGATGATGGCCGCAGCCCTTGGCACGGGGCCAGTGGCGGACGCGTTTGTGGTGGCATTTCGTTTTCCCAATCTTTTCCGGCGCCTGTTTGCCGAAGGCGCGTTTAACTCCGCTTTCATCCCGCTTTTTTCCCGCTCGCTTCAAGGCGAAGGGTCGCAGGCTGAACGCAGAGACGCCGCGCGCGCTTTTGCGCAGGAGGCCATGGCCGGGCTGCTCACCGTGCTGACGCTGGTGTGCGCAGTGGCGATGATTGCTATGCCCTTGCTTATGCTGGTTCTGGCGCCAGGCTTCATCAGCGATCCAGACAAGTTCGATCTCACCGTGCTGCTGACACGCATCACCATGCCCTATCTGGCGCTGGTTTCTATTCTTGCGCTTATGTCGGGCGTGCTTAATGGGCTCGGCCGGTTTGCTGCTGCTGCCTTTGCGCCTGTCATGCTCAACGTGGTGTTGATCGCCGTGCTGGTTGCGATCTTAGGCATGGGCCATGCCGGATCTGACCAAGCCGGTCTGTGGCTGGCTGGCGGGGTACTTGTGGGCGGCGTGGCGCAGCTGATGCTTGTGCTAGTTGATCTTAAGCGTAATGGGTTCTGGCTGAAACTTGTGCGCCCGCGCTGGTCGGACGGCATGAAAAGGCTGGTGAACCTTGGTATCCCGGGCGTAATTGCCGGCGGGGTGACGCAGATCAACATCGTGGTTGGAACCATGATTGCCTCCATGCAGGCTGGCGCTGTGTCACTGCTGTACTATGCAGACAGGCTCTATCAATTGCCTCTGGGCGTGGTGGGTATTGCCATTGGCGTTGTGCTGTTGCCAGAGCTTTCACGCCGCTTAAAAGCCGGGGATGAGGCCGGTGTGCGGATCACCAGCGCACGGTCGCTGGAATTTTCCATGCTACTTACCCTGCCCGCCGCTGTGGCACTTGCAGCTATTCCCATCCCCTTGGTCTCAATCTTGTTTGAACGCGGCGCGTTTACGCAAGAGGCACGTGTTGGCACCGCCGCCGCCCTGCAAGCCTTTGCGATTGGCTTGCCAGCTTTTGTGCTGATCAAAGTTTTTTCACCAGCCTTTTTTGCCCGCGAGGACACCAAAACGCCGATGAAAGTGGCCGCGCTGTCTGTTGTGGTGAATGTTATCGCCTCGCTGGCGCTCTTCCCATTCCTTGGCCATGTGGGCATTGCGTTTGCCACATCTTTGGCCGGTTGGGTGAACGCGCTGGTGCTTTACCAGTTGATCCTCAATCGCGGCTATTGGCGGATTGAGCGTGCTCTTTTTCGCAAACTTATTATTTTGCTGGGCTGCGCTGCGCTAATGGGTGTTATGCTCATCGCGCTGGCTTCTTGGCTTGAGCCGTTCTTGGCGCTTAGCACCTTACTGCCAGTTCGGCTTGTAGCGCTGGGCGGCTTGGTAATGGCTGGTATTGTCCTGTTCTTTGGGCTGGCCCACGCAAGTGGCGCTGCAAGACTGGGCGACATGAAGGTCATGATGACCCGCCGCTCTGCACCTTGATATGCGCTGCAAGACCCGCGATAAGGCAGGCCACTTTTCTACCTTTTAGGATGTCTCATGAGTGAGAGCCCAATCAGCGAAACCTCTGGTTTTGCCCCACGCGTCTTGTCTGGCGTACAGCCCTCTGGCCAGCTCACGCTCGGCAATTATCTCGGCGCAATCCGTAATTTTGTGCCGCTGCAGGATACGCACACCTGCTTTTACTGCGTGGTGGATCTGCACGCGATCACCGTGTGGCAAGATCCAAAAGAACTGGCCGATGCGACGCGCCACGTCGCTGCCGCCTTCATGGCCGCTGGCCTTGATCCCAGCCGCTCAGCTCTGTTCAACCAGAGCCAGGTGCCTGAGCACGCCCAATTGGCCTGGATCTTCAACTGCGTGGCCCGCCTTGGTTGGCTGAACCGCATGACCCAGTTCAAGGAAAAGGCTGGCAAGGACCGGGAAAAAGCCAGTGTTGGCCTTTACGCCTACCCAACGCTTATGGCCGCCGATATTTTGATTTACAAAGCCACGGCCGTACCGGTGGGTGAGGACCAGAAACAGCATTTGGAACTTACCCGCGACATTGCGCAGAAGTTCAACAATGATTGGGGTAAAGAAATTTTCCCAATCACTGAGCCATTGATCTTGGGCGATGCAACCCGGGTCATGAGCCTGCGCGATGGCACCAAAAAGATGTCAAAGTCTGATCCATCGGATCTCTCTCGGATCAACTTGACCGATGACCGCGATGCGATTGCCAAAAAGATCAAGAAAGCCAAATCGGACCCTGAACCTCTGCCAGAGACCGTTGAAGGGCTTGAGGGTCGGCCCGAAACCGACAATTTAGTGGGTATTTACGGGGCCTTAGCAGGCATCTCCAAACAAGCCGTGCTGGCAGAATATGGCGGGCAAGGGTTTGGCGCATTTAAACCTGCGCTAGCAGACCTTGCGGTCGAGAAGTTAGGCCCAATGCGTGATGAGATGGAACGGCTTTTGGCTGACCCCGCGCAGATGGATGCGGTTTTGCGCAAAGGCGCAACGCAGGCCCGCGAGGTGGCAGCTCCTGTGCTTGATGAAGTGTACGACGTGCTGGGGTTGGTGCGGTAAGAAGTAGTCTAATCCGGGCTCGCTCTGGCGTACCGCCAACCGCTAAAGTCCCTTGCAACAGCCGTTCAGCGTTGCCACTGTGCCTATCTAAGGATTGCCGGAGACCTGTATGCTCAAAGCAAGACGCGCTTTTGAAGATGGCCACAAACGCAAATTCCTTGTGGTGCTTGACGATACGCCTGAATGTGAGCGGGCGGTTGTTTATGCTGCACGCCGGGCCGAGCGCACGGGCGGTGGCTTGGCGATGCTTTACATTGTGCCGCCCTCTGAATTTCAGCATTGGCTGGGCGTAGAGGAAATTATGCGCGCTGAAGCCCAAAGCGAGGCCGACGCTACGGTGGATCGCTATGTGGGCCTGCTGCGTGCCAATGGCCTCTCGCTAACCCCTGAGCGCATGGTGCGCGAGGGCCAAGCGATGGAAGAGATTACGCAGCTCATCCATGATGATGAGGACATTGCCATTCTGGTGCTTGGTTCTGGCCTTGGCAAAGACGGCCCCGGACCATTGGTTAGCGCCCTTGCAGCGCGCGGCGGGGTCTTTCCGGTGCCAGTCACGATTGTGCCTGGCGACATGGATGATGCCACCATCGAGGCTATTGCTTGAGCGGCGCATCTGACCAAAAGCTGGCGCTTTCAGATGATCGCAAGGCAGAACTAGCATCTGCACTGCAAGCCTATTTTTCTGACGAGTTTGATGAACCTTTGAGCGCGTTTCGCGCCCAAGAGCTGCTTTCGTTCATGATCGCGCAGCTTGGTCCCTCGCTCTACAATGCCGGCATCCAAGATGCGCGCGGCTACCTGAGCGAAAAGCTTGATGATCTGGACATTGAATTCACGCTTGATGAGGAAAGCTGATGTGTGTGGCGTGCCGGTTTTCTCTGGATGCCCTATGATTGTGAGAAAGTAGCAAAGGCGCGCTTACCACCAGAGCTAGTGCATTGGAGCGGTATCGTTCAATTCTCTTTTTAGAACCTTTCCAAACTAGCCCAAATGCGCCATAACAGTGCCAACGCTTGTGCGTTTCTTGCTGTTTGAAACGTACGATGACAGTACCAAATGTATCGGCATGCACCACACCGCATCGCCAGGAGATCGGCCCCATGTTCATTCAAATTGAATCAACACCCAACCCAGCCACATTGAAATTCCTGCCCGGTAAAACTGTGCTGGAAGAAGGCACGCTGGATTTTCGCTCACCCACGGGTGCTGAGAAATCACCGCTGGCTCAGCGTCTGTTTGGCATTGATGGGGTAACGGGCGTGTTCTTTGGCCAAGACTTCATTACCGTCACTTCGGATGTTGAGGACTGGTCGCATATCAAGCCAGCTATTCTTGGCGGCATCATGGAACATTTTGTGACAGGTATGCCGATCTTGGTGGATGATGCTGAACAAACACCAGACACCGATGGCGATGAGTTTTTTGATGAAGAAGACCGGGCCATGGTTGATACGATCAAGGACTTGCTGGAAACACGCGTGCGCCCTGCCGTTGCGCAAGATGGAGGAGACATCACCTTCAAGGGTTTTCAGGATGGTATCGTCTACCTCAATATGCGCGGCGCCTGTGCTGGATGCCCATCCTCCACTGCCACGCTGAAAAACGGCATTGAAAACCTTCTGCGCCACTTTGTTCCTGGCGTTGAGGAAGTGCGCGCAAATTAAGCTTTAAAACTGATCCTTCACATGCCTGGCAGCTTTTGATTTTTTCGATCGCAGAAAAGATGCGTGTCCAGCCTTGGCCATACGGGCGCACGCCCTACATGTTTTCCCCATTGTTAGACGGTTTGGGTTTTGAATAGTTGGGACCATGAACGCACACGGCTCTGAACCTATACAAGGCAATCAAGCGCCCATCCTTTTGACGCTTGATACTGCTGGCCCTGCCTGTCAGGTGGTCGTGGCAGCAGGCGCAAGCGTGTTGGCGCAGATTTCAACACCTATGCTGCGCGGCCACGGTGAGGCATTGGTGCCTATGGTCGAGGAAGCGCTGGATCAGGCTGGGCTAACCTATGAAAGCCTTGACCGTATTGGTGTCACCATTGGTCCAGGCTCGTTTACCGGGATGCGCGTTGCTTTGGCAGCCGCGCGCGGGTTTTCCGCAACGCTCAATATACCCGTCATAGGCATTGGTACGTTGCAGGCTCTGGCTGTAACCGATGTGCTGGAAAGCAAATCAACCGCTGTTCGATGTGTTGCTATCGATGCGCGCAATGGTTTGGTTTACGGGCAACGTTTCAAGCCTGACGGTAGCCCTATGGAAGATCCTGCTGTGATGGCAGATTTGGTTTTTTCCACATCTGTGCCAGAAGGCGCGCGCCTGGTTGGCTCTGCAACTCCGGTGATTGCAGCGCTGGTGCGTGCGGCCAATAAGTCGGCCATTCTTGGCACAATCCATGCCGTACCAAGCGCCCAAGCTTTGGTGAATTTAGCCAGCGTTGGCGATCCAAAAGAGAAGCCAAAACCGCTCTATCTTAAAGCTGCTGATGCTATTGCTGCTCAGCCTGCTGGTTTACGAGCTTAAACCAAGTTTTATCGCACAAGCGCTCGGTATAAACTTCAAGCGATGACACACTCTTCCACCTTTGATGATTGGTACCATTGGGCGCTTGATCCGGTGCGCGCCAGTGTCAGCAGGTTGCGTATCTTGGAAGATGCCACCGCCCATGATGCTGAAGACTTGGCACAGTTGCATGATGCGGCTTTTCCGGTGGGTTGGGCCGCTGATGATCTAACAGGCTTGATCCAAGACCCTGCGGTGACAACACGCATGATCCGCCCGTTAAGCTGGTTTGGTCGCGGCCCTGTGGAAGGCTTCATCATGGTGCGCCAGGCTGGTGATGAAGGTGAAGTGCTTACCTTTGCCGTTGCAGACACATGCCAGGCACGCGGCTATGGCACACGCTTGCTTGATGATGCGCTGATGAACCTACGCCAAAAGGGTGTTGCGGCCGTGTTTTTGGAAGTGGCAGAGACAAATGAGAGCGCCCTTAAAATCTACCGCCGGCGTGGCTTTAGCCAAGTTGGTGAGCGCCCTGCCTATGCCACCCAAGCCGATGGCAGCAAAGTAAGCGCGCTTGTCATGCGGCGCGAATACAGCTAGCCAAACCACACAATTTGGAGCCGAGAGCGCCTGGTATGGTACAGCCCAACACCCATCAACCTGATATGCCGCTTGAAGATTTGTGCGCCCAGCGCGGTATGCGCATGACAGATCAACGCCGCGTGATTGCGCGCGTTATTGATGCAGCAGACGATCACCCGGATGTGGAAGAGCTTTACGCGCGCGCCTCAGCCATTGATGCTAATATTTCCATGTCGACCGTCTATCGCACCGTCAAGCTATTCGAAGAGTCCGGTATTGTTGCGCGGCTTGATTTTGGTGATGGGCGGGCACGCTACGAGCAAACGCCCGATCAACATCATGATCATTTGATCGATGTGACCACCGGCAAAGTGATCGAGTTCAACGACCCAGATATTGAGGCTTTGCAAGAAAAAATTGCAGCCCGCCTGGGCTTTAAACTGGTGGATCATCGCCTCGAGCTTTTTGGCCGCCCGATTAAAAAAGACCCTAAGCCAGGTGACATGCCATGATAGCTGAACTGGCACCTGGCGAGCGGCCACGCATCTGGGATATTGTGCGCGCTGGGTTTAAGATGATCCCGCTGATCATCATATTGCTGTTGCTGCTGCCGTTCCAATGGCTGGCCAATCTGGTTGGCCTTAAGCAAGTGGCGACCCGTTTGCCGATCGCATTTCATTGGGTGGCCTTACGCTGCATGGGTGTGCGCATCCACCAAGAGGGGGCAAACCTTGCCAAAGGCCCGGTTGTGCTGGCTGGCAATCATGTGTCCTGGCTGGATATTGTGATGATTGGTGCGAGCGGGCGCTTCCGTTTCATCTCTAAGGATGATGTGGCCGACTGGCCGGTGTTTGGCACTTTGGCTCGCTTACAGAACACGCTTTTTGTGAGCCGTACGCGCAAAACTGATACCGGAAAAATGACTGATGACATGCGCCAAGCCTTAGCCGATGGCGACCGGTTGGTGCTATTTGCCGAAGGCACAACCAGCGATGGTGGCCAGGTGCTGCCCTTCCGCCCAGCGCTGCTTGGCGCACTGGTCGGCAATGCCAAGGATATTATGGTGCAGCCCTTCACCATCGCCTATGTGCGGCGTGATGGCTTGCCCATTTCGCGTGGCCAACGGGCAACCCTTGGCTGGTATGGTGACCTGGATTTGCTGCCTAGCTTATTGGATATCATCCATGGCGGGCCGCTGGACGTGTCGTTCATTTTAGGTGAGCCGAAAAACGTTTCTGAGCTTGGTGGCCGAAAGCCAGCCGCGCTTCACCTGGAAACCGAAGTGCGCAAGACACTGGCCACTAAACTGCGTGGACGCGACCGCTAGGCGGGTGTTCTAGCTATATGTCTAGGCTTGGAGAGAATTTCGCGTTAAAGAGCGCGCTGATCCCAAACACGTGATTGAGCCGCATGACCGCTAAGCCGCAACCGCCTGCCAAAAAGGTCTTCATCAAGACCTATGGCTGCCAGATGAATGTCTATGATTCTGATCGCATGGCCGATGCGTTGGCTCCTGCGGGCTATACTCCGACTCAGGACCAAGACGATGCGGATCTCATTCTACTCAACACCTGCCACATTCGCGAAAAAGCGGCAGAAAAAGTGTATTCTGAACTTGGACGCCTGAAGAAAATCAAGCGTGGTCGTACCGCACTTGGCAAAGACACGATGATTGGTGTGGCAGGATGTGTGGCGCAGGCTGAGGGCGAAGAAATCGCCAAGCGAGCCGACATGGTGAACCTGGTTGTCGGCCCACAAAGCTATCAAGCGCTGCCCGATATGGTGGCGCGGGCCGAGCGCGGCGAGCGCGTGGTGGTGACCGAATTTCCTGATGAGGATAAGTTTGACAGCATTGGTATGACGCCAAAAAAAGTACTGGCAAGCCGTGGCCCCACGGCCTTTCTAACCGTGCAAGAGGGCTGCGATAAGTTCTGCACCTTCTGCGTGGTGCCCTATACACGCGGCGCTGAAGTGTCCCGCGATGTGGCCAAAATACTGGATGAAGCGCGCGCCATGGTGGATGCAGGCGTGCACGAAATTACGCTGCTTGGGCAAAATGTGAACGCCTATCATGGGCAAGGTCCAGACGGGCAGCCTTGGTCATTGGCGAAACTTTTATACGCTTTGGCAGACATTGATGGCATTTGGCGGCTGCGCTACACTACAAGTCATCCGCGCGATATGGATGATGATCTGATCAATGCCCATCGTGACCTGTCCCAGGTGATGCCCTATCTGCATCTGCCGGTTCAGTCTGGATCGGACACAATCCTGAAAGCGATGAACCGGCGACATACCGGTGATGAGTATCGCCGCCTGATCGAGCGCATCCGTGCGGTGCAGCCCGATCTGGCGCTGTCGGGGGATTTCATTGTTGGGTTTCCCGGTGAAACTGACCAGGATTTTGAAGACACGATGCAGCTGATCCGCGATGTTGGGTATGCGGCAGCCTATTCGTTCAAATATTCCCCGCGCCCCGGCACACCCGGTGCGCTGCTTGATGATCATGTGCCTGATGATGTGATGACAACGCGTCTGCATGCTTTGCAAGGCCTGATCAGCGAACAACAGCGCGCCTTTCAAGATTCAAAAATCGGCCTCAGCTTCCCCGTTTTATTTGAAAAGCCTGGCCGCATGGACGGTCAACTGGTTGGCCGTTCGCCTTGGCTGCAACCGGTGCATGTGCAAGCGCCACAAACTATGTTGCGGACCATGCAAACCGTTACCATTACGCACACCGGCACCAACAGTTTGTTTGGTGATTTGATGGATGCTCAGGACACTGCACCTGGCCCCGTGCCGACACCATTGGAGGCTGCCGTTTGAACGATGTGAGCGTACCGCCGGTGGAAGGCCATGCGTCTGATTTGGCGCATATTGTGGTGGAGTTTGATGATAACCGACTGGTCGGCGATCTTTACGGTCAGTTTGACGAGAACCTTGCAATTATCGAGCATAAGCTAGGCGTTGATGCCGCCGCGCGTGGCAACAAGGTTTCCATCAAAGGTACGCCCGATGCCTGTGCGCTTGCCCGCCAGGTGCTCGATAGCCTGTATCAACGCCTGCAGCAGGGCCACTCACTGCACCCCGGCGATGTGGATGGCGCGGTGCGCATGGCTGAAACTGCGTCTGCCCAACTAAACTTGCCCGCCATTGAGCCCAAAGGTGGCAAACTGGCGCTTGCCACGGTTGCAACGCGCAAGAAAACCATCACGGCGCGCAATCCAGCGCAAGATGCTTACATCCGTGCGCTTGACCGAGCTCAGATGATTTTTGGCACCGGACCAGCTGGCACAGGTAAAACCTATATGGCGGTTGCCTATGCCTGCGCCCTTTTAGAACGCGGCGAAGTGGAGAGGATGATCCTTTCACGCCCCGCAGTGGAAGCTGGCGAACGGCTAGGCTTTTTGCCTGGCGATATGAAAGAGAAAATCGACCCTTATCTACGCCCGCTCTATGATGCGCTCTACGATATGATGCCGGCAGACAAGGTGGAAAAAGGACTGACCAACCAGGTGATTGAGATTGCGCCGTTGGCCTTTATGCGCGGGCGAACCCTATCCAACGCTGTTGTTATTCTGGATGAGGCGCAGAACACAACATCGATGCAAATGAAGATGTTCCTGACCCGCCTGGGCGAGGGATCCAAAATGATCATTACTGGCGACCCTAGCCAAGTGGATTTGCCGCCTGGGCAAACGTCCGGCCTGGGTGAAGCCTACCGTATGCTGCGTGGTATTGATGGCATTGTGCATGTGAAGTTCCGCGCCGAAGATGTTGTGCGCCATCCGCTGGTGAGCGAAATCGTTTCGGCCTATGATGAGGCTGCACGCCGCCGCGTGCGCGCTGCCGCCGAGCGCCAATCGCCCTTACTTGGCGGGGACCAGTGACACCTGCACTTGAATTGGCGATTGAAGCAGGTGACTGGCCGCAGGAACAGGTAGTTCAAACCTGGTTTGATGCGGCGCTTCAGGCAGCGTGTTCTGCTGTGCCCCTGCGCTACCAGTACAGCGAAATTAGCGCAGTCTTGAGCGATGATGCGGCCATGCGCGCGATCAATGCGCAACACCGCGGCCAAGACACGCCAACCAATGTTCTCTCCTTCCCGGCGCTTGAAAAGTGCGAGGTAGAAAACTTGGATGGCACGCGCCCTGTTTTACTGGGCGACCTTGTTTTTGCCCAAGAAACCGTTCAGCGGGAGGCCGAGGCTGGCCAAATCAGCCTACACCACCATATGAGCCACTTGATTGTTCATGGTTTTTTGCACCTTTTGGGCTATGATCATGATATTGATTCAGAGGCAGAGGCTATGGAAACGCTGGAAACAGCAATCCTAGCAAGCCTTGGGATCGCAGACCCCTATCGCGCAAGCTAAACGGCTGGCGTGACCTACGAATTGAAACAGAGGACAGGCAGACGGCAAAAACCGCTGCACGCTGATGAACAAAGACTCTTCACCTTCTGACCCTTCTAGCGCAGAACCTTCCAGTACTGACCGTCAGTTGGCGGCCCCCTCACCTTCACCAGAGCTTGCTATACAGCATGCCGCATCCGACACGGCGTGGCTAAACCGGCTGTTTGGTTGGCTTAAACCGCCCACCAATGGCAGTGATCTGCGCACTGATTTGGAAGATGCGCTGGCCGAAGAGCAAGGCCCTGGCAACGATTTTTCGCCTGAAGAGCGGGCGATGCTTCGCAATATTTTGCGCCTGCGTGAAACCCGAACTGAAGATGTGATGGTCCCTCGCGCCGACATCAAGGCGGTTGATCAATCCACATCACTTGGGCTGGTATTGGCTGAGCTTCGCATTTCAGGTCATTCACGCATGCCAGTGTTTGATGGGTCGCTCGATCAACCTGTTGGGATGGTGCACATCAAGGATGTGGTCTCATATTTGATCGACCGAGCACGCAATGAAGATGCATCCACGCGGCAGCGCGCCCGTGCGCGCAAAGTAGCTGGCGACAATGATGATAAAAGCAAAGCAGCTGTTATTGCGGCAGAGGCTGGTTTTGATCTTCAGAAAATCGATCTTGAAAACCGCCTGATCGATGTTGGTATCATCCGTGAGCTTTTGTTTGTTCCAGCCTCCATGTCAGCCACAGATTTGATGGCGCAAATGCAGGCCAACCGGGTGCAAATGGCGCTGGTGATCGACGAATATGGCGGCACAGATGGCCTCATTTCGCTAGAAGACCTGATCGAGACCGTCGTTGGCGACATTGAAGATGAGCATGATGATGAGGTTGCACCGCGCTTTGAGCCGATAGGTGATGGTGGCTACATCGCTGATGCGCGCGTCCCACTGGAAGATGTGCAGAAGGTGTTTGGCGATATTTTTCAGCTCGACAAGGATGACGCCGATGAGATCGATACGCTAGGCGGGCTGGTCTTTAACGCGCTTGGCCGCATTCCAGTGCGCGGTGAACTCATTGATGCGGTGGAAGGCCTCGATATTGAAGTGACCGACGCTGATCCACGCCGTATCAAAGGGCTAAAGGTGTATCCTGCGGGCATGCGGCGGCGCGATCCACGCATGACACGCCGTACTGAGCGGGCGGCAGCCGATATCCACCTACACAGCGACGACGAACCAGCCAATCAAGCCACCGGCACGTAAGCGCGCTGGATGCTGGACCGCCTGCAAAGCATTGCTGACGCTTTGGTGTTGTTGCATGGCGTAAAGCGCTTGCTGGTTGCGGTTTTAGCCGGCTGTGTGAGCGTTCTTGCACTGCCGCCGGTGTTTTTCGCACCTGTTTTATGTCTCACACTGCCTGTCTTGGTGCTTTTGTTGGACGGTGCTGATGCCGACCCACCATCGACGCGACGACTGTCGCCGGGATCATTTTTTGTCACCGGCTGGTGGTTTGGCTTTGGCTACTTTTTGGCAGGGCTTTACTGGCTAGCAGAGGCTCTGCTGGTCAATGCTGGCGCCCATGCCTGGCTCATCCCTTTTGCGCTGATCTTTATTCCAGGTGGGTTGGCGCTGTTCGTCGCCTTGCCGTGCGCGATTGCCGGGCGATTTTGGGGCACAGGCTTTGCCCGTATCGGGATGCTTGCTGGCTTACTGGTTGTGTTTGAAGCCTTGCGCGGGGTGGTTTTTACCGGCTTTCCGTGGAATGGCTACCACAGCGCGCTTGGTCTTCATGACGTACTCTTGCAGGGTTTTTCTTTGGTGGGCCCACTTGGGGCAAGCTTGCTTGTGCTGCTTTTGGCCATGCTTCCTGCTGGGCTGTGGCCCACTCATATAACCGGGCGTGGATCGCGCTTAGCAGCGCTGGCGGTTCTGTTGGTCTTTATCAGCTGGGCGGGTTTTGGTGCCATGCGCCTGACGACGGCGCAGGTTGATGACCAGCCCAATGTAACCCTACGCATCGTGCAGCCCAATATTGCCCAAGCCGACAAATGGGATCCAGATCTTGGCGATCAGCATTTTGCGACCCTGCTTCGCCTTACGGTAGAACAGAACCAAGGCCACAGTTCAGACCTTGGCTTGCTCGGGGCAAGCCACGTCATTTGGCCAGAATCAGCCTTTCCCTTTTTGTTGACCCAACGGCCAGATGCGCTTGCTGCCATTGGCTCGGTTTTGCCACTTGGCGCCAATCTCATGGCTGGCGCCATACGAGCCGAGACGCAAGGTGGGCAACGGGTCTTTTATAACTCAGTTTACAGCCTTAATGATCGCGGTGAAATTGTTGATGCCTATGACAAAGCGCGGCTCGTGCCCTTTGGCGAGATGTTACCTTTTGGTGATCTGATTGACCGTCTGGGCTTGCGGCCCCTGGTATCTGCGCCAGCGGGTTTTGTGCCGGGATCCGGGCCTGGTGCTCTCTCGGCAACCAGTGGACCGATTGGCCTGGCGCTGGTGTGCTATGAAATTATTTTTCCAGGATTCGTGCGCGATGGGGTGCAAGAGTACAATCCTGGCTATCTGCTCAACGTGACCAATGATGCCTGGTTTGGCGCAAGTGCTGGGCCGCATCAGCATTTCTTCCAAGCCCGCCTGCGGTCGGTTGAAATGGGCTTGCCAATGGTTCGTGCTGCCAACACAGGTATTAGCGGCGTGATTGATGGGTATGGCCGTGTGCGAGCGCAGTTGAGCATACGCACACAAGGTGTAATCGATCACGCGTTGCCAAGCACATTGGAAGCGACGGCCTATCAACGGTTTGGCACTTGGCCGTTCTGGGCGATACTCGCTTTGGTTTTAAGTATTTCTGTTTACTACCAGAGAACGCAAAAACCGGTTTTGCCTTGAGTCTTTTGTCGGTGCTTACTAGAGACACTCTGGCTTGATCTTTGCCTTACCGTACTGTTTGAAGGTCCAGCTTACGTAAGGGAAGTATTGTGATATCGCTGATCGTCATACTGCCGGGAACAAAGAGACAATGGTGAACAAACGCGCGCCTAATCCAGTTGATGTTCATGTTGGCCTGCGCCTGCGCATGCGCCGCATGATGCTGTCGGTTAGCCAGGAACGCCTTGGCGAAGCATTGGGCGTGTCGTTTCAGCAAATTCAAAAGTACGAAAAAGGTAGCAACCGTATAGGTGCTGGTCGTTTGCAGGACATTGCCAAGGAGCTGAAAGTTCCGATCTCGTATTTCTATGATGACATGCCCGGTGCTGATGCAGCCTCCGGGTTTTCTGACACCGGCGTTAGCTATGTTTCTGAGCTTCTCACCACGTCCGAAGGTGTTGAGCTCACCCGGGCGTTCTTAAAGGTGAAGGACCCTGCCGTGCGCCGCCGCATCGTTGAGTTGGTCAAATCCATCGCAGGGCAAGATGGCACGGATGAAAGCGCCGAGCCTAAAAAGGCATCCGCCAATACGGGCGGCTAACAAACGTGCATTCCCGATTGGGATCTGGCCAGCCTTGATTTTGTAACGCTGCGATGGCATGGAACGCGCCATCCGGTTTAGCGAACGTGCGTTCTATATAAAGAACGCCTCGCTAAATTGTCACACCAATGAGGACACAGTTAGTCTATGGCGCGTTCGTCTTATCTGTTCACCAGTGAATCCGTTTCTGAAGGCCACCCAGATAAGGTGTGCGATCGTATATCCGATGAAATCGTTGATATGTTTTTCAGCACCGCCATCGCTGAAGGTATGGACCCATGGCAGGTGCGCGTGGCTGCTGAGACGCTGACCACCACCAACAAGGTGGTGATCGCCGGTGAAACACGCGGCCCATCTTCTATCACGCATGATATGATCGAAGCGCGGGCGCGTCAGGCTATTAAAGACATTGGCTACGAGCAGGATGGCTTCCATTGGAACACTTGCGATATTGATGTTCTGCTGCACGAACAATCAGCCCACATTGCCCAAGGCGTAGATGCCTCCGGTAACAAGGATGAAGGTGCTGGCGACCAAGGCATTATGTTTGGCTACGCCTGCAAAGAAACACCCGATCTGATGCCAGCGCCGATCTATTACGCGCACAAGATTTTGGAGCGCCTCGCGCAGGCTCGTAAATCAGGCGAAGCCGCTGTGCTTGGTCCAGATTCCAAAAGCCAGGTCACGTTGGCCTATGAAAATGGCATGCCAGTGCGCGCAACATCCATCGTCGTCTCCACCCAGCACATGGACGCAGACATGACATCCGATGATGTCCGCGCCGTTGTTGAGCCCTATGTACGCGAGGTTCTACCCAATGGCTGGGTGAACGATGACACTGTGTGGCATGTGAACCCAACTGGTGCCTTTGTGATTGGCGGGCCAGATGGCGATTGTGGTCTAACAGGCCGCAAGGTCATCGTTGATACCTATGGCGGCGCGGCTGCCCATGGCGGCGGCGCGTTCTCCGGAAAAGATCCTACCAAAGTGGATCGCTCGGCGGCCTATGCAGCGCGCTACCTGGCGAAAAATGTTGTGGCTGCCGGCCTTGCAGAATGGGCGCAAATTCAGTTGGCCTACGCGATTGGTGTGGCACAACCTTTGTCGCTTTATGTGGACACAGGTGGCACGGCCCATGTGGACGAGACAAAACTGGAAACGGCGCTGGCCAAAGTTATGGACCTTTCGCCACGAGGCATCCGCTCACACCTGGATCTTAACAAGCCAATTTATGCACGCAGCGCGGCCTATGGTCATTTTGGCCGCACGCCAGATAGCGATGGAGGCTTCTCCTGGGAGAAGGTCGATCTGGTTGATGAGTTGAAGGCTGCTATTGCCGACTAACGATCAAGGCGCTGAACGGGCACGCGGGCTTCTTTACGGGCGGCGTAAGGGCAAACCCCTGCGCGATTCCCGAGCGCAAGCCTATGAGCAAGGGCTTGCAGACCATGCCCTGAAACTAGATGCACCGTGCCCTGCCTTGCCAGAGCTTTTCCAGGTGCCTGTGACCAGGATTGCTCTGGAAATTGGTTTTGGCGGTGGGGAACACCTGCTGTACCAATTGGGTGGTAAACCAGATACTGGGTTCATTGGCTGCGAGCCGTTCGTCAATGGCATGGCCAAACTTCTGGACGATGCTCGCCATCATGATGGCAAAGATCGGCTGCGGGTGCATGAAGGTGATGCGCGTGAGGTGATCGCTTGGCTGCCAGATCAATGCCTGGATAGTGTTTACCTGCTCTACCCTGATCCCTGGCCGAAACTGAAGCATGAAAAACGCCGCTTTATGGGTCTTGATACGCTGGACCTGCTGCACCCGAAGATGAAGACAGGTGCACAACTCCGCGTGGCCAGTGATATCGATGTTTACAAAGCTACCACACTGAAAGCGGTGAACCGGCATCCAGGCTTTGACATACACCAGCGCGACATAGGCAGGGCTTGGGATGATTGGACACGCACGCGCTATGAAGCCAAGGCTATTCGCGAAGGTCGTACACCGGCCTACTTTTCATTTTTTACAAACCTGTTGCCCGATTAACACAAAACACTTGCGTTTTACGATTAGTGGGCCTATCTTCTATTCAACACCTTCATCGTCAGACATCTGATTAGGGTGGGCCTCTCGCAGGCCCGCCCTTTTCGTTTGGCGCAAGCAAATTGTTTTTAAGACATAAGCAAAGCCCTATGACATCGCTCCTTACGCCCAACACTGATCAGCCAGAGCCGCGCCTAATCCGCGAAAACGGTCTTGCTGCGCGTGTGGCTGCGATTATTGAGCCTGCTATTGAAGGCTTAGGCTACCGGCTGGTGCGCGTGCGCATATCTGGCCAAAATGGCCAGACCGTTCAAATTATGGCCGAACGCCCCGATGGCAGCTTCACCATTACAGATTGTGAAGCTGTAAGCCGTGATATTTCACCCGTTCTGGATGTGGATGATCCGGTCACGACGGCTTACCATTTGGAAGTGTCCTCACCTGGTGTAGATCGCCCTTTGGTGCGTGCCATTGATTTTAAGCGCGCGGTTGGTCACGAAGCAAAGATTGAGCTGGCTCGCCCTATCGATACTGGCACCGGCGAGGGACGGCGGCGCTACCGCGGCACCATCGAAAAAGCGCTGGATGAAACCGTTGAGCTTTCCATTGATGCGGTTGGGGGCATGCTGACCGTTGCCCTGCCCTATGAGGCGATGGATGACGCTAAACTTGTGATGACCGACGCGCTGCTGGAAGCAGCACAAAAAGCGCAAGATGAAGTGCTCGCCAAAACAAACGACAATGATAGCAACGCTGGAACGAGCGCCTAAGCGCATCAGCGACCTTGAGGAGAAGGCTTATGGCCGTCAGTGCAAACCGACTGGAACTGCTGCAAATCGCCGATGCGGTTGCCCGGGAAAAGTCGATTGATCGAGATATCGTTATTTCTGCCATGGAAGAGGCGATGGCAAAGGCTGCCCGCGCCCGCTACGGTTCAGAAACTGATATCCGCGCGACGATCAACCCAAAAACCGGCGAGCTGAAGTTGCAACGCCTGATCCACGTGGTCGAAGAGGTGGAAAACCCAGACGCGCAGATGACCGTGGCCGATGCCCAGCATACGCTGCCAGATGCGGAAATTGGTTCAGTGATCTCAGAAGTTCTGCCGCCGCTCGATTTTGGGCGTATCGCCGCCCAGTCAGCCAAGCAGGTTATCGTACAAAAAGTGCGCGAAGCTGAGCGTGATCGCCAATTTGAAGAATTCAAGGATCGTATTGGTGAGATCGTCAACGGCACGGTTAAGCGCGTTGAATATGGCAATGTGATTGTGGATCTTGGCCGCGGCGAAGCTATGCTGCGCCGGGACGAATTGATCCAGCGCGAAATTTTCAAATATGGCGACCGCGTGCGTGCCTATGTTTTGGACGTGCGCCGCGAACAGCGCGGGCCTCAGATTTTCCTTTCCCGCACCCATCCGCAGTTCATGGTGAAACTGTTCACCATGGAAGTGCCCGAAATTTACGACGGCGTTATTGAGATCAAGCGTGTTGCTCGTGACCCGGGTTCACGGGCTAAAATTGGTGTAATTTCTAACGACAGTTCAATCGATCCAGTGGGTGCATGTGTGGGTATGCGCGGCTCTCGCGTGCAGGCTGTTGTGCAGGAGCTTCAGGGCGAGCGCATCGACATCATTCCCTGGTCACCAGATGAAGCGACATTCTTGGTGAACGCACTGCAACCGGCAGAAGTTGCCAAAGTTGTGCTGGATGAAGACACCCAGCGTATTGAAGTTGTGGTGCCTGAGGACCAGCTGTCACTGGCAATTGGTCGTCGCGGGCAAAATGTTCGCCTGGCGTCGCAGCTCACCGGCTGGGATATTGATATCATGACGGAGGACGAGGAGTCCGGTCGTCGCCAGAAGGAATTTGCTGAACGCTCTGAGCTGTTTGTTGGCGCGCTTAATGTTGATGAAGTGGTGGGCCAGTTGCTTGCATCTGAGGGCTTCGCAACAATGGAAGAGATTGCCTATGTGGAGCGCGAGGAAATCGCTACCATTGAAGGCTTTGATGATGAAACTGCTGATGAATTGCAGGCCCGTGCCCGTGAGTTCTTGGAAGAAATTGAAGCCAAGGCTGATAGCGAACGCAAAGAGCTCGGTGTGGAAGACACGCTGCGGCAAATTGATGGCCTTACAACCCCGATGCTGGTGGCACTTGGTAAGGATGAGGTGAAAACCATCGAAGACTTTGCCGGCTGTGCAACCGATGATCTGGTGGGCTGGAACGAGCGCAAAGACGGTGAAACTGTTCGCTTCCCCGGTGCTTTGTCTGATTTTGATGTATCAAAAACCGATGCCGAAGCCATGATTATGCAAGCGCGGGTGGCGGCTGGCTGGATCACGGCTGAAGAGCTGATGGCGCAAAACGCTGAAGACGAAGCTGAAACAGAAGCGGCTGATGAAAACGAAGGAGCGCCCGCGTAAGCGGGCCTCCGGTGATGAGCGAGAAGGTTGCAGCACAGTATGGCACCTGCCACACACGCACAGGCGATGAAAAAAGACGAGGCTGCGCGTGAGCGCATGTGCATCGTCACGCGCCAACATGCGGGTGATACTGACCTTATTCGTTTTGTCCTAGATCCTGATGGGGTTCTGGTTCCCGATCTAAAGGCGGTTTTGCCTGGTCGTGGTGCCTGGGTTACCGGCCATAAATCTGTGCTGGCGCAGGCGATAAAACGCAAAGCCTTCGGCCGTGCACTCAAGCTGGATACAGCCCCCTTAGGCTTGGATGATATTGAGCAACGCACACTAGCCACCCTCAACCACCACGCACGCGGCGCGCTGTCGATGGCGCGCAAGGCTGGCCTTGTGGTCAATGGCTTTTCCAAAGTGGAAGGTGCATTGAAGGGTGGCAAAGCGCATACGCTGCTTCATGCAACCGATGCAGGGGCGGATGGCGTGATGAAATTGGACCGGCTTGCAGGCCATGTGGGCGTGCCGGTTTTGCGAGTTTTACCACATGACGAAATGGGTTTGGCATTAGGGCTGGAACATGTGATACATGCGGCCCTTCTGGACGGTCCGGGTGCCGCACGTTTTCTTGCCCCCTTGCGACGGCTTGAAGACTTTTGCCTTGATGATTTATCCTTGCAAGCCAAGGAACCAGGCGCGAAAAGCAGCGGACGATCAACGCAGCGTGCAGATGGCACGGTGCTAGGAGACAAGACGGCAGTATGAGCGATCAAGATACAACGGACGAAAATGGCACACGCGACGCCGAATCTGGCAAGCGTACACTGTCGCTAAAACCTTCATCAGGGACGGTTCGGCAGAGCTTTTCCCATGGCCGATCAAACTCGGTGGTGGTGGAAAAGCGTAAGCGCCGGATCGTTATGCCTGGCGATGCGCCTGCACCAGCAGCAGAGCCCGCAGCTGAAGTGGCACCTAAGGCTGCACCCAAAGTGGTGACGCAGACCAAGCGCCGCGTCATCAAGCCTGCTTCAGGTGGCGGCGCAGGTGCTGCCAAAGCTGGAACGGCACGCAGCGCAACCAATGCAGAGCAGGAAGCACGGCTTAATGCCCTAAAACAAGCGCAGTTGCGCGAAGTGGAAGAGGCCAAGGCCGCTGCTGAGGAAGCAAAACGCCGCGCTGCCGAAGAAGTACGCCTGAAAAAAGAAGCCGAAATTGAGGCTGCGCGCTTAGCTGAGGAAGCCAAATTGGCGGCCGAAGCTGAGGCTCGGAAACCAAAAACTAAGGAAAAGCCTGCAGCTGCTGCACCGCAGACCACCGAGGCGAATGCGCCGGTACCGCCAAAACGTGGCGAAGATACCCCCGCCCGCAGTGTGCGTGGAGCCGACCGCAAACGCGTTGAAACGCCAACACCTGCCAAGCCAACACCGCGCACAGATGAACGCCGCCGTTCCAAGCTGACCATCAACCGCGCACTGAACGATGATGGCAACCCACGTGGCCGTTCAATGGCTGCAATGCGTCGCCGCCAGGAAAAAGCCCGCCGTGGTCAGCAACAAACTGGCCCGCGCGAAAAGGTTCTGCGCGAGGTGACCATTCCAGACGCGATCACCATCCAAGAGCTTGCCAACCGGATGGCTGAGCGCGCCGTGGATGTGATCAAAGTGCTGATGACGCAGGGCCAGATGCTGACCGTGAACGACATCATTGATGCCGACACTGCGCAGCTGATCGCTGAAGAGCTGGGCCACACGGTTAAGCGCGTGTCTGAAGCTGATGTGGAAGAAGGTCTATTTTCCAACGACACGACTGATGATGATGATACTGGCGAGGCGCGCCCGCCGGTGGTGACCATTATGGGCCATGTTGACCATGGTAAAACATCGTTGCTCGATGCGATCCGCAATGCCAACGTTGTGCAGGGCGAGGCCGGTGGCATCACCCAGCATATCGGCGCCTATCAGGTGGAAAAGAACGGCCAGAGCATCTCGTTTATCGATACGCCGGGCCATGAAGCCTTTACATCGATGCGCGCCCGCGGCGCCAAAGCCACCGATATCGTGATTTTGGTGGTGGCGGCTGATGACAGCGTGATGCCTACAACGATTGAAGCGATCAACCACACCCGTGCTGGTGAAGTGCCAATGATTGTGGCCATCAACAAGATGGACAAACCGGCTGCTGACCCGAACAAAGTTCGCACCGATCTGTTGCGCTATGAGGTGCAAGTGGAAGGCATGGGCGGTGAAGTTCAGGACGTGGAAGTGTCTGCTACCACCGGCCAAGGTCTTGATAGTCTGCTGGATGCGATCTTGCTGCAATCAGAAATCATGGAGTTGAAGGCCAACCCAGACCGCGCAGCTGAGGGCGTGGTGATTGAAGCCCAGCTTGATAAGGGCCGAGGTCCTGTTGCGACAGTTCTGGTGCAAAAGGGTACCTTGCGCAAAGGTGATATTCTGGTTGCAGGTGGAGCCTATGCCCGCGTGCGCGCTTTGATCGATGATCATGGTGAACAGGTGGATGAAGCTGGTCCGTCAGCACCAGTTGAGGTGCTTGGGTTCCAGGAAACACCCTCCGCTGGCGATCCATTTGCTGTGGTCGATAGTGAGGCACGTGCCCGTGAGATTACAGAGTACCGCCAGCGCCAGATCCGTGAAAAAACGGCCACTCGCTTGGGCACTGCACGTGGCTCGCTAGAGCAGATGATGACCCGTCTGCAGGAAAGCAACCTCAAAGAGTTCCCAATTCTCGTTAAAGGCGATGTGCAGGGCTCGGTGGAAGCAATTGCGCAAGCTGTTGAAAAGATTGGCAATGATGAAGTTGCCGCCCGCGTTATTCACGCAGCTCCTGGCGGCGTGACAGAAAGCGACATCGCACTGGCTGCTGCCTCCGAAGCGCCGATCATCGCGTTTAATGTGCGTGCCAACAAACAGGCACGCGAGATCGCGCAGGCCGAAGGCATCGAAATCCGCTACTACAACATCATCTATGATTTGGTAGATGACATTAAAGCGGCGATGGAAGGCTTGTTGTCGCCTGAGCGCCGCGAAACGATGCTTGGCAATGCCGAGATCTTGGAAGTGTTCAACATTACCAAGGTTGGTAAGGTTGCCGGTTGTATGATCACCGAAGGCAAGGTGGAGCGCGGCTCTGGCGTGCGCCTTATCCGCGACAGCGTAGTGATCCACGAAGGCAAGCTAAAAACCTTGAAACGTTTCAAGGATGAAGTTGGCGAGGTGACCACGGGCCAAGAGTGCGGCATGGCGTTTGAAAACTACGAAGACATGCGGAAAGGCGATGTTATCGAGTGCTTCCGCGTGGAAGAGGTGGCGCGCAAACTGTAAAGCCTTGTTGGCTGTCTGCGCGCTGCCTTTGGCAGCTTTGGCTTTTGTTTGGTTCATAAGGTGCTGTGATGGATGCTCCCTCTCAACGACAATTGCGCGTGGGCGAACTTGTCCGCCACGCTCTTAGCGATGTTCTCACGCGTGGCGATGTGCATGGCCTAGACCTTGGCAAAACGCTTGTTTCCGTCTCTGAGGTTCGCATGTCCCCGGACCTCAAGATCGCAACATGCTTTGTTACGCCCATAGGGCCGGGCGACAAGGAAACGCTGCCCAAAAAGCTTGCCGCGGGGCAGCGTGATCTGCGCATGCAGATCGGGCGTCAACTGAACCTACGCTTTACGCCCACACTGCGCTTCAAGCCTGACACTTCCTTCGATACCTATGGCAAGATCGATAAGATTTTGCGCTCCCCTGAAGTTGCGCGCGACACCGATGCCACTCGTGGCCGTGAAGACGACGAGTAATGGGCAGACGCAAGAAGGGCCGTAAGGTGTCTGGCTGGGTACTGCTGGATAAACCCGTTGGTGTGACCTCAACACATGCCGTTTCACGCGTGCGGCGCATGTTCGATGCGCAAAAGGCCGGCCATGCAGGTACGCTAGACCCATTGGCTTCCGGCGTACTTCCGTTAGCGTTAGGGGAAGCAACAAAAACTGTGCCCTATGTGATGGATGGCGAGAAGCGCTACCTGTTTACCGTGCGCTGGGGCATCGAGACCACCACCGACGATACCGAGGGCGAACCGGCGGCCACCAGCGATGTGCGCCCGGATGAGGAGGCCATCTTGGCGGCCTTGCCGCAGTTCATTGGCACCATTGAACAGGTTCCCCCTGCATTTTCTGCCAAAAAAATCGACGGCGAGCGCGCCTATGATCTGGCCCGCGATGGCGAGGTTGTGGAGCTGGAACCCAGCACCATCACCATCCACGATCTGGTGTATCTGGGCTCACCGGACGAAGACCGCGCCCTGTTTGAAGCCCATTGCGGCAAAGGCACGTATGTGCGCGCTATTGCCCGCGATCTGGGGCTGATGCTTGGCACGCGCGGGCATGTCACAAGCCTGCGCCGCACGCAGGTTGGCCCGTTTGACGAGCATGCCACCGTGACGCTGGATCAGCTAGAAGCGAAGGAAGCGCCGGAAGCATCCAGCGCCAGAGTTTCGCATCGGGCAATGGGACAACCA
>JBGCDM010000092.1:0-84428 GCA_045105395.1 Devosiaceae bacterium | reverse complement strand
CAGTTGGCCGCCTTTTTTTGTTTTCCGGAATGATGGCTTTGCGGACAAAATGACCAATATCGGGCTGCGCTTAGAGGTCTATAAAGGGTGGGCTGCGGACCTTCCCTGCGCTACTATCTAAGGCACGGTTCGCCGATGAGGGCGATCATCCGACAATCACGCTCGAAGGCGTGAGATACGGCCCGCATTTACTTTGTCTGTGGCGTCCCTAGGCTGCAGATCACGTGCTATCCTTTGTTGGAAGCAAATCCTCCAACTACTGAGGTTCCCAAGGGCCATGCTAATGTGTGCATCCGCCGGTTGAGATGGTGATTACTTATGTCAGCGCCACGAGTGTTCATTTCCTACTCCCATGACTCGAAGGGCCACAGGGCATGGGTAAACCACCTAGCAACTCGGCTCACGCAAGCTGGTGTCGATGTCTACCTCGATCAGTGGGACATAGATCTAGGGGGTGATCTTCCCAGATTTATGGAGCAAATTGTGCAGACTGACCGTGTCTTGATGATTTGCACCAGGGCTTATGTAGATCGATGCAACGAGGCTGAAGCAGGTGGCGTTCCATTTGAGCGAAGACTAATGAGCGGAGCCCTTGTGCAGGGCAGACCAGTCCACACCTTCATTCCAATAATGAGAAACAACCCTGAGAAAATGCAGCCGAATTTTGTAGGCGGAGGGCAGCTTTATATAGACTTTAGCGAAGACGAATGGTTCGAAGAAAAATTTTGGGAACTTGCCGCATCTATCCATGGAGCACGTACAAAAAAGCCACCAATCGGACGAAATCCCTTCCAGACGGGGCTAGATGCGGCCTTTGGCAGCGATGGGATTCAAATATTACGTGGCACGGATCTCTATGGGTATCGCGTGACCTTCGAAAACGATTTCTACTACGTCACTACGCGGCAGGGAACAAATGCTTGTGTTGTCAGGATTGCTGGGAACGGAGCAATGGATACCGGATTTGGTTTGAACGGGGTCCTTGAATTTCCAAGTCTAGATTTTGACCCGACCTTTGGTCACGAGAGGTACGACCTGCACTACTCTGGCGGTTTAGTTCATTTTTTCACGCCCGCCTTTGAGTATGGGTTCAAATATAGCTCCATATTCGAGCCGAATACGTGTGAAATTATTGCATCTGAAACACGTATCATCGCGATAACGTCAGAAAACAAGCCCAGTGGGCTTTTTCGAACTGCGAACGCAGGGGATGGGGTGGTTTTGATCCAAAGCCCTTCTGGCGATAGCCCGGATTTCCAGATTTTTGAGATGGGGGCAGTAGAGCAAGCGTTCGAATGTAGCCGAGTATGCTTCACCGGTGAGCACATTTATCTTTTGGGCAACAGCAACGGCAAACAACCACGTGTTGGATTGCAACGGCTTCATCTCGATGGCTCACAGGACAAGAGTTTCGGCGAAGACGGAATCGTCGAGCTTAAAGGCGGTGCTATTTTTGGCCACCGAGTTCAGGATGTCGTCCAACTGGTTGATGGGCGCATAATCGCCGTAGGATACGGAAATGAAGCCGCAATTGCCTGCATGATGCCCAACGGAAAAGTCGATAGGGATTTTGGTGATGACGGATACATACAGTTCCGGGCTGCAGGAAGAAGCAACGCCTACCGAGTGGCGGAACAGAATGGCAAGATAGCGATTGCCGGTACCGAATCCGATGGACAAAGCATCCACAACTGTTTTGTCGGCAGGATAAATCCGAGCGGAGAATATGATCCCGTTTTCGGCGTTGAGGGCGCATGGTCCATCAAGTCAGGCAGGCAAGACGAATTCCTGGACGCGGAGTTCCATGACGGTCTGGCAGTCTTGCTTTTTCAGCATGATCAAGATGCGACGGTCCGCCCGAGACTCGGGCTTTCTAGGATGCATATTGACTAACTCCAAGACGCCGATGCGATCGGTTAGCGACCAACATGCGACCAACGCCTACAGCCCGGGGTCACGCTTGGGCGTCGTATTGCCGTACCAAATGGCCTTGGGATAAACGGGTTTCGGGTTCGAAGATATCAGCCTTGGGCTCCGAGCTGCCATTGCACTGACAAGGACGACCGCTCTAGCCACTTGAGGGCCTAAATGTTCGCCCATAGCACAATGAAAACGGCACCCGCTCCCCAACGTTGGGGCCTACAGCCCCTCCTCAATCGCTACTAAAATCGCAAATCTCAGCCGTCCCGTTCCGCCAGGCACGGCGATGACGAACCGCACCAATCCGTGCTCGCGTGTTTGGGCGTAGCCCGCTAGCGTGCTGACATCGCTAAGCGGTCCCGTCTTATAACGTGAGCCCCGCGGCGAGCTTTCCATCAAGCCAGCATAGGGTACAAACTGGGTGAGCAGAGCTGCAAGGCCGCGCGCGGTCATTTGGTTTTGACGGCTGATGCCAGACCCTTCCACCATAGCTCAACGGGCAAAAACCTTTGATCGAAGCGGCGCGCGTTGCAGCCTTTTATGTGTCACAGACCCTCCCCTTACCAAGAAGCATAGTGCGCCCAATCGATGGGCGCACTCTCAAATTTGGCAACTATTTTGGGCCATACGTGCGGCCAACTGCCGGTCTAGTTTCCTTGGCAGGTGGCCTCACACTGACGCATCGCACTGATGGCGGACGGCCTAATCAATGTAATGCAGTCGTTTTCGAATCTTCCCGTCGCCATGCATTCCAAAATGGCATTGTCAGTGTTCACAATGATTCTGTTGCACTGCGTTTGAAGGCACTGGTTGATTGCCTGCTGAGACTGAGCATGCGCGCCGGTAGTCAGCAAAACAGTCAGTGAAGCAAATAGTAGAGCCTTATGGTTCATTTTTGTACTCCCGTTGTCGCCCCCAGTACGGGACCGTCGGACAAAAGCACATCCGCCTGAAAACACCTATTGAGTTTGTTAGGGTGCAAGCAGCCAATGCGCGGTGACACTGTGCCGAACGGCAACCCTCAGGCCCACATCCTCGGGCGCACCCTTTCCCTCTGTTTGGTCGCAAAATCCGCACGTCTGAAGTGCTTGAAAGCTGAGCAGTCCAGTCATGCACCTTGTTCGAGTGCTCTTGCGAGTACGACGAGAAGTGAAATGCTCAGGGGACTTCCTTCGGGGTTGCAATGCAATCCACCGAACAGATGTTCCGGTCGTTCGCCGCGCCGCATCCAATGCGCAGGTTTGGGCTCAAAGCTGCCAACTGAGTGACTGTCCACTCGCTCGAAACAGTCTACCGTCCGTCCTCCTTTGCAGCACCAAACCTCTCCATTTTGTCATGAAGCAGATGTAACGGACAAAGGCCGAACATGACGCAGGCTTAACTGGTGTTTGGTGGCCTGGCAGCCCATCTTCATGCCGTGCTCACAAACCACAAAAATGGGGGTATGAGCAGCCAGATGAAAAGGGCTAAACCCATGTCGACTTGCCTATCCAACAGCACACTTTTCAAGCGCGTCGGACTGGCGTCCATGGTTGCGGTGCTGTTCGCAACAACAGCCCTGCCAGGCAATGTGTTCGCACACGGAACGCACGAGGAAGAAGTCGCCGCCACCGGCCAAGCGCTGGTGGAGGAAGACACAAGTTTGCTGGAAACGCTGCTGGACGAGCTGCTTCTGGGCTCAGTGGAGGCGGCGGCGAACATCTCCATCACCTCCAATGGCGCAGTGCGCACCATCACTGCCGATGGCTTGCCAGATCATGCGCCTGGCCAGTTTCCCAATGCCAACAACCCCAACAGCATCAGTGCGCAAAGCTACCAGTTCTCAATGCCAACCAATCCGACCGTTGGATCCGCAACCAGCGTTGATCGCTATGTGTTTGGCGTCGCGCTCAATGGCGTGATTTTTGATCCCGCAACCGCAGAGTTTTGGAACAATGACCGCTCGTCAGGTTGGAACTACGAAGCCTTTGGCCCGCAAACCCGTTCGCTGGGCCTTGATAGCAGCAACGCCCATGTTCAGCCCAATGGTGCCTACCACTATCATGGATTGCCCGATGGACTTTATGATAGGCTCGTTAACTCAGGAACGCCAACATTGATCGGCTATGCCGCAGATGGCTTCCCCATTTATGGGCCACTAAGCTACGCTGATGCGGACAATGCATCGTCGGCCCTGGTGGAGATGGAATCAAGCTATGTGCTGCGCTCTGGTACGCGGCAAAGCGGCCCTGGCGGCGCTTATGATGGCACGTACACCGCCGATTGGGTTTATGCGGCGGGTTCAGGCACCCTGGACGCGTGTAACGGTCGAGTGGGGGTAACCGCCGAGTATCCTGATGGCACCTACTACTATGTAATTACTGATGAATTTCCTTACATCCCGCGCTGTTTTGCGGGCGATCCAGACGATAGCTTTTCCAAGCAGAACGCGCGCCAAGGCTCGCTTCAACGCCCAGATCGGCGTCCCGGTGGGCAGGATGGTCCAGGTCTGCGACGCCCCCCACCACCACGCGGTTAGGTCAGCGGCCTAATACCAAACACGCGCTCGTTATGGATGGTCCATTTGCCCTCTAACCCTTGGATCACCTGCGCCAGCGCATGTGGGTAGAGCGCATGCTCCGCCGCCAGGACGCGCTCTGCCAAACTGTCTGGACTATCGTCATCCAGCACGGCTACGGCTTTCTGGGCGATGATAGGCCCGGCATCCATTTGCGGTCGCACGAAATGCACCGTGCAGCCGTGCAGCTTCACTCCAGCTTCCAGCGCGCGGGCGTGCGTGTTCAACCCTTTGAACGATGGCAGCAACGAGGGGTGAATGTTGATGAGCCGATTGTGCCACTTGTCGATGAACCAAGGGGTTAGCAGCCGCATGAAACCGGCAAGGCAAACCAGCTCCACGTGCGCTTCTTCAAGTGCGCTTTGCATGGCCCGTTCAAAGCCCTCACGGTCATCTTTGTAGGGCTTATGTCCGATACAAACGGTCTTAAGTCCGGCCCTTTTAGCACGGACAAGACCATCAGAGTCGGGTCGGTTGGCCAGGACAAGTGCAATTTCGGCCGGGTAGTTTGCATCGCTTGCGGCATCGATAAGGGCCTGCATGTTCGACCCGCGACCGGAGATCAAAATGGCAACGCGGCGCTTCATAGGGGCAGGGGTTTTTCAATTTCTACAGGGTCGCCTGCGCGCGCGGTGACCTCGCCAAGCGGCACGACGGTTTCGCCAGCTTCGGCCAATGCGACTGAAACAGCATCAGCATCCTGCGCCCCCACAATCACCACCATGCCGATGCCGCAGTTGAATGTGGCCAACATATCATGGGTTGATAGATCTGCGGTTTTTGAGGCCCAGCGCATTTCTGGTGGAACGGTAACGCCCGAAAGATCAAGTGATACGGCCAAATCATCGGGCAGCACGCGCGGGATGTTTTCCAGTAAGCCACCGCCAGTAATATGCGCCAAGCCTTTGATCGCGCTGGTTTGTCTTTGTGCGCCCAGCACACTTTTCACATAAATACGCGTTGGCGTCAGCAACACCTCACCCAGCGAGCGGGCGGGATCAAACGGGGCCGGGGTGTCGTAGGTTAGACCCGCGTCAGCGACAATTTTCCGGATCAGCGAAAAGCCATTGGAATGGAACCCTGAGGATGTAAGTCCGAGCACCACATCGCCTGCTGCAAGGTCACCACGCGGCAGAACTGCGTCGCGCTCCACCGCACCGACGCTAAAGCCAGCCAGATCGTAATCCTTGCCCGCATAAAGCGAGGGCATTTCCGCCGTTTCCCCGCCAATCAGCGCGCAGCCTGCCAGCTTACAGCCTTGCGCAATGCCTTCGATGACCTGCGTAGCCGTTTCCACATCCAGAGAGCCTGCGGCAAAATAATCAAGGAAAAACAAGGGTTCAGCGCCCTGAACCACGAGATCGTTCACGCACATGGCCACCAGATCAATGCCGACAGTGTCGTGAATACCGCTTTCAATCGCGATCATAACCTTGGTGCCCACGCCATCATTGGCCGCCACCAAAACAGGATCATTATAGTCGCAAGCTGCCAGGTCAAACAGGCCGCCAAATCCGCCCAGATCGGTGTTTGCGCCAGGGCGGTGGGTGGAGCGCACGGCAGGTTTGATCCGTTCCACCAGCTGCGCGCCGGCATCGGTGTCCACGCCTGCTTTTTTGTAGGCTTGCGATCCGCTCATGATGCTCTTTCCCTTCGCTTGGCGATGGGTGGCGCATTCCGCATCGCAAAACAAGCGCCTGACGTCTGGAACCTGTGGGCCATAAGGCTTATGTGACAAGAGTACACAATCCATTCACCTCAAATCAGCGAGTAAGCCGCCTTTATGACCGTTCAACGCCAAGCCATGTTCTGGGCGCTTGCCGCCATTGTGTTCATCGCGTTTGTCTACGTTTTCTCCAGCATTTTGCTGCCTTTTGTTGCGGGTATGGCGATTGCCTATTTGCTGGATCCGGCTGCCGATTGGTTTGAGCGACTTGGCTTTTCTAGGCTGTGGGCGACACTAACGATCACCGCGCTGGCCATTTTCGCCCTTGTGGTAGGCCTGCTGCTTCTGGTGCCGCTGCTGATCGAGCAGCTGCTTGGTCTGATTGAAGCCCTGCGCCCCTATATTCCAGAAACATTGCGCACGATCTTTGGCCTTGCGGAGGAAGACTATCAGGCAATCAACGCCATTATGGCGCCAGTAAGCGAGGAAGACCTCGCGGTTCGCCAAGCGCTGTTTCCTTCCCAGATGACGTTTGATGCAATCATGAGTTGGCTTGGCACGCTGAATTTCGATGTCATTCGCGCCTTTATTGAAGCCAATGCTGGCACAATGGCAGCACTGGCAAGCCGCGTGCTGGACCAAGGCGCGGCTGTGGTTGGTGTCCTGTCCACGCTGATTATCACCCCCATTGTTGCTGTTTATATGCTTTACGATTGGGACAATCTGGTTGCCCGCATCGATGGGCTGTTGCCCCGAGATCATGCCGATACAATCCGTGATCTTGCCACCAAAATTGATGGTGTGATGGCTGGCTTCATCCGGGGTCAGTTTATTTTGGCGGTGATTTTGGGTGTGTTTTACGCAACCGCACTAACCCTAGCAGGCCTGAATTTTGGGCTGCTCATCGGCCTTGGCGCTGGGTTGCTCAGCTTCATCCCATACATTGGATCACTTGTCGGCTTTGGCACATCGGTTGGTGTGGCCTTGGTGCAGTTCTGGTCAGAGCCACTTTGGATCGTTGTGATCGCGGGCATCTTTGTGTTTGGCCAGTTTGTGGAAGGTAACTTCCTTCAGCCTAAAATCGTCGGTGATGCCGTTGGCCTCCATCCGGTCATACTGTTCTTTTCAATGCTCGCTTTCGGCTCGCTTTTTGGTTTCCTTGGTCTGCTTATTGCCGTGCCGGTGGCTGCCTCTATCGGTGTGCTCGCCCGCTTTGGTATGAAGCACTACAAGACCAGTTTTTTCTTCAAGGGCGAGGGGCGCGGCGCGGCCCCCACTGATGAGATCTAGCGATGGCCGATGCTGGCCAACTGGTATTTGATATTGCACCCCCGCCGTCCTATGCGGGTGAAGACTATGTGGTGGGCCCATGCAATGCGCAGGCCCATCAGCTTGCAACCAGCTTGGCTTGGCCAACCCCTGTTGGATTAATACTGGCCCCTTGCGGCGCTGGCAAAACTCACCTTGCCACCCTCTTTGCCCAGCGCTTTAGCGCGGTCCATTGGTTTGCTGGGGCCGTGCCGCAGCTTACCCATTCTGGCGGGGCTATCATTATTGATGGCTTGGAGACTTGGGTTGGCGCACAGCGTTCAGAGCAGGATGAGGATGCGCTGTTTCATACTCTTGAGGTGGCGCGCGCCAATGCTTGGGTCGTGCTGGTTACGTGCCAGGGCGCGCCAGAAACATTGGGCATTAGGCGCCCAGACACGGTTTCACGGCTGCGGGCAGGCGAGCGTGCAAGTGTTGAAGCGCCGGATGATGCGCTCTTTACCGCCATAGCCATTAAGCTGTTTACTGACCGCCACTTGATGGTGGACCCATCAATCGCCGAATATCTGCTACAACGCATGGAACGCAGCTATGCCAATCTTGCCAAGCTTGTGCGCGTGATCGACGAGCGATCCTTGGCTGCAGGGCGCCGGATTACCAAATCCCTGGCGCGCGATGTGCTGGACGCCTACGAACTGTCACAAAACTGACTTAGACCGCCTTGCGACACCCTCGTAAGACGCAAAAAAGGAAACAGATGACCGAAACCGCCCCAGGCCAATCCACACAGCTCATCCAAGATACCGACAGCGATGAGACGCCGTTTTATGATCACTTGATGGCCTCGCCAGAGCGCTTCATCAACCGTGAACTTTCTTGGCTTGGGTTTAACCTGCGTGTGCTGGAAGAGGCTGATAACACCCAGCATCCACTGTTGGAGAGGCTGCGGTTCCTTTCGATCTCAGCCAACAATCTGGATGAGTTTTTTATGGTGCGCGTTGCTGGCCTGGTTGGTCAAGTCAATGAAGGGATCTCCAAGCGCTCTGACGATGGATTGACCCCCGCTGAACAGCTGCAAGCGATCAGCGAAGAAGTTGCTGAGTTGGCGCGCCACCAGCAAAAAGCCTTCAATGGATTGCGCGGTGAACTTTCAGAAGCTGGCATCACCATTGTTGACCCCGATGATCTTGATCCGCGTGAGCGTGATTGGCTCGATGGCTATTTCTTGAGCCATGTCTTCCCGGTGCTAACGCCGCTTGCGGTTGATCCGGCCCACCCGTTTCCATTTATTCCCAATCTTGGGTTTTCTATCGCTTTGCAGCTGGAAAAGGTTGTGGAGAGCGAGACCAAAACCACCAGTGCCAATGACGCGATGACCGCGCTCATTCGTGTGCCATCCAAGATCGCGCGTTTTGTGAAGCTGCCGCGCTTTGAAGAAACGGGCAAAGGCCATCGCACCATTATGCTGGAGCGGGTGGTGCGCATGTTCATTGCCCGACTGTTCCCCGGCTACAAGGTTACTGGCACGGGTGCTTTTCGCGTTATTCGTGATAGCGACTTGGAGATTGAAGAGGAAGCCGAAGACCTGGTGCGCCTGTTTGAAAGCGCGTTGAAACGGCGTCGTCGTGGCTCGGTAATCCGGCTGGAAATTGAAGAAACAACGCCCGATGCGTTGCTCAATCTGGTGGCCAAGGAACTGGATGTTGAAGACAGCGAAGTGTTCAAGGTTGAAGGCGCGCTAGCGCTGAACGAGCTTTCTGAACTGGTGGATATTGACCGCGATGATCTGAAATTCATCCCCTACACGCCGCGCTTTCCTGAGCGTA
Organism: Devosiaceae bacterium; assembly: GCA_045105395.1. Classification (GTDB taxonomy): domain Bacteria; phylum Pseudomonadota; class Alphaproteobacteria; order Rhizobiales; family MH13; genus MH13. The sequence continues at coordinate 75,190 of JBGCDM010000092.1, read as the reverse complement.
TTCGTGAGCATGGGGGAGACTGCTTTGCTGCCATCCGCCAGAAAGATTTGGTGGTTCACCACCCCTATGAAAGCTTTGATGCGGTGGTGCAGTTTCTGCGCCAGGCAGCTTCTGACCCTGATGTGGTCGCGATCAAACAGACACTCTACCGCACATCCAACAACTCGCCCATTGTTCGCGCGCTAATAGAGGCGGCTGAAGCTGGCAAATCTGTTACCGCGCTGGTGGAGCTTAAGGCGCGCTTTGACGAGGAAGCCAACATTCGCTGGGCACGCGATTTAGAGCGGGCAGGGGTGCAGGTTGTGTTTGGCTTCTTGGAGCTAAAAACACACGCCAAGCTATCTCTTGTGGTGCGCCGCGAAGCGGGCAATTTGATGAGCTTCTGCCATATAGGCACCGGCAATTATCACCCCATCACAGCCAAAGTTTACACCGATCTGTCGTTCTTCACTGCTGATCAGGTGATCGCGCGCGATGTGGCACGTATCTTCAACTTTATCACTGGTTATGCCGAACCTGCCGAGCTTGATCGCATGGTGGTTTCACCCACACGTATGCGCCAGCGGCTGCTTGATCATATCCGCGCCGAGATTGATCATGCCCGTGCTGGGCGGCCAGCGGCCATCTGGATCAAGATGAACTCGCTTGTGGATGCCCAGCTCATAGATGCGCTGTATGAAGCAAGCCAGGCGGGCGTTCGGGTAAGCCTGATTATTCGCGGTATTTGCTGCCTGCGTCCAGGTGTGCCGGGCCTGTCGGACAATATTGAGGTGAAATCCATCGTTGGCCGCTTCCTGGAGCACAGCCGAATTGTCTGCTTTGGCAACGGGCAAGGCCTGCCTGGACCGGAGGCGATCATCTATATGGGATCGGCTGATCTTATGCCGCGCAATCTAGATCGAAGGGTGGAAGCGATGGTGCCCATCCACAACGAAACGGTGCATGCGCAGATACTCGACCAAATCATGGTTGCAAGTTTGAAAGACAACCAGCAAAGCTGGGAGCTGTTGGCCGACGGACGTCATAAGCGCATTACACCCGCGCCTGGCGAAGAACCGTTCAACGCACATCGTTATTTCATGACAAATCCAAGTCTGTCAGGCCGTGGAAAATCTCTTCAAGCGAACCAACCGCGTTTTTTCACGCGCAGCACCAGCTGAAACCTTTCCAGGACAAGGCCGGCTATCGGGCTTTGGCCCGGTTGCGGTTATTGATATTGGCTCCAACTCGGTTCGGCTTGTTGCTTATGAACGGCTGGCCCGCGCGCTAACACCTCTCTACAACGAAAAAGTGCTGTGTGGCCTGGGCCGTGGTTTGGCCAAAACTGGCGCCCTGTCGGACGAGTCCGTTGCGCTCACGCTGTCCACATTGGCGCGCTTTCGCCACCTTGCCAATCAGATGCGTATTCGCAGCCTGAGGGTTATCGCCACCGCTGCTGTGCGTGAGGCAAGCAACGGCCAAGCTTTCATCGTCAACGCTGAGCGCATCATTGGCGCGCCACTCACTATCCTGTCAGGTGACGAGGAAGCCCGGGCTGCGGCACTGGGCGTGCAGTCGGGTTTTTATAATCCCAATGGCATAGTGGGCGACCTTGGTGGCGGCAGCCTGGAGCTGGTGGAGGTGAAAGCTGGCCATATTGGGTCCGGCGTATCGCACCAGCTCGGCGTTATCCGATTGCAAGAAGAAGCAGGCGGGGATGCCAAGCGCGCCTACAAACTTGCGCTGTCGCGCCTGAAAGATGATGAAACTGCCGCAAGCCTTGCCGCACGTACGCTTTACCTGGTGGGTGGCACGTGGCGGAACCTGGCCAAGCTGCACATGCAGGTCACCGAATACCCGCTTTCGGTGATGCATGCTTACTCGGTTGAAACGCCCGATTTTGCCAAGTTCTGCCAAGATGTGGCACGTGGCAAATATGAAGGCCATGAGGCCATGCGCGCGGTCTCGCGCAGCCGGAAAGCATTGATCCCATTTGGGGCTGCCGCGCTTCAGGCACTCTTCGAGGTTGGCAAACCCGCTCAGGTTGTGCTCTCGGCGCTTGGCGTGCGTGAGGGGCTGTTGTTCGACGATCTGGAACCAGACGATAAGGCCCGCGATCCACTGCTGGATGCCGCCTTTGAGCTGGCCACCTTACGCTCTCGCTCGCCCGATCATGCCCGTGAACTTGCCGATTGGACAGGCCATGCGTGTGAGGCGCTTGGGATAGATGAGGGCGATGGTGAGGCGCGACTCCGCAAAGCGGCCAGCCTATTGGGCGATATTGGTTGGCGCGCGCACCCAGATTATCGCGGTGTGCAAAGCCACAACATCATCGCCCACGCACCCTTTAGCGGCGTGGACCATCCTGGTCGTTTGTTCATCGCGATGGCCAATTTCTACCGGCATCAGGGCCTGTCGGATGACACAATGGATGAGCACATCGGATCGGTGCTTTCATCGGCGCAGCGCGAGCGTGCCCAGTTGCTGGGCGCCATGTTCCGTGTGGCCTATGCGCTCACTGCGTCTATGCCCGGCGTGCTGCCAGAAGCGCGGCTGGATGGCCGCGATGAAGATCGCCTGACGCTTTATTTGCCAGAATCTCTTTCAGGCTTGCGTGGTGAGCGGCTGGGCAAGCGTCTGGGTTCGCTGGCCAAACTATGCGGCAAATCAGAAGGTGTGGTGGCGATCCGCTAGAATAGGCTACTCGTCGTCTTCGTCGCTGGCTTCCATCGGCACCAGAACAGCACGTTTTCCGCGCACACCAAGCGCCATTTCGCCGGAGCGAATTTGCAGCGCCATGTCGCCAAACAGGCCGCGCCGCCAGCCTCTCATAGCCTTCACATCGGTATCGCCATGGATCGCGATGTTTTCCAAATCATCGGTGTTGGCGATGATGCGCGGTGCAACGCCTTCGCGCTCGGCCACCAGCTTCAGCGCCACTTTTAAAAGCTCAGCAATTGCTGGTGCGCTTTCGGGGTTGCGTTTGGATTTGGGTAAGCGCGGCAGATCATCGGTTGGTATGGCCGCTACGCCCTGCATCGCCTCAATCAACGCCTTGGCATAAGGCTGCTTATCAAACCCACGCGGCACTGCACGCATACGACCCAGGGCCTCAAGCGATTGTGGGCGCTGCTGGGCCAGTTCATAAATCGCATCATCTTTCAAGATCCGCCGGCGCGGCACATCGCGGGCTTGGGCCACCTCTTCGCGCCATTTGGCAACGGCTTTGAGTGCGGCAAATTCGATCGGTTTGCGCGCGCGCAATTTAAGGCGTTGCCAGGCATCATTAGGCTCAACCGAATAGGTGGCAGGATCAAGCAGGGTCGCCATTTCTTCTGCCACCCAGCTGCTGCGCTCTTTGGTTTCCAAAATATCGGCCAGGTGCAAATACACATCGCGCAGATGGGTCACATCAGCCGCGGCATAGGCCAGTTGCCCATCGTTTAGCGGCCTGCGCGACCAATCGGTGAAGCGGTTGGATTTATCAATCGCAGCGCCTACGGTTTGGCGCACAATTTGATCGTACCCTACCTGATCGCCATAACCGCAAACCATGGCAGCGATCTGCGTATCGAACACAGACTGCGGCACAGCGCCGGTCAGATAGTGGAATATTTCGATGTCCTGCCGCCCAGCATGAAAAATTTTCAACACGCTGGCATTGGCCAGCAGCTCAAACAGGGGCGTGAGGTCAATGCCATCGGCCAGCGGGTCGATCAGCGCGTATTCGTGCTCGCCCGCCACCTGCACAAGGCATAGCTGAGGCCAGAACGTCGTTTCGCGCAGAAACTCAGTGTCGATGGTGATGAAGGGTTCGCTTGCAAGCCGTCCACACAGGGCAGCCAAGGAATCGGTGTCAGTTAGCAGTTTCATAAAACCCCTCATAAACACTTTGTACGGCGATGGCGATGCAGGAAAGTCGCAGCACTTGCTGGTCCTGGCATGGTTGACGCCCCACCGTGAACGGCGCTAAGCCCCACCCAACCTGCGCATATGCGCGTTTGTCCCCTTCTGTACGCCAAGGATGTTCCCAATGTCAGACACTGGTCTGCATCGTTACCGCTCGCACACATGTGGCGCCCTGCGCGCTGAAGATGTGGGCAATGTTGCTCGCCTTGCTGGTTGGGTGCACCGCGTGCGAGACCATGGCGGCGTGCTGTTTATCGATCTACGCGACCATTATGGTATGACGCAGATTGTCATCGATCCAGATTCGCCTGCTTTCTCGCTGGCTGAAACTGTGCGCTCGGAATGGTGCTTGCGCATTGATGGCAAAGTGAAAGAGCGCACGCCCGAAACAGTGAACGAGACGCTGCCAACTGGCGCTATTGAAATGTTCGCTACCGAGATTGAGGTGCTCAGTGCCTCGCAAGAGCTACCTCTGCAAATTTTTGGTGAGCCTGAATTTCCTGAAGATACACGCCTGCGCTATCGCTTCCTGGATTTGCGCCGTGAGACCCTGCACGCCAACATTATGACCCGTGTGCAAGTGATCCGCGAGATGCGTAAGCAAATGGAAGAGGCGGGCTTTAACGAGTTTCAAACGCCCATTCTCACCGCATCCTCGCCCGAAGGTGCACGTGACTTTTTGGTGCCAAGCCGCATCCATCACGGCCAGTTTTATGCGCTGCCGCAAGCTCCGCAGCAGTACAAGCAATTGTTGATGGTGGCGGGCTTTGATCGTTACTTCCAGATCGCTGCCTGTTTCCGCGACGAAGACCCGCGCGCTGATCGTCTTCCAGGCGAATTCTATCAGCTCGATTTGGAAATGAGCTTCGTTACCCAAGAAGAAGTTTGGGAAACGATGGAGCCGATCCTTCGCGGCGTTTTTGAGAAATTTGGCGAGGGCAAACCTGTCTCGCAAACCTTCCGCCGCATTCCTTATGCTGATGCCATCCGCCTTTATGGCACCGATAAACCGGATTTGCGCAACCCTATTGAAATGCAGGATGCCTCGGAGCCGTTCCGTGGGTCTGGTTTCAAAGTGTTTGCGCGCATGCTGGAAGATGAGGCGAACGCTGTGTGGGCGATCCCTGCCAAAACCGGCGGTTCACGGGCTTTCTGCGATCGCATGAACAGCTGGGCGCAGGGCCAAGGCCAACCAGGCCTTGGTTATATCTTCTGGCGCGAAGAAGAGGGCCAAGAAGGGGCATCTGTTGCAGGCGCCGGCCCGCTGGCCAAAAACATTGGACCAGAACGCACCGAAGCGCTGCGTCAACAGCTTGGCCTGGAAGCAGGCGATGCGGCCTTCTTTGTTGCAGGCAACCCGAAGAGCTTCTCAGGCTTTGCCGGTGATGCGCGCACGCAGGTGGGCACTGAGCTGAAGCTGGTCGACGAAGATCGCTTTGAGCTGTGTTGGATCGTCGATTTCCCGTTCTACGAATGGGATGAAGAGAACAAACGCGTGGACTTCTCGCACAACCCCTTCTCCATGCCACAGGGCGGGATGGAAGCGCTGGAAACGCAGGACCCGTTGACCATCAAAGCCTACCAGTACGACCTGGTGTGCAATGGTTATGAGCTTGCCTCTGGCTCCATCCGAAATCAGTTGCCTGACCTTATGGTCAAAGCCTTTGAGCTGACCGGTAAGAGCGCAGAAGAAGTGGAAGAGCAGTTTGGCGGCCTCTACCGTGCCTTCCATTATGGTGCACCACCGCATGGCGGCATGGCCGCTGGTGTGGACCGTATTGTGATGTTGCTATGTGGGGCAAAATCGGTACGTGAAGTGGCGCTGTTCCCTATGAACCAGCAAGCTGTTGACCTGTTAATGGGCGCGCCAGCGGATGTTTCTTCGGCGCAATTGCGCGAGCTAAATCTGCGTGTAAACCCACCGCCAGCTGCAAGTTAATCGATTTTCAGTTAAATATAGTGCTTGCAGGTATTGAACGGCATTTCAGTTAAACTGAAATGCGCTCATATTCTTTGCGTGTTGCTTCGATGTCGCCATGCGTTGGTACGCTGTCTTCATTGCCCAGATGCTGGATAGCGAAGGCTGAAGCCGCGCGGGCAAATCTGAAGTGTTCAGTCCAGGTTCGGCTTGGAAATTGCAACATCGAGACGATGTAGGCGCCGTGGAAAATGTCGCCTGCACCATTGGTATCGACAACGTTTTCCTTCGGTACCGGCAGTGCTTTGACCTGCGTGTGCTCGCCATCTTGGGCGTAAAACAGTACACCATCGGCGCCCATCGTCACAGCACCAACGCGGCAGCCATAGGTTTTGAGTTTTTCCAGCGAATCAGCCGGGGAAAGACCCCAGGTTTCGCAGAACAACTCAGACACCACAGCCACATCGATATATTTCAGCAGCTCATCTGTGTTCTCGCGCACCGCTCCGCCGTCCAGCGAGGTGGCAATGCCGCGCTCACGGCACGCTTTGGCATAGTGCAGCGCTGCATCGCCCTGGTGCCCATCAACGTGCAAAACCTTGCAGCCATCCAAATTGAGATTGGGGTAGGGGTGCAAATAGGCATCATCGCGACAACGCACGATTGCGCGCTTGCCATCTTTTGGCATGATGAAGGAAAGCGAGGCTTCGGCCACTTTGCGCTCATGGATGCGCACGCCAGCAGAGCGCGCCATCTCGCGGAACATCAGCGACAGCCAATCATCCCCTGATGTGCACAAAAGGTCGGGTTTTACGCCCAGTTTTGCCGCTGCAAAGGCCGCTGTTACCGCGTTGCCACCGTAGGAAACCGCATAGTCATCAGCAATCGTTTTATCATCGCCCTCAGGAAGCGTATCGGTAAGGAACGTAACATCGATATAGGCGTGGCCAATGAACAGCGCTTCCATGCGCACCTCCAAATGCGGATCGTAAGTTTTTTGTTGCATGGCACTTAACCGTGCCAAGGGCAAGCAGGATGAACGTCATAAACGCCTGCACAGCATAGGTTTTGTGGCCTTTTCATAGCCTGCAAGTGGAGAAAATTCTCCGTTTGATCTGTTCAAATTCCGATGCGAAATTTACCCTATCGCAAGTCCCTGGTGGCAAACCAAAGGATGGGTACAATCCGGGGTGGCAAATCAGTTTGCTTGAACGGCCCAGATTTTAAGGATTCGCGTGGATTTAAGCCTCCGCCAGATCGGTTTTTTTGCAATTGGTTGTCTGTTGGCTCTCACGCCAGTGGTCGGCACAAATTGGCTCGTCAATAAACAGGCCAATGCGGTTGCTGACCAGCACCTGCAAAACCAAGTTATGTTTGCCCGTGAAAATGCAGAAATGCGTTTCTCCGAACTTATTGAGCAATTGCGTAACCTATCCGCCGCAGACGCTGGCGGATGCACGCAGCGCGATATCGAACGCATGCAAAGCCTGACCTTGGAAGGCCCTGCCGTCTCGCTGGTGGCGATGCTCGATAGCAACAACATTATCATTTGCGGTACGCCAGCAACCGACGCGACGATCCTGCAATTCTTCCAAGAACCGACACGTATCTTTGATGGGGATGTCACACTGGCACAGGTTCGCTTGGCCGAAACGCGCACAACCGGACTGTTGCTGCAGCTGAACAGTGTTGAGCCAAGTCCTGCGGTTTTCATTCCTCGCCAGATGCTGCCCTATTTTTTCGACAGACTAGATGAGCGCACCGGCGTTGTTCTAACGCTCGGCGAAACCGTGCTTTTTACCCGCGACCCGATGATCCATTCTGGAGCACAAGCGCGCGACTTTGATGTGGTGTCTTTGCCACTGGGCAATGAGTCGATGCGGGTGCAAACCTCCATTGATCGGCAGGTCATATTGGCCAGCTACGCACCGATAGCGCGCTGGGCAACCATTGGCTCGATTGTTCTGGGCGCTTTGATCGTGCTGCTGGTCACCCGGCTCATTCGGTACACGCCAGCGCATATCAATGAAATTGAACGTGCTATCGAGGCCGGGGAGTTCGTGCCTTACTATCAGCCTACAATCGATATCGACAGCGGTAAGCTTGTCGGCTGCGAGGTCTTGGTGCGCTGGGTTAAGCCAGATGGAACGGTGGTCTCGCCTGGTGCTTTCATTGGGCTGGCCGAACAGACCGGTTTGGCTGTGCCCATGACGCGCAAGCTCATGCAAAGCGTGGTTGACGATTTACAGGAGGCCTATGCGGGCAGGCCTGGGCTAAAAGTTGCGATCAACCTTTTCAATCAACATTTCAACTCCCTCGATGTGATCAATGATGTGGAGACTATTTTTGGCCCCTCAGCGATCACCTACAGCCAAGTGGTTCTGGAAATTACTGAGCGCGCGCCGCTGGAAAGCCTATCCAAAGCCAAGGTGATCATGCGCAAGTTGCAAGGTCTTGGATGTCGCTTGGCGCTGGATGATGCAGGCACCGGGCATGGTGGTTTGGCTTATTTGCAAGAGCTTGGGCTGGATATTGTGAAGATCGATAAGATGTTCATTGATCAGCTTGGCAAAAGCCGGATCGGCGAATCCATCACCCATACCCTGACAGAGCTTGCCGGGCAGCTGGATATGGATGTTGTGGCTGAGGGTATTGAGCGTATCGAACAAGTTACGCACTTGCGCCGTTTTGGTATTCGCCATGCGCAGGGCTACCTGTTTGCACCGGCCTTGCCAGCCAAGCAGTACCTGGCTTTGGTGGCCAAACTTGGCGTTGCCGAGCCAACGCGCAAGCTTTCCAGCGCTGACGCTGAGGCGAGCCTTAAGGCCGCAACCATTCGTGAGGCCGCACGGCAAATCTCATCGGAAGAGCAGACCGATAAAGCCGCAAACGCGGCTTAAACCACCTGATCTTAAGGCGTGCTAGGCCTGCGCGCGAAGATATGGAAAAGCTTCACTTCGGCTTTCCCTCGCGGTTGGCTTTATAAAAACCCTTCCGGAGTGGTTTATGATTCACGCAATTGCGCTCGTGCTTGGCATGCAGCTAACAGGCGAAGGCCTGGCTAGGGTCACGGGGCTCGGCATTCCTGGCCCGGTGCTGGGGCTGGTGTTGCTGGCCATTCTTGTGGCTTTATTGCCTGCCTTGCGAGAGATTGTGGAGCCGCTAGCCAACACATTGTTGGGGCATCTTTCCTTGCTTTATGTGCCTGCTGCCGTGGGGCTTATTCAGCATCTGGGTGTTTTTGCGCAGGATTTTTGGCCGCTCATTATCGCCCTGTGTGCCTCCACGCTTCTCACCCTCATTGTAACGGCCACAGTGTTCGTGGTGCTTGATCGTTGGCTTCACAAGCCCGGTGATGAGAGCGAGGCAAGCTAAGCATGGACGCTTTTCCAGTTACCGAATTTGTTGAGCTTTGGGTTTTCCTCGAGGCAACACCACTGCTCTGGCTCACCGTTACTGTCATCGCCTATGCCATTGGCGATGCGCTTTCTATCCGCGCCCGCAGGCACCCGTTGGTGAACCCGGTGGTGATCGCAGCTGGGCTTGTAGCCTGTGTTCTTTTGGCCAGTTCAACCAGCTACTCAACCTACTTCACGGGTGCGCAATTCGTGCACTTTTTGCTCGGCCCGGCCACTGTGGCTTTGGCTGTGCCTTTGGTAAAAAACTGGCCAGAGGTGCGCAGGCGTGCGGTTCCTGTGGTCGTTGCGCTGCTTGCAGGCGCACTAACGGCGGTAACCAGTGTCTATGTCATTGCGCTCAGCTTTGGTCTGGATGGACCATTGCTTTGGTCACTCGTTCCAAAGTCTGTCACCACGCCTATTGCCATGGGCATTTCGGTGGAGTTTGGCGGCATCGCCTCACTCACCGCTGTGTTCGTGATCATGACCGGCATATTGGGTGCGACGATGGTGTCACCGGTTATGGATATGCTGCGCATCAAAGACCCGGCCGCCCGTGGTTTTGCCGCAGGTGTTGCAGCCCATGGCATTGGAACGGCCAGAGCTTTTCAGGTGAACCCGGTCGCAGGCCTGTTTGCTGGCATTGCCATGGCGCTGAACGGCCTTGCGACCGCGATCCTCATTCCACTGATCGCAAGCCTGGTTTAGCTCGCCACCTGCACAAGCACCGCGCCAGCACGGCTGCGTCGCTCCACATGGGCATAGGCGTCTTGTATGGTTTCAAAGGGATAGACCGTATCAATCACAGGGCGCACCGCGCCGTCGCTCACCCAATCGAGCACCGTTTGCAGGTCTTCGGCCCTGTCACCATTAACGTGCAGGATCAGGTCGCTACGCCCACGCACCTTGTTCATCAGCAGGCTGACAGCATCGGCCAGACCAAAATTAAGCGGTAAGAAAAGCCCACCTTCTTTTAGGCGGGTACGGCCTTGCGCGTACGACACCTTACCAACCGTATCAAAAATCAAATCATAGGTCTGATCGCCATCAAGCGGTGAGGCCGTGGTGTAATCGATCATCTCATCAGCGCCCAGATCGCGACAGAACTGCTGATTTTGTGTGCTTGCAACACCGCTCACATGCGCGCCAAGCTTTTTGGCGATCTGTACGGCATAGGCCCCAACACCACCGGACGCGCCAACGATAAGCATGCGCTGGCCGGGCTTCACTTTTGCCACATCGCGTAGAAACACCAGCGAACAGATGCCGCCAAAGGGCAGGGCGGTTGCCTGCTGGTCAGACAGCGTAGCAGGCATGGGCAGCAGGCATCCATCTTGCGAAGCAACCAGATATTCAGCATGCGCACCGTGTTCCACCATGCCAAAAACATTGTCGCCAACGCCCCACTTGGTGACGCCTTCCCCAACAGCTTCGATGTCTCCGGCAAACTCCATGCCACGTGTCGGTGTGCGTGGCGCGAGCAGCCCCATCATCAAGCGGCCTGCAAGCCACAACCCACCGGGAAACGCTGCTGCGCGTATGCGCCAGTCTGCCGTGGTCACCGATGTGGTGCGCACCCGCACCAAAACCTCTCCAGCTTTGGGTGCCGGACGAACGTTGCGGCTGAGACTGAGAACATCCACTGGCCCATACACATATTGTGTCCAGGCGCGCATGATCGGTGGGTCAACCTCACCTTGCGTGCGGCTCAAAGTCGCTCATCCGTACCTATTTGTGCATCCACGCTCGCCAAGGCCGTCATGTTCACCACGCCGCGGCTAGTGACCGACGGGGTGAGCACATGAGCAGGTTTTGTCGGCCCGATGAGGATTGGACCCACATGCAAGGCTTCGCCAAGAACCTTGGTGACATTGAGCGCGATGTTGGCGGAATCAAGGTTTGGCATCACCAACAGGTTGGCCTCACCCTTCAGGTGGCTATCAGGCATGACCCGGTCACGCAGCACCTGGCTAAGTGCGACGTCGGCATGCATTTCACCATCGCACTCAAAGTCCACGCCTTGGTCCTGAAGCATTTGATAGGCTTTGCGCATTTTAAGTGCAGATTCAGTAGGCCGGGAGCCAAAATTGGAGTGCGAAACCAGCGCAGCTTTTGGTTCGATACCGAACCGGCGAATATGATGTGCCGCGCGTATGGTCGTCTCGACAAGCTCCTCTGCCGATGGGTCATAGCTGACATAGGTATCGGTCATGAAGTAGCCGCCCTTGTCCATGATCAGCAAAGAAAGGGTGGAATAGTCGGTAATCCCATCCGCCATGCCCAAAATGTCGTGCACATGGTCCACATGACCCTTAAAGCCGCCTTGTAAGCCGCAAATAAGCGCATCTGCATCGCCCGTTTTAACAGCGATAGCACCAATAACCGTGCTGTTGGTGCGCACCGCCGTGCGCGCCGCATCGGGCGTGACGCCGGAGCGGCCAACGCACTCAAAATAAGCATCCACATAATCGCGATAGCGCGGATCATCCTCTGGGTTGATGATCTCGCAATCCACGCCGGGCTTCAGCTTCAGGCCAAACCGTTTGGCACGATCTAACATAACGCCTGGGCGTCCAATTAGCACCGGTACGGCAATGCCGTCTTCCATCGCAATTTGTGCCGCCCGCAAAGCGCGTTCATCCTCGCCTTCGGCATAAATAACCCGTTTTGGGTCTGCCTTCGCCTGCGCAATCACCGGCTTCATGATGAGGCCGGAGCGGAACACAAACCGGTTGAGCCGGTCCATATAGGCGTCAAAATCCTCAATCGGGTGGTTGGCGACGCCGGTATCCATCGCAGCCTTTGCGACCGCCGGTGCGATGCGCAGGATCAGGCGGTTGTCAAAAGGAGAGGGGATCAAAAAATCTGGCCCAAAGGTGGAGGATTGCCCGCCATAGGCGCGTGCTGCCACTTCTGATGGCTCCTCGCGCGCAAGCGCGGCTATGGCTTCCAGCGCGGCCAGCTTCATCTCAGTATTGATGGTGCGTGCACCCACATCCAGTGCGCCTCGAAAGATGTAGGGGAAGCAGAGAACATTGTTCACTTGGTTGGGATAGTCTGAGCGGCCAGTGCAAATAATCGCATCTGGGCGCACATCGCGGGCAGTGGCTGGGTCTATCTCTGGGTTGGGGTTGGCCAGCGCCATAATGAGCGGATTGGCTGCCATTTTTTCCAGCATGTCCGGCTTCAGCACGCCTCCGGCAGACAAGCCCAGAAACACATCCGCACCATCAATGACATCTGAAAGTGTGCGTTGATCGGTAACTTGCGCATACCGATCTTTGTAGGGGTCCATGAGCTCTTTGCGGCCCTCATAAACGCACCCTTCCAGATCGGTAATCCAGATATTCTCGCGCGGCAGGCCCGCTTCTTCCAACAAGCCAAGGCAGGCAAGCGCGGCAGCGCCAGCACCGGCCGTTACCAGCTTGACGTTTTTGATATCTTTGCCTGAAAGCTCTAGCGCGTTGCGCACAGCGGCTGAAACGATAATCGCCGTGCCGTGCTGATCATCATGGAACACGGGAATGTCCATGCGTGCTTTAAGCGCTTCTTCAATGATGAAGCATTCCGGCGCTTTGATATCTTCAAGATTGATCCCGCCAAAGGTGGGTTCCAACGCCGCAACGGTCTCGATAAATTTGTCAGGGTCGCGCTCTTCCACCTCGATATCGAACACATCGATGCCAGCGAATTTTTTTAACAGAACCGCCTTGCCTTCCATAACGGGCTTGGACGCCAGCGCGCCAATCGCGCCCAGGCCCAGTACGGCGGTGCCGTTGGAGATAACGCCAACAAGGTTGGAGCGCGCTGTGTACTTGGCGGCGGCCAAGGGGTCTTTTTCGATTTCCAGACACGGCGCAGCAACACCAGGCGAATAGGCCAGCGCCAAATCGCGTTGGTTGCCCAGCGGCTTGGTGGCCGAGATTTGAAGTTTACCGGGGCGCGGATATTCATGGTAAAACAGCGCCGCTTGGCTCAGCTGATCTTTGTCGCTTTGTGCTTCTTGGCCGCGTTTGACCGGCGTGTCTTCATCCATAGCATTATCCCCCGCAGCGTTTTGTTTGTGCGATGGCGTAGCACATTGAGCGCTTTGGTCACGGGGGTGCAGTGGAAAAACACTGTTTCTTCGTGTGTGTGAGCGATCCATCGACGCCAAGGCCCAGGCAAACCGGGGCATAAACCCAAGTTTATTGCGCATCAGATCAACCTCAGCGCAATGGGAAGACCAGGGCTCATCCCCCACCTCATCGACAGCGACGGGCACCCCGCCCGCCGTTTTGATGAAAGGAACCCCCGAAATGACACGTCTGAAAAAATCACTCCTTGCCGCTTCTGCTGGCCTTGTTGTTGCTCCGGTACTCGCGCTTGCCGCACCTACAGTGGGCGACACAGTTGGTACCAGTGTGCAGGATGTAATGAGCAACCTCATCAATGCCGGTTATGAGGTGCGTGAAATTGAAGCCGATGATGACGAGCTTGAAGCGGTCGTTCTGGCAGACGGCCAATTGCTTGAATTGGAGATTTCGCCAGAAACCGGCATGATCATCTCCGTCGAATTGGAAGATGACGACGACGATGATGATGATGACGATATGAGCAACTAGGCTCAACTTGCCGGCTGCGCTTTGGTGCAGCCGGCTCCCACAGATTGATGGACCGCCACATGCCCAATGATCTTTCTGCTCTCGTTCGCCAAAACCCTGGTCTTTGGGTGCTTTTTGTTCTGCAGGCGATATGCGCGCTGTTCTTTGCGGTCGATGCCTTTGGCGACCTGACCGGCAATGAGAGCCTCACGCATTGGGGCGAGTCCGATGTGATGGAATATCTCATCACGGGCGTCTTGGTCGTCAGCCTTGTCTTCACCGGGCGCCAGCTGTTTGGCCTGCTCACCCGGCAAAAACGATTGGAACAGCAAATGCAGATTGCCTCAGGGGCGTTCGCTGAGTTGCTGGAAGCACATTTCGATGCGTGGGCGCTCACTCCATCTGAACGCGATGTGGCGCTGATGGCCATCAAGGGCCTGTCCATCGCCGATATGGCCCGCCTGCGCGAAACACGTGATGGCACCATCAAAGCCCAGTGCAATGCTGTGTATCGCAAGGCTGGGGTTACCGGCAGGCCACAATTGCTCAGCGTGTTTATCGAAGAACTTATGGCTGACGGTTTAGCGACCAGCTAACCGGCTAAAACACTCCTAATTGAAGGATTAGAACAATGCGCCCCATTGGCCTGTTGATCATTATGCTCGCGCTTTTTTCGCCGCTCATCGGCTACGTGCCGCTAGCAGCGCAGTACGATATTATTCCGCTCATAAGCCAATATGTCGGCATTGTTGCCCTCATCGCGATGGCGCTGGCGCAGATCATGGCGACGCGCCTGGCCGGGCTGGAGATGCTATTTGGTGGGCTAGACCGCATCTATGTGCTGCACAAATGGCTCGGCATTGGCGGACTGGCGGCTGTCCTAATCCACGACACAATTGATGCCGATCTTCCCGCGCTGGGCCGCGAAACCCGTCTGCACGACTTTGCCGAAACGCTGGGCGAGGTAAGCCTTTATGGGCTGGTAGTGCTGGTGCTGATCACCATCGTCACATTCATCCCGTACAATCTATGGCGCTGGACACATAAGCTGATGGGCGCGTTCTTCGCTGCCTCTTTTGCACATTACTTCCTGATCATGAAGCCAATAGCCAACAGTGATCCGCTTGGCCTTGCTATCACTATTGTCTGTGTCTTGGGCGTCCTGGCCTGGGTTTACACGTTGCTGCCTTATGGCCTGTTTCAAGGGCGCAATGGCTACACCATTGTTGATATCGATAAAGAAGGCTCTTCGTTGGGTGTGACGTTGGAGCCGAAAACTAGGGGCATCACTCACCAGGCTGGCCAATTTGCCTTTGTGCGGTTTGGCCATGATGGCGTGTCTGAGACGCACCCTTTCACCATTTCATCCGCTCCTGATGCAGATCGCCGTTTGCGGTTCACGGTTAAAGCGTTGGGCGATGATACGCGTCATTTTGGCCGCCGTTTGGCGGTCGGCCAAAGCGCCAGTGTGTCGGGCGCCTATGGTCACTTTCGTGCCTATAAGGGCGAAAAGCCATCGGTTTGGATCGCTGCCGGTGTTGGCATCACGCCATTTGCCGCCTTCGCGGGTGAACTGGAAAAGCACAAAGGGCCGGTGCACCTGGTGTATTGCGTGCGCGATGCCTCCGATGCCGCACACTTGGATGAGCTGCGCGAGGCTGATGAGCGTTTTGAGAATTTCACACTACACCTTTTTGAAAGTGCCAAGGGTGAGAGGCTCTCCACCGATACTCTAGCCGACCGCGTCAACGTGGACTGGAAGGAAACCCGGGTCGCCTATTGCGGGCCGCAAGCCTTGCGCGAAGCTCTGCGCAAAGGGCTGCTTGCCAAAGGCTTGAAGCGGCGGTTCTTCGCTTTTGAAGCCTTTGAAATCCGCTCTGGCATTGGCGTTCGCAAGCTTGTGGGCTGGCTGCTGAAACGCTTCGGCGTGGCCAGCAGCCCACTTAGCAATGCCATTGCACTTGCTCGCCGATAGGTGTGAATCGTCTTCAAGGCGCGCACCCGCTGGACGATGGGCTAGGGCTGGCGTAACAGATGCGCGAACACGTCATTCAACATGTTGTGAGCATCTCTTGCTGTATCATTCCACCCGTGGTGGCTCCGACCACCTTACCTTTGCCGATGTGCTGTTGGCGGGCCTTGCGCCTGATGGCGGCCTGTATGTGCCGGATTTTTTTCCAACTCTGTCCGAAGGGCAAATCCGGCATATGCGCGGCAAGCCGTATGCAGATGTGGCTTTTGAAGTCATCCAGCCCTTTGTTGGTGGCACGATTGATGATGCAACGCTGAAAACCATTATTGACGGCGCCTATGGAACCTTCCGGCACAAAGGGGTGGCGCCGCTGGTACAGCTGGACGAACAGCATATGGTGATGGAGCTTTTCCATGGCCGCACGCTGGCTTTTAAAGACGTGGCGATGCAGTTTTTGGCCCGCGCGATGGACCATGTGCTTGGCGAGCGCGACCAGCGCGCAACAATAGTGGGTGCAACATCCGGCGATACAGGCGGCGCGGCGATTGATGCGTTTCTGGGCCGTGAGCGCACAGATATGTTCATCCTCTACCCTGATGGGCGTGTGTCGGATGTGCAGCGCCGCCAGATGACCACCAGCGCTGATGGCAATGTGCATGCCCTTGCTGTGGACGGCACGTTTGATGATTGCCAGGCAATCGTGAAAACAATGTTCACCAATGCAGCTTTCCGCGACCAGGTGGGCCTGTCAGGTGTCAACTCGATCAACTGGGCGCGCATTGTGGCGCAGATCGTCTACTATTTCACAGCCGCTGTTGCGCTCGGCGCGCCAGATCGCAAGGTCTCATTCTGTGTGCCAACAGGCAATTTTGGGGACATTCTTGCCGGTTGGGTGGCAAAGCAAATGGGCCTGCCAATTGACCGATTGATCATCGCCACCAACACCAATGATATTCTGGCGCGTACACTGGAAACGGGGCGGTATGAAGCCGCTGGCGTGGTGCAGACCAGCTCACCGTCGATGGATATTCAGGTATCCTCGAACTTTGAGCGTTTGTTATACGCTGTGATCGGCAAAAATTCCGCTGCGCTTAAAAACCTGATGGAAAGCTTGAAGCAGTCAGGGTCCTTTACCGTGCCTGATGAGTCGTTGGCCGCCATCCGCGCTGACTTTTCCGCTGCCCGCGCTGATGAAAAAGCTGTGGCTGACACAATGCAACAGGTGCTTGATGAGCAGGGCTATCTGCTCGACCCGCACACCGCCGTTGGTGTGGCTGTTGCCAGGCAGTTGGCTGCTGACGAGGGGCTAAACCCCTCGGTGCCCATTGTAACACTGGCCACTGCGCATCCGGCAAAATTCCCCGCTTCAGTTGAGGGTGCAACAGGCGTAACGCCGGATCTTCCCGCTCACTTGGCCGATCTGATGGAGCGCGAAGAGCGCATGGATAAGCTGCCCAATGATCAGCAGGCGGTTGAGAGTTTCGTGGTTGCCAATGCGCGCATTTCGGCAGGTGGTGCTTGAGCGAGATCACACGGCTGCCATCGGGTTTAACGCTCGTCAGTGAGCACCGACCCGAGGCTGAGACCGTCGCACTGGGTGTGTTTGTCAACGCTGGCACGCGTGATGAACTGCCAGAGGAACAGGGCCTTGCTCACTTCCTTGAGCATATGGCGTTTAAAGGCACGGCCACGCGCTCGGCCTTTGATATTGTTGCGCAAATCGAAGCGCTAGGCGGCGACATCAACGCTGAAACCAGCCCTGAGGCCACCAGCTACACTGTGCGCATGTTGGCAGAAGATTGGCAGGCTGGCCTTGCCGTATTGCTGGATATCGTTTGCCATCCAAGCTTCCAGGATCAAGACATTGCGCTTGAGCAAGATGTTGTGATGCAAGAGATCGCCGGTGCCATGGATGTGCCTGATGACCGGGTGGTCGATGGCCTTGGCCTGGCTGCCTTTGGCAAGCACGCGATTGGCCAGCCCGTATTGGGCACCGAAAAGACGGTTCGCGGCTTGGATGCGCAGGCTCTTCGCACCTTTCGCAAGCGTACCTACGCGCCAGAAAACATGGTTGTTTCCTCCGCAGGCGATCTGCCGCATGACCATCTGGTTGCTGCGCTGCAAGCGGCAAATCCAGCCTTCCCCTCCAAGCACGGCAGTGCGCGCCACAAGCCAGAGTTTCAGCCGACCAGCTTTTTAGAGGCGCGCACAACCTATGACACGCACCTGGCGATTGCGTGGGAAGCCCCGGCTTTTGCTGCGACAGGCTCCATGGCCCATGCGTTCGCGGTGCAAATGCTGGGCGGTGGCATGACCTCGCGCCTGTTTCAGTCGATCCGTGAAGAAGAGGGGCTGGCTTACGGCGTGGATGCCTATCAGATGATTTATGCTGATTGTGGGTTGGGCGTGGTGCAAACGGCCACGTCAGCAGACCAGGTGAAGCCTATGCTGGCCCGCCTAAAAGCTGAAATGCAACGCTTTGCCGACGATATGCGTGAGGATGAACTTGCCAGCGCCAAGCGGCAGTTTCGTGCCTCGCTCGCCATGTCGAACGAGAGCTTGCCAGGCCTTTGTGCGCGCAATGCCAGGCAGCTTGCCTGCATTGGTACGCTGCGCAGCCGGCAAAGCCTGGAAACTGAGATTGATGCAACAACACTGGCAGATGTAAAGTCAGCATGGCAGGGTGTGATGAGCAGCGGCTCTTTTGCAAAAGCTGCTGTTGGTGAAGCCTGCGCCCTTGACCTTTGGGCCAATTGGTAAAAACTAGCGGCAAGTCGCTCCAGATAATGCAAATTTACCTACTATAATTTTACAGTGTAGTTTTGATCGCTCTTGGCTTTCTTTCGTTCCCTTTCGCACCCTTCTGCTCCGGTTTTTGAAAGCCAGCGTTGCTTTGTGCGCACACCGGGGGAAAGTGATTTTCCCCAATGGGCAGAGCTGCGCGCCCAAAGCCAGGCCTTTTTGCAACCTTTTGAGCCACGCTGGCCGGTTGGAGAGCTAACGCGCCCGTCCTTCCGCAGACGTCTGCGCCGCTATGCGCAAGATGCGCGCGAAAAGCAGGGCTTTGCGTTCTTTGTGTTTGACCATGCCGACAACCAGTTGCTGGGTGGATTGACCCTTTCCAACATTCGCTATGGCGTAAGCCAGTCCTGTGCGCTGGGCTACTGGATGGGCGCGCCCTATGCTGGCCAAGGCTATATGAGCGAGGTTTTGCCAGCCATGTTCCCTTTCATGTTTGGGGAATTGGGCATGCACCGGGTTGAGGCGGCTTGCCTGCCTGACAATCAGCCATCCATTCAGCTGCTGCAAAGGGCTGGCTTTGAGGAAGAGGGCCTTGCGAAGTCCTATCTCAAGATCAATGGTCGTTGGCAGGATCATCGCCTTTTTGCCAAAATTTCTCCGCTTTAGCGGGGCAATGACAGCCCAGATGAGCCGCGATGATAGTTGAGGGTAAGGCGTGCCCACAGCTTGTCTCCAAAGGTTTGAAGCGATAGGAACCAAGCCTTGGTGTGATCGCGTTTTCGCGCCATGATGAATCACGCCGGTCCGCACAGTTATGCGGGCTAAAGGCCCCCTTTGGAGATGCCGCTCTTTGCGCCTGCTGCACGCCTTTATCCTAAGCCTTATGTGTCTGGTTACCGCGCCAGCCGCTGCTCTTGATGCGATCAATGTGCCGCTGGATGTCGAAGCGCTTGATCTGACCCGTGCGGTTGATCGTTTTGTTGATGTTGGCGAGCGTATTCAGGTTTCCACTGCGCCTGGCTTAGATGGCATTGTGCGCCGCATTGAAGTGCGTGCCCGTGAGGCCGAAGGCGTGGGCAACTGGGTTGTTTTTGCGCTCACCAATACATCGGATGAGCAGATTGATCGTCTGCTGGTTGCACCGCATTTTCGCCTTGCCAACAGCCGTATCATTTGGCCCGATCTTGGCGCTTCACGTGTGGTGGCCATTTCGCCCAGCCAGGGGCTAGCGCCAGAACGGTTGGATAGCCAAGAGGCCGATGTTTTTCGCGTCACGCTCGACCCAGGCGCCGTGGTCACCTATGTGGTGGAGCTTCGCACCGCGGGGCTACCCCAGCTTATCTTGTGGGATGAGGATTCTTATCGCGATAGCGTCAACGCAACTACGCTTTACAAGGGCATCGTACTCGGTATTGCTGGCTTGCTGGCACTGTTTCTCACCATTCTTTTCATAGTCAAACGGTCAGCCATGTTCCCTGCGGTGGCAGGCGTTGCGTGGGCCGTGCTTGCCTATCTGGCGATTGAGTTTGGCTTCTGGAATCAGATTTTCGATCTTCAGCCCGGCGAGGAGCAAGTTAGCCGTGCCATAGCCGAAGTGGTTCTGGCCGCGGCGCTGGTGTTGCTGGTGTATGCCTATCTCAGCCTGGGCTCCGTCCACAGCGCGTTCTTCCGTATTGGCTTGGTATGGGCAGCATTCTTTTCCGCCCTGATCGGCCTTGCTGTATTTGATCCGCAAATTGCCTCCGGCATTGCGCGCATGGGCCTTGGCGTAATCGCCATTGGTGGGCTCGTCGTGATCATTCCCATGTCGTTGCAAGGTTATGATCGCGCGGTGCACCTGATCCCAAGTTGGACCGTTTTTATCGCATGGCTTTTGGCTGCATGGCTGGCGGTACAGGGGCACATCGTCAATGATTTTGTGTCTCCGGCGCTGGCTGGTGGCTTGGTGCTTATCGTCTTGCTGCTGGGCTTTACGGTGATGCAACACGCTTTTGCAGGTGGCACGCTTGCCGAAGGTTTGGTATCGGATTCTGAGCGCAAAGTATTGGCGCTCAGCGGCTCAGGTGATCTGATTTGGGATTGGGATCTGGCGCGAGATAAGGTGTATTCGTCACCCGCGACCGAAGATATTTTGGGCCTTAAGCGCGGCTCTCTTGCAGGCCCATTTCAAGATTGGATCAGCGCCATTCACCCTGGTGAGCGCGATCATTTCCGCCATGTGGTGGAAATGGTGGTCAACACGGGCCGCGGCCGCATTGACCAAACACTGCGCATGCGTGCCGAGGATGGTCATTTCCGCTGGTTCCGCCTTCGCGCCCGTCCGGTGGTGGCAGGTGAGGGCGTCTTCCGTCTAATCGGCACCATGCTGGATGTAACGGATATGAAAACCACGCAGGAGCGACTTCTGCGTGCTGCTATCCATGACAGCCTCACCGGCTTGCCCAACCGCGAGCTGTTCCTTGACCGCGCGCAGAATGCTTTTGAGCGCGCCCGCTATGAAGATGTGGCCCGGCCAACCATGGTGGTGGTCAATATCGATCATTTCTCTCAGCACAATGAGGCTGTTGGCACCAGCGCGGCAGATTCGCTACTCACCATGGTCGCACGCCGCATTGATCGGCTGCTGAAGCCCAATGACACACTGTCTCGTTTTGGCGGTGATAAATTTGGTATTTTGCTGCTGTCTGAGCAGAAGCCTGCCAATGTGGCGCGCCTGACAGAGCAAATTCGCCGTGCGCTGAAAGCACCGGTGATTTTTGGCGATGAAGAGATCAACCTGACTGTCTCGGTCGGCGTTGCAACATACGATCCCAATGCCGAAAGCGCAGAAGATTCCCTGCGCGATGCAGAAATCGCTATGGCACACGCCAAACGCTTGGGCGGTGACCGGTGCGAGGCGTTCCGCCCATCGCTGCGTGAGCATGGCCGCTCGATTGCCGCCGTTGAAGCTGACCTGCGTAAGGCGCTGGACAATGATGAGCTGACGGTTTTCTACCAACCGATCATTCGCCTATCCGACCGCACGCTAGCTGGTTTTGAAGCATTGCTGCGCTGGGATCACCCGCGCCATGGGCGCATGGCACCGGCCGAATTTGTTCCCATTGCCGAGCGCTCAGGCCTCATTATTCCCGTTGGTCTGTTTGTGTTGGAGCGTGCTGCCCGCGATCTCAATCGCTGGATGCGCAACGACGCCAATGCCGCTGGCCTGTTCACCAGCGTCAATGTTTCGTCTCGTCAGCTTTTGCGCCACGATCTCTTGAATGATCTGCGTGCCATTCTCACCCGTGCCGATTTGCCCGGCTCTGCGTTGAAGCTTGAGTTGACGGAATCGCTGGTGATGGAGAACCCCGAATATGCCTCGCAAGTTCTGGCGCGCTGTCGCGAGCTTGGTATTGGCCTATCGCTGGATGATTTCGGAACAGGATATTCGTCGCTTTCTTACCTTCAGCGTTTCCCGTTCGACACCATTAAAATCGACCAGTCCTTTGTCAGCGATTTGGTGCCAGGCGAGCCTGCGGTGGTTCTTGGCGCTATCGTCGCGCTTGGCCACGACCTGCAAATGGATATCGTGGCCGAAGGTATTGAGGATGAAGAGGCAGCGGTTGAGCTTGCCAAGCTTGGGTGCGAGTTTGGCCAAGGCTATCTGTTTGGCCATCCCATTCCAGCTTCTGGTGTGCCGACATTCTTGCGCTCCTTTGGCCAAGAGCAGGCTCTGCAACGCCAGGCAACCAACAAACCGCAGCAAATAGCAGCCCCGGCACCTGTTGCTGCGATTGCCGCTGCGCCTGCTGCAGTTGCCGCTGTTGCCAGCCAAGCTTCGCTTTTGGCTAGCACCGCAAGCCAACCAGCGCCTCGGACACCAGAGCCAGCTGCAACTCCGGCCAGCACAGTGAAGCCATTAGACCAGATCCGCCGGCCAAAAGCTGATCTCAAACGATCCGCCGCAAAAGTGGAAGTGGTGGAGGAGTCGCCGTCTGCCGAGCCTGTGTCAGCGCCCAAATCTAGCGCAAAACCTACCGAAACTGGTCAGCCCGCTGAGCCCAAAACGATTGAGCATGATCCAGCCGAAACGGTGGATGTGCAGGCCAATACGCCCTCAAATGCCAAGCGTGATACGATGAAGGGCGAGGCATCAAAGAAAAAAGAAGCAAACCTGGCGGCTAGGGAGAAGTCAGAGGCAAGCCCAAAAGCCCCATTAAAGCCCCGCTCAAGCGAGCTTGACCGCTATCGCACGGCCAAGCGGACGTCATCGCTGGCAGATCGCGCGAATGGCACAGCGAGCACAGACAAGGCAGACAAGCCTGCGGCCAAAGGTGGCGCATCACTTGCAGATAAGGCCAGTCAGGGCAGCGAAAAAGGTGCGCCCAAAAAGCCAGCAGATGCACATGACGATGGCTCTGCCAAAGATGAGCAGTCCAGCTCGTCTGCCAGTTAATTCAGGCGTCTCTCGTTAGCGTTAGGCAAGGCCCGTCAGGTGGCGTCGAGCGCCGACCGACTATCTACGCTTTGATCAGTACGTATGAGCCTGGTGCGTCCATGATTGGCGCATAGGTTTTCGAGCCAGCCTTGGGCGGTTTCACCCGCTCACTCACCATGCCTTCCGTCCACGCTTGCCAATCTGGCCACCATGAACCCGGCGTCTCTGATGCGTTTTCCACCCAATCCGCATAGCGCCCTTGCGGCGTATCACCGGTCCAGAACTGATATTTATTCTTGTCCGGTGGATTGATAACGCCGGCAATATGGCCCGAGCCAGACAACACAAAGCGCACATCGCCGCCAAAGAATTGCGAGCCGAGGAACACTGATTCTGGTGGCGCGATATGGTCCTCACGCGTTGCCAGATTGTAAATCGGGATTTTGACGTCAGCCAAATCAAGCTTCACGCCATCCAGTACCATTTTGCCGCGCGACAGTGTGTTATCAAGATAGCAATTGCGTAGATAAAACAGATGGTTGGCCGCTGGCATGCGGGTGGAATCAGAGTTCCAATACAGCAGATCAAAGGGCAGGGGATCCTTGCCCTTCAGGTAGTTGTTGATCACGTAAGGCCAGATGAGATCATTGGCGCGCAGCATATTAAA
Organism: Devosiaceae bacterium; assembly: GCA_045105395.1. Classification (GTDB taxonomy): domain Bacteria; phylum Pseudomonadota; class Alphaproteobacteria; order Rhizobiales; family MH13; genus MH13. Next base: position 51,605 of record JBGCDM010000092.1, on the reverse strand, counting down.
GGCAGAGGCCATCTTCTTGCCGTCCAGATAGCCTTTGGCGGCCATCTGTTCTTCCATCACCTTCAGCTGTTCCTCATCCACAAACACTTTCAGGTCGCCCGCATTGGTGAAATCAACCTGGGTGGTGAACAGTGTGGCTGATGCAATGCGATCATCACCCGTGGCTGCCATGTAGGCCAACGAAACAGAGAGCAATGTGCCCCCCACGCAGTATCCTGCGGCATTCACTTGGCGCTCGCCTGTAATGTCTTCGATTGCGGTAAGGGACTCCATGATCCCCTCGCGCATGTAATGCTCGAAGCTCTTTTGTGCTTGGCGCTCATCAGGGTTGATCCACGAAACCACAAAGACCGTGTGGCCCTGCGCAACCGCCCATTTGATGAAGCTCTTCTGCGGGTTAAGATCAAGAATGTAGAATTTGTTGATCCATGGCGGCACCATCATAAGCGGGCGCTTGAGCACAGTGTCAGTGGTTGGCGTGTATTGGATCAGCTCGCACACATCATTGCGCATCACCACTTTGCCCGGCGTGGTGGCCATGTTCTCACCGACCTTAAACTTGCTGGTGTCGGTCATGCGTACTTTGAGGTCACCATCGCCAGCCTGCAGATCTTCAGCCAGCATAGAGAGGCCACGCACCAGGTTTTCACCGTTGGAAGACAGTGTTTCTTTGATCAGCTCAGGGTTGGTGCCCACAAAATTGGTCGGGGCTAGCGCGCTGGCGATCTGCTTCACATAAAACTGCGCTTTGTGCTTGGTATGCGCATCAAGATCGGTGGCCTCATCCACCAAATCATCCGCCCAGTTGGAAATCAGCAAATAGGCTTGCTTGAGTGTGTCAAAAAACTGGTTGTTTGACCATTCAGGGTCTTTAAAGCGACGGTCGCGCGGATCTGGCTCAACAGTTGGACGCACCTCCTCGCCAGATACGCGCGCAACTGAGCCGCTCCAAAGATCAAAAAAACCGGTCCAAAGCCGCGTTTGCGCTTCCAGTGTGCGTTTGGGGTCGGACAGCCAATATTCAGAGACCTGGCTGATGGTTTTGATCACCTCGCCCATCTCATCGGCTTGTGCGGGCCGCGCATCGCCATCCTCGCGCGGTTTTAAATAGGCCGACCATACGCGCCCAGATTGCTCAACGAACTGGCTAAGGTTCTGCGCAAAAGCCTCAGGATCATTGATTGTGTAGCTTTCAATCGGTTGATCTGGCTCGGCGGGATGTGTTTGGCGAGTCGGTTTCGCTGCTGCTGCCGAATTTTTTGCCTGTGTAGGACTTGCTGCTGCGGCCAAATTTGCTGCTGGCGGTGTGGTTGCAACCTTAGCAGGCGCGGCGCGTTTGCGTGGTGCTGGTTTTGCAGCGGTCTTGGTAATGGTTTTGGCAGCGGTCTTGGCTGGAGCCTTTGCAGTTGTTTTTGTCGCTGGCTTTACGGGTGATTTGCCTGCTGTTTTCGCTGGCGTCTTCGCGCTTGCCTTGCTTGTAGATTGAGTTGCAGCTTTCACCGGCGTTGTTTTGGCAGCACGTGTCTTAGGCTTTGCCCCTGTCTTAGCAGCGTCATCTGTCGGTGCTGCCTTGGCGCGTGTGCGTTGTGCGGGCATCTTTTTGGCCGGAGCTCGTTTGGATGGTGTGCTATCGCCTGCTTGCGCCATGTCCGGTTCGTTTCCTATTTTGCCCTGCGTGTATTTGGCCGTTTGGCCGCGTGGATTATCCACTTATCTCTTAACGCTAGATTTACCATGCTCTAGCAGCCTGTAAGATGACAATATCGCATCTTGCATAGGTCGCTTGATAGAGTTGCAGACTTTGTGACACAGAACGCACGTAGTTTAAGGGATGGGCCGTAAAGCGGCCATTGTTTTGGCTGCAACCATATGCTCAGCCGATTAAAAAATATCGGCGCCCTTCCTTGGCCTGCGCAAATCCTTGCCTGTGCCTAACCTTAGAGGTCGTGATGAACGAGTTTCACCATGTTCGCCGCCTGCCACCTTATGTTTTTGAGCAGGTCAATCAGCTCAAGGCCAAGGCACGCGCCAATGGGGCCGACATCATAGACCTTGGCATGGGCAACCCTGATCTTCCAACGCCTGCCCACATCAATGAAAAGCTCATTGAAACGGTGGGCAAGCCAAGGGTGGATCGCTATTCAGCCTCGCGTGGCATTACCGGTTTGCGCAAAGCTCAGGCTTCCTATTATGGCCGACGCTTTGGCGTAAAGCTGAACCCCGACACAGAAGTTGTGGCAACGCTTGGCTCCAAAGAAGGCTTTGCCAATATGGCGCAGGCTATCTCTGCGCCGGGCGATGTTATTCTGGTGCCAAACCCCAGTTATCCCATTCATGCCTTTGGATTTTTGATGGCTGGGGCCTCTGTGCGTTCAGTGCCGTGTAAGCCGGGGCCGGAGTTTTTCCATGCGCTGGAACGTGCTGTTCAGCACTCCATTCCAAAGCCCCTGGCGCTGGTGCTCTGCTATCCATCCAACCCCACAGCGCACGTTGCGGACCTGGATTTCTACAAGGATGTCGTGGCGTTTGCCCGCAAGAACGATCTTATCGTGTTGTCTGATCTTGCCTATTCAGAGCTCTATTTCGATGGCAACCCGCCTCCTTCCATCCTTCAGGTGAACGGCGCTAAGGATGTTGCGGTCGAGTTCACCTCCATGTCCAAAACCTACTCCATGGCTGGTTGGCGTATGGGCTTTGCTGTTGGCAATGAGCGGTTGATTGCAGCGCTTGCACGGGTGAAATCGTACCTAGATTATGGCGCGTTTACCCCCATTCAGGTGGCAGCTGCCGCCGCGCTTAATGGTCCACAAGACTGTGTGGATGAGATGCGCGCGACCTATCAAGGCCGCCGCGATGTGCTGGTTGATTCGTTTGCGCGCGCCGGCTGGGATATCCCATCACCGGCAGCTTCCATGTTTGCTTGGGCGCCAATCCCAGAAAAATTCAAACATCTGGGAAGTTTGGAATTTTCCAAGCTTCTTATCGAAAAGGCAGACTTTGCGGTCGCGCCCGGCGTTGGTTTTGGCGAGCATGGCGATGATTATGTCCGCATTGCCTTGGTGGAAAACAAAGACCGTATCCGCCAAGCTGCACGCAATCTTCGTCGCTTCCTTGAAACTGCCGACGAGACTTTGCATAACGTGGTCGCGCTAAGCGCCAGCAGGTAGTTGCTGGGGCGCGCTATCTTTCAATCTGGCGGTTAAACCTCGCCAGATTGGATGTCTTATGCAGAAAGCCCGACCTATGACGTCTACCAGCAGCGAGCGTCCCCTACGCGTGGGTGTTGCCGGCCTTGGCACTGTTGGCGCGGCCCTTGCCCGTCTTCTGCTCGGCCGCGCGCAAGAATTGCGAGCCGAGGGCGCACGCCTGTTGCAGCTCACCGCGGTCAGTGCCCGTGATGCAAGCAAGGATCGTGGGTTTGATGCGACCGGGCTAACCTTTCACGCCAATGCCGATGATCTGGCGCGTGACCCCAATGTCGATGTCGTGATCGAGCTTATTGGTGGCGAGGATGGCCCCGCCCAGTCCGTGGTAGAAGCCGCGCTTAAGGCAGGTAAGCCAGTCATTACCGCCAACAAAGCGTTGCTCGCTGCCCATGGGTTGCAGCTTGCTGCATTGGCAGAAAGCGCCAATGTGCCGCTGCTGTTTGAGGCAGCCGTTGCTGGCGGCATTCCAGCTATTCGCGCGCTTCGTGATGCCGTGCCTGGCCAAAAAGTGACCCGTGTGTCGGGTATCCTCAACGGCACTTGCAATTACATTCTCACCCGCATGGAGCGCGAAGGCATCGCCTTTGATGAGGTGCTGGCCGATGCGCAGCGCCTTGGCTACGCCGAAGCTGATCCCACCTTTGATGTGGACGGCTTTGACACCGCCCATAAGCTGGCGATCCTTACCTCGCTTGCTTTCGGCACTGAGATTGAAGCTGCCGATATGTACATTGAAGGCATCCGCGCCATCACACCCGATGACATGCGTGCTGCCAAGGAACTGGGTTATCGCATCAAACTGCTGGGTGTGGCGCAGGCGACCGATTCGGGCATCGAGCAACGCGTACATCCAACCATGCTGCCGCTTGATTCTACCTTGGCGCAGATCAACGGCGTTTTGAACGCGGTGGCCATTGATACCGATCTACTTGGCGAAATCGTTCTTTCTGGTCCAGGTGCAGGCGGTGATGCGACGGCAGCATCTGTGCTGGCTGATTTACAAGATTTGGCACGCGGTATGGACCCCAAACCATTGCGCTTGCCGCGTGGTACGCTGCGTCCCTATCAAAAGGCCCGCATGCGCGCCCATGAGGGCGGATACTACATTCGCCTGTCTGTGGTAGATAAGCCTGGCGCGTTTGCCTCCATCGCGCAGCGCATGGCTGAGCATTCCATCTCTCTGGAATCCATTGTTCAGCGCCGTAAACCAACTGATACGGGGCCGCATTCGCATCAACCGGTTATTATCATTACGCACGAAACCATGGAGCTTGCTGTGCGCGAGGCCATGGATGCTATCGTGGCTGATGGCCACGTGAACGCAACACCACAAATCATCCGCATCGAACGCTAGAGGTTAAAACCCAACCCATGTCCAACTCCATTTTGACGCCGGGCGAACTCGCCCTTGAGCGCATTCTAACGCTGGAGCTGGTGCGCGTGACCGAACGCGCCGCTGTCTCTGCTGCGCGCTGGCGTGGCCGAGGCAATGAAACGGAGGCCGATCAGGCCGCGGTGGACGCGATGCGCCGCGAGCTAAACAATCTGCCCATCGTTGGCGAAGTGGTGATCGGCGAGGGCGAGCGCGACGAGGCCCCTATGCTCTATATTGGCGAGAAAGTGGGCACCGGTGACGGGCCGGAAGTAGATATTGCGCTTGATCCGCTCGAATGCACCACCGTGTGCGCGAAGAACTTGCCCAACTCATTGGCTGTGGTTGCCCTGGCCGAAAAGGGCAGCTTGCTAAACGCGCCAGATGTTTACATGGACAAAGTTGCCATTGGGCCCGGTTATCCCGAAGGCCTGGTGAGCCTTGAGAAATCGGCTACCGAAAACATCATGGCGGTTGCCCAGGCTAAGGGCGTGCCAGTGGAGCAGGTTTCCACCTGTGTGCTGGACCGGCCTCGCCATGCGGCGCTCATTGCTGAAATTCGCCAGCTTGGCGCGTCACTGCGCCTGATCCCTGATGGCGACATTGCTGGCATCATCCACTGCACCACACCGGAGGAAACTGGCATTGACCTGTATCTGGGCATTGGTGGTGCGCCTGAAGGTGTCTTGGCTGCTGCTGCGCTGCGCTGCGTGGGCGGGCAGATGGAAGGCCGTCTGATCCTCGATACCAAAGACAAGCGCGACCGTGCCCTGCGCATGGGCGTGACGGATCCTGAAAAAATTTACCAAGTCCATGAGCTGGCAGGCGGGGATGTTATTCTGTCTGCCACCGGTGTGACCGAGGGCAATTTGCTCAATGGTGTGCACTTTGGTGAGCATGTCATCACTACCGACACTGTGGTGATGCGATCGGCGACCAAAACGGTGCGTTGGATCAAAGGCAAGCACAAGCAGCTTGAAAAGTTCCATCTCGATTGAGACTCAAACTGAGCCAGAAAGCTTGGTTCTAAAGGTTGCCAGCTCGGTTGGCGGTCAGCGCTGGCTGCGCCGCATTGAGCCTGATAACCCAGCCCCAGATGCCATTGCTGCCGCCACGCAGTGCAACCCCGTGTTGGCCAAGATTTTGGCTGGTCGGGGCATCACACCACAAACAGTCGCTGACAGCCTGAACCCAACGCTGCGCAACCTCATGCCTGATCCGTCGACCTTGCGCGGCATGGATGAGGCGGCTGCGCTGTTGGCTGATGCTGTTGAGGCGCAGGCAACTGTGGGCTTGTTTGGCGATTATGATGTGGACGGGGCATCTTCCTGTGCTCTGCTGGCGCGCTGGCTGACCGCGCTTAGTGCCACGCCAGTGGTGCACATTCCTGACCGTATATCTGAGGGTTATGGCCCCAATATTCCAGCTATTGATGCGTTGGCAGGGCAGGGCATTGATCTGCTGGTCACGCTGGATTGTGGCGCAACAAGCCATGAAGCGTTGACGCATGCCAAAGGTCTTGGCTTGCCCGTGTTGGTGCTTGATCACCACCAGATGAGTGATCTGGGCCCAGAAATTGATGCGCTGGTGAACCCCAACCGGCCTGATGATACATCTGGCCTTGGCCATTTATGTGCTGCGGGCGTCACGTTCATGGCGCTGGTGGCCGCCAACCGTGAGCTACGCAAGCGCGGCAATACGGCGGATGATTTGCCTGACTTGTTGCAGATGGTGGATCTTGTGGCCCTTGCCACGGTGGCCGATATCGTTCCGCTAACTGGACTCAACCGGGCCTTTGTGGTGCAGGGCCTGGCCGTTACGCGCGCTGGACAGAATGCTGGTCTTGCGGCCCTGATAAACAGTGCCCGGCTTAACGGTCCCTTACGCGCCTATCATTTCAGCTTTGTGCTCGGGCCACGTATCAATGCTGGTGGTCGGATCGGCGATGCGGCCATGGGCGCGCGCTTGCTTGCAAGTGATGATCCAGAAGAGGCGCGCATGATCGCTGCTGAACTGGACACTTTGAATGCGCAGCGCCAGGCGATAGAGGCTGAGGCTGTCGATAGCGCCATTGCTCTTGTGGCTCGCGAGGATCATGTGCCACCGGTGATTATGCTGCGCGATGATAGCTGGCACCAGGGCGTGGTGGGTTTGATTGCGGCGCGCGTAAAAGAGCGTTTTCACAGACCCTCGCTGGCGTTTACGCTGACCCCAGATGGCAATTGGACAGGCTCTGCGCGGTCCATTTCTGGCGTTGATATCGGCCAAGCCGTGCACGCCTTGGTGGCGCAGGGTTTGGCGAGCAAAGGTGGCGGGCATGCCATGGCGGCTGGCCTCACGATCGAAGATGCCAAATGGGCTGATGCGCAGGCTTTTTTGGCGGCACATATGGGCGATGCTGTCTCCAACCGCACGGCAACCCGCACGCTAAACATTGACGCTGTGCTAACGGCCAGCGGTGCCTCGATGGAGCTGGTCCAGGCAATAGAGCAAGCAGCGCCCTTTGGATCTGGTTTTCCAGAGCCGGTGTTTGCCTTTGCCAGCCACCGCGTAACCTATGCCGGGCTGGTAGGCACAAACCATATCAAAGCCACGCTATCTGACGGGCAGGGGCAAAAAGGGGGTGGGCTTTCGTGCATTGCGTTTCGTGCAGCCGACACGCCTTTGGGCGAGGCTCTAATGGCTGCACGCGATGGTGCGCCGCTGCATGTGGCTGGTACTTTATCGATAAACAGCTGGCAGGGCCGCGATAGTGTGCAACTTCGTGTTATTGATGTTGCCAAACTTTAAAAGGTTTCACCTTGATCTGACACGACCAATGATCAAAGCTCGCACATGGATGATCCGCAGTTACCCGCCTACTATAATGATATTGATGCAACGCGTGAACAAGCGTTAGACCTCATTGCGCGCGGTGTAAAAGACCGCCGATCAGGTTTCCATACCTTTACGGTTGCAACCAGTGTGCACGATGGCCCACCAAGTTTGCGCACTGTGGTCAATCGCGGGTTTGATATGGCAACACGCACACTGCGCTTCCACACCGATCAGCGCTCGACCAAACTGGCTGAAATCGCGGCCAACCCTAATGTTGCGGTGCATATGTATGACGCCAAACAGAAAGTGCAGATGCGCCTAAAAGCGCTGGCCACAGCACACCAATCTGGAGATCTCCACGAAGGTGCTTGGGCCGCAACACGTGATTTCTCGCGCGAGTGCTACAGGGTTATGCGTGCACCGGGCGATGTGATTGATGATCCCAGCGACTTGGCTTTTGCGGCCAACGATAAGCCTGAGGAGGGCGTGCAAAATTTTGCCGCCGTTACGCTACACATTCAAAGCCTAGAGTGGCTTTACCTTGCCCATCAGGGCCACCGTCGTGCGCTTTTTGCCTGGAATGATGACATGACCATGCAACAGAATTGGCTTGTGCCATAGCGCCTCTCTGGAAATTGGCGCGCTTAGGGGCCATAGTTTGAGAAAATCAAACTCAAGGTGCCGTTGCCATGCGTCTGTCAAAACAAACATCCTATGCGATCCGTATCTTGATGGATTGCGCGCACTACATGCCGCAGGCCGTGCGTTCTAGCGAAATCGCGCAGCGGCAAAAAATCAGCGAATACAACATTCAAAAATTGGTTGCCCAGCTCGCCAGCGAGGGCATTCTTGCCACTGCTCGAGGGCGCGGCGGGGGAATAAAACTGGGCCTTGCGCCAGAAGACATCAACCTTGGGCAGGTTCTGCGCATCACCGAGCCCACTCGAATCGTTGTTGATTGCTTTGGCGAGCCCGTGGACTGTGTGGTGCGCCAAGTTACGCCAGTGAACCGTATTTTTGCTGCCGCTTATGATGGATTTGTTGATGTGCTTGATCAGTACACGCTGGCCGACCTGATGAAAGGCCAGCATCTAACACCAGCCGTGGCCTAGCGGTTGTTCCGAAGGAACAGAGCAGAGTTAGAATCCGGTTGTTCCGAAGGAACAGATCAGAGTTAGAATCCGGTTGTTCCGAAGGAACAGATCAGAGTTAGAACCCGGTTGTTCCGAAGGAACGGAGCAGAGTTAGAACCCGGTTGTTCCGAAGGAACAGAGCCAGGGGATCACGCAGTTGGGCGGAACGCCCAGAGCAAGTGGATCAAGCGGTTGGATCGGAGGTCTGGGGAGCAGGCACAGAGCCAATGTGAGATGGTTATGACCTTTTCGACGATTGCTCCGCAATCATCTGCCAGGTCGTCGTGTTTTGCAAAGCAAAACACTTGGTACGCCCAACGGGACTCGAACCCGTGTTTCCGCCGTGAAAGGGCGGCGTCCTAGACCACTAGACGATGGGCGCACATTGTGTGTCACAAATGTGCCAGACAGGCGGCCCTTATAGGCGGGGGTTTGCCACTGTTCAAGCTGCTCTTTTCAAAAAATTATGGCTCGTGTTTTTGGCCGGTGTTGAGGGTCGGCAAACGGGTCAAAATTTCGGCCTAGCCAGTGATGTTTTCCGTCCGAATTCCAATGCAGTTTGGTAAATATGGTAAACAGACCATGAAGGGGCTTGCCCGTTTGCGCCAGTCGAGGGCATCATTGGATGAGGAATCAAGCTGACGTTTGGTTGTTTCTATGCAACCTTAGGTAAAGTACTGATTCGGCGCGTGTGAGTGGCGGAATGCGTGAGTGGGCTAGTAGATGACGGTTAAACCTCCCTTTGATCCAGAATTACTCGCCGAGCTTGGTGATGATGCTGGCTTGGATGTCTTTGAAGTGTCAGGCCATATTAAGTGGTTTGATGTTGGCAAAGGATTTGGCTTTATTGTGCCTGAAAATGGCATGAAGGACATTTTGCTGCACGTTACTTGCCTTCGCCGTGATGGCTATCAAACTGCCTACGAAGGCGCGCGTATTGTGGTTGAGGCTCTAGATCGCCCACGAGGGTTGCAGGCCTTACGCATTGTTTCTATGGATGAATCCTCTGCGCTTCATCCTTCACAACTGCCCCCCTCGCGCACCCATGTGCAGGTTACACCCACATCAGGCTTAGAAAAAGCCACCGTAAAATGGTTCAATCGCATTCGTGGCTTTGGGTTCCTGACGCAAGGCGAAGACTGCGAAGATATCTTCGTGCACATGGAAACGCTTCGCCGTTATGGCCTAACCGAGCTGCGGCCTGGTCAAGAAGTTTTGGTGCGCTTTGGTGATGGCTCAAAAGGCAAAATGGCGGCTGAAGTGCGACCGGTAAGCGGAAGCTCCATTCCTTCGTCACATTGATGGCGAACATCGCATCTATGCATCGCTCAACGTTCATTCCTCTCACATTCAGTGTGTTCTTCTTCTTTCTGGTAGCGCTTTGTTCGCTCGCCTGGGGTTTTGAAGAATCCTCGCTGACCGTTGAAACATCAACTGGCGTGCATGAATTCACCATTGAGGTTGCACGGGATTCGCAAGAACAGGCCTTGGGGCTCATGCACCGTCGTGAGCTTGCCCCCGATTATGCCATGCTGTTCCCTTTTGAGCTGGCACGTGAAGCATCATTTTGGATGCGCGACACCTATGTTTCGTTGGATATGGTGTTCATTGCGCAGGACGGCATTGTGCACCGTATTGAGCGTGGCACAGAGCCGCTTTCATTGCGCTCGGTTCCTTCGCGTGGGCCGGTCATTGCCGTGCTGGAATTTGTCGCAGGTACTGCCGAGCGCATTGACCTGCAACCGGGTGATAAGGTCGTGCATCCCGATTTACAGCGGTAAAATACGTGCAATTGGCCTTTAGGTACGTCATTGGCACAAGTTTTTCTCTATCTTTAGCGATGCTAGGAAAATGCAGGCTTGACCTTCTGCGCAGAGTGAGACACTTGCTGGCCAACGGTTTTTTTCGTCGGGGTATAGCGCAGCCCGGTAGCGCATCTGCTTTGGGAGCAGAGGGTCGCAGGTTCGAATCCTGCTGCCCCGACCACTACTTTTTTGATGCCCATGTCCCAACCATGCGGCTCTAAGGTGGAGACTACACCGATGGTTGCCCGCATCTATCGTCCCGCAAAAACTGCCATGCAGTCTGGCCTTGGTAAATCGAAGGGCTGGTTGTTGGAATATGATCGCGATGAGCCACGCTCGGTAGAGCCGCTCATGGGTTGGACATCTTCCTCGGACATGAAAGCGCAAATTCGCTTGAAGTTTGATACCCAGGATGACGCCGTGGCGTATTGCAACCGCAATGGCATCGCACACCGGGTTGAAGAGCCCAAGGAGCGTATCCGCCGCAAGGTCACCTATTCGGACAATTTTCGCTATGATCGCAGGGTGCCCTGGACACACTAAAACTCGGCGGATTTCGGCGAACCTGTTTCGGCCTCGTAGCTCAGCTGGATAGAGCACCGGACTTCTAATCCGACGGTCGCAGGTTCGAATCCTGCCGAGGTCGCCAAATAAGATACTCCTCGCCAGCAGCAAAAAGAGCATCTCTCGGCGATGGCCAAACCTCCAAAAGATCAAGATACACCGCCTGCATCGGCTGAAGACAACACCGAGTCATCGGCCTCTAAAAAAGGGCCGACTAAGCCTGCATCGGGTAAACCGGCCAGACCGCGCACACGGCGTGTCCCGGTAAAAAAGACCCCTGCAAAGTCAGCCGCTGCCGGGCCACAACGCAGAAAACGTGCCGCTGCCAAAGCCGGCACAAAGGCCGTCACACAGGCCAGCACAAAAGCCCCGGCATTTGCTGCTACCATTGCTCAGGATGCCGCAAAGGTCGCCGGGCTTTGGACCGATGAGCCTGTTGCCACGGCGCAGCCAAGCGTTATAGCGCCAACCATAGCCAAGCCTGAGACTGGAAAAACCAGCGGTTTTATTACGCGCGCGCGGCAAAAAGCCCGCGCTGCAGTGGCGAAACAAAAATCTGCGCCGGCTCAGACTGCTATTCCTGTTGATGCTGCTGTCGCAAGTGCTTCACCAGGGGCTAGGCTTGCTGAAGCAGCCGATATTACCCCATCACAACTGGAATCTGCGCCTGGCACGATGCCGGAGCACACACCGAAGGCTGATTGGTCACGCTACATCCCGCGCTGGACATGGGTTGATGCATGGGCTGCCAAGCTTACACCAGCGTTCGATGCCGTCGCCAGCATACGTCTCATTGCCGTGCTCTGCATTGGCTTCATCGCCATCACGGCTTTCACGCCAGGCTTCACGACCATTCCGCCAGTTGACCGCGATGAATCGCGCTTTTCGCAGGCCAGCCGCCAAATGGTCAACACTCAAGATTTTGTGGAAATCAGGTTCCAAAGCGGGCCGCGCTATCAAAAACCCATTGGCATCTACTGGCTACAATCAGTCGCTGTCACGCTTTATGGCGCAGAGGATGGCCAGGCACCCATTTGGGTTTATCGCACGGTTTCCTTTGTTGGTGCCGTCGCCGCAGCCATGCTGGTTTATTGGCTTGCCCTAGCATTTGGCGCGCCGCCAGTGGCGTTTGCTGCTGGGGTGTTGGTGGCGCTCACTATCTTGCTTGGGGCCGAGGCGCGGCTGGCCAAAACCGATGCCATGCTGTTCGCCATGATCCTGGTGACACAAGGGGTGCTGGCGCGGGCGTTTTTGGGTAAACGCGACAGCTCAGTTAAGGGGTGGCATGCCGGGCTGTTTTGGACAGCTGCAGCCGCTGGCATCCTTATCAAGGGGCCGATTTTACCTGTTGTTGTGGGCAGCACTGCGCTGGTTGCTAGCCTGTTTGAACGCAAAACCGCGTGGCTACGCCGTTTACGCCCTGGCCTCGGCATAATGTGGATGCTCATCTTGGTGTTGCCCTGGTTCATCGCCATTGGCCTTACCTCAGCCGGTGAGTTTTATGCTCAGTCAATTGGACGCGATCTTTTGGAAAAAATTGGCACCAGTCGCGAGCGACCCTTTGTGCCGCCAGGTGTGTTCACGTTCGGCTTTTTTCCTGGGCTTGGCTGGCCACTGGCGCCGTTCGCCTTCCTTGCCATACCGTTCGCTATTGCCAGTTGGCATGATAAGAGCACCCGTTTTTTGGTCGCCTGGATTGTGCCAACGCTGCTGATCTTTGAGCTGTCGGCGACAAAGCTGCCGCATTATATTTTGCCCATCTACCCGGCCTTAGCGATCCTGGCTGCGCGCATGGTGGTGTATGAAAAAATCCCCAATGGTTGGCTAGCTGGCATCGCCAAGGCGCTTTTCATTCTGATCCCGCTGGCGGCCGTTATCGGCATGCCGGTTGTGCTTTATCTGTATGGCGATAGCATCAGTCCGTTGGGTACGTTTCTAGGCGTGATCGGGCTGATCTTTATGATTGGTGCTTTCTTGCTGATGCTGCGTTCGCATGCACGCGCAAGTCTGGTTGTTACTGTGGTTGGCACGTTACTGCTTTATACCAGCGCGTTTGGTTTTCATGTGCCAGCGGCGCGCACGATTTGGATAACGCCGCAGTTGGTTGCTACGCTGGATAATGTACGCTGCGAAAACCCAGAAATTGCCTCGCTAGGCTATAATGAGCCGAGCCTGGTGTTGATGACGCGTACTGATCTGCGCACGCTAACATCCGCCCGTGCCGCTGCCGATTTCCTGTCCGAAGGACCTTGCCGAGCAGCCTTTATTGATGCGCCCTTTGTGGAGGATATGTTCGCCGAGATAGCTGCCACATCTCCGGAAGAAACGGCAGCGGCGCCAAGTGTGCGCCTTATTTCGCGTGTTGAAGGCATCAACATCAACGGTGGTGATGAGCTCAACATGCACGTGTTTGCCGCTGGCGAGTAACCAACAATCCGCCTTACCGGTGTGCAAAACCTTCGCCCCCTTTCGCTCGCCTTCGCAACGCGGTAGGGAGGCAGCCTATCAAATGTCTTCTGCGCAATAGCAGCTTCCACGCTCAAATTTTATAGTTCTGGACCCTTCGTGTCAGCCTCTTCACACCCATCCAACACGCCCTCCAATCCGCGCCTCTCGGTCGTGATTCCCTGTAAAAATGAGGCGGAAAATCTGCCTATTCTTATCAGCGAAATTGCCACCGCCTTGTCTGGCCGTGATCTTGAAATTCTTGTGATTGATGATGGTTCAACAGATGATACCGCGCAGGCGGCGCACCGTGCAGGCGTTGAGGCAAGTGCTACCGTGCGCGTCTTGCATCACGAAACATCTGCCGGGCAAAGCGCTGCGGTACGTACCGGCGTGCTGAATGCAACTGGTGATATTATCATTTGCACCGATGGTGATGGCCAAAATGATCCCGCGTTCATGCCAGCTTTGGTGGATGCCTTGCAGGCACATGGTCCAACATTTGGCATGGTGGGTGGGCAGCGTGTGGGCCGTAAAGCCAGCGGCCTAAAACGCTTTGCCTCTCGCTTCGCCAATAAGCTGCGCGGGGCAATGCTTGCCGATAAAACACGGGATTCTGGCTGTGGCCTGAAGGCTGTGCGTGCAGATATTTTTCGCCGGTTGCCTTATTTTGATGGTTGGCACCGCTTCATGGCAGCCCTGGTGCTGCGCGAGGGCTACGATGTAGATTTCGTGGACGTGGTAGATCGCCCACGCCAGTTTGGTGTATCCAAGTATGGCGTTCTCGATCGCGCGCTTATCGGCTCTATTGACCTGTTCGGTGTGTGGTGGCTGAAACGCCGTGTGAAGCGTCGGCCCGTAGTTTCTGAGCTGGCATCAACCCAAAGCACGCAAGGATAGGTGGCACCATGCTGGGCGATCTCATCTCATGGTTTCAGGTTGTTTTCGTCGACCAGTTTGACTGGTGGGTGGTGTGGGGCTTAGCAGCGCAGTCAATGTTCATGATGCGCTTTGTGGTGCAGTGGCTAGCTTCTGAGCGCGCCAAACGCTCTATTGTGCCTATTCCGTTTTGGTTTTTCTCTATTGGTGGCGGCATTATGCTGCTCACCTATGCTATTGAGCAGCAGGATCCGGTGTTTATTCTGGGCCAGTCGTTGGGCCTGTTCATCTATGCGCGCAATCTTTGGCTCATTTTCGCCGAGCGACGCGCTGCCGCCCGGCCAGATGGCGAGGGCGTTGCTTAGCAGCCGCCCTATTACCCGGTGGGCAGATCTGCTGCTTTTACGCCAGCGGAAATGTCGGCCATCAGATCATCAATGTCTTCCAATCCAATTTGAAGCCGGATTACCGGCCCACCAGCCCAGGGCCGCGCAGTGCGGCAATGTTCCAGGTCGGCAAGCACGGCTAAACTTTCATATCCGCCCCAAGAATAGCCAAGGCCAAAAAGCTCAAATGCATTGAGCATAGTGCGGGCTTGGTCACGGGTGCCGTTCAACTCAAAACCAAACAGACCACTGGCTCGCCCGTTGAAAAGCTCCAACCACAGCGCATGGCCCGGGTCGGATGGAAGGGCAGGGTGCATAACTTTGGTGACAAAGGGTTGTACTTCTAACCACTGAGCAATCGCCAGAGCAGATTTTTCGTGCTGCTCCAGTCGCACCCTAAGTGAACGGATGCCGCGCAACGTAAGAAACATCTCCTCCGTGCCAGCCTGAATGCCCAGAGCTTCGCGTGTGCTGCTCAGTGCATGCCACGCCCGCTCGCTGGAGGAAACTGAGCCAATCAGCAGGTCTGAGTGCCCTGCCAAGTATTTGGTCGCCGCTTGGATGGAGTAGTCAAACCCTGCGGGGATTGGCTTGTAGATGAGTGGTGTTGCCCACGTGTTATCGATCATGGTGATCACATCATGCGCTTTGGCGGCTGCCAAAAAGGCGTTGAGGTCGGGCATCTCAAACGTGTTGGATCCTGGCGCCTCGGTAAACAGCGCGCAGGACTTGGCGCCAACCATCAACTCGCCAATTCCCGCGCCGATCATCGGGTCATAATAGACCGTTTCAACGCCCAGACGTTTGAGTGTGAGATCGCAAAAACGGCGGGTTGGCCAATACACATTGTCTGGCACCAGAAGGCGCATGCCAGGCTCAGCAATGGCGAGAATGGGAAGCGTAACGGCAGCAAGACCGGATGGCACAAGCACCGTGCCTGCAGCGTCTTCGAGCGTGTTGATCGTGTCGGCCAAGGCATCAATGGTGGGCGTACCGTTTAGGCCATAGGTGTATTTTGGCTTGAGCGGGCTATCATCGTGGCGCGCTTCCATCGCTTCCACGCTTTCAAAAAGCACGGTTGATGCGCGCACCACAGGGGTGTTCACAAACCCATGATAGGCATGCGAATCGCGTCCCAGATGCGAAAGTTGCGTATCAGTGCCCATTTGCTCAAGGTTCGGGCCTGTTTTGCTCTTGCCACTTTGCCGTGCCATGCTCAAAATTCCTTATGTTTACCGCTGCATAAGCTTGTTTTGGTCGTTTTTTAGCCAATCTTGCCCAGCATTGTTTTGAAAGCTTTTGACAGGGCAGGTGAGCGTGGCACAAGGGCGGTTGTGCGCGCGCTGCATCTTTTCCCGTAAGACGACGAGTATAGCCATGCCTTTCCCGCCCAGACCTTCCTTTTCAACCATTGCAGGTGCCAGCGTGCTGATTGCACTTTCGCTTTGTCAGGTAGGTGCGGTCCAGGCTTCTTCCACCTTGGATGATGTGCTGGCCAAAGGCTTTCTGCAATGCGGCGTCTCTGAAGGGCAGCCAGGTTTTTCTAGCCAAGATGATGATGGTAACTGGATCGGGTTTGATGTCGATTATTGCCGCGCTGTTGCTGCCGCCGTTTTAGGCGATGCCGATGCGGTGGAATTTACATCGCTTTCAGCCGCGCAGCGCTTTGATGCTCTCATTTCAGATGAAATCGATATCCTTTCACGCAATTCCACTTGGACAATGGCGCGCGAAACCGGCTTTCCGATCAATTTTGTGGGCGTGAGCTATTATGATGGCCAGGCCTTTATGGTGCGTCAGGCCATGGGCATTACCTCTGCTCTTGAGCTTTCAAACTCAACGATCTGTGCCAATGCGGGCACCACAACAGTTCTGAACGTTACTGACTTTTTTGAGTCCCGCGGCATGCCGTTTGAACTGGTGACCTTTGAGAATGTTGAGGAGGTTGTCGCAGCCTACGATTCCCAGCGCTGCGATGCCTATGCTCACGATACCTCAGGCTTATTTGCCCAGCGCCTGAACTTGGTTGAACCCTCAGAGCATATCGTGCTGCCAGAGGTGATTTCCAAAGAGCCCTTAAGCCCGGTTGTGCGCGCTGATGATCCGCAATGGTTCAATGTTGCGCGTTGGGTGCTGTTTGCGATGATCAATGCTGAAGAGTTAAACGTGACCCGTGACAATGCTGACAGTTTGCAAGATGAAGAGAATCCGGCCGTGGCGCGCCTTCTTGGTTCGCAGGGTGACTTTGGCATCATGGTTGGTTTGCGCCCAGACTGGGCCTATCAAGTCATATCGCAGGTGGGCAATTATGGCGAAGTGTTCGACCGCACAATTGGCAAGGAGTCAGACCTTGGCATTGGCCGTGGCTTAAACGCGCTTTGGTCCGATGGCGGCCTAATGTACGCCCCGCCAATTCGCTAATCAGCCTGCCTGGTCAGCGCCGGTTTCTATGGCTGCGCCATCGTGCGCGCCATATTCAGCCCATGAGCCATCATAGATGCGCACGTCTTTCGCCCCGCTAAAGGCTAGCGCGAGTGCAACGGTCACGGCAGAAACGCCAGAGCCACAACTGGTGATGATGGGCTGGTCCACCGCTATGCCTTTATCCGCAAAAATGGCTTTCAAAGCATCTACGTCTTTCAATTTGCCATCTTCGATGAGGCTGGGAAACGGCACAGAGCGCGCGCCAGGCATGTGCCCGGCCTTTAGCCCTGGCCGAGGTTCTGCAACCGCACCCTCAAAGCGCTCGGCTGGCCGCGCATCAATGATCGTCGCATCATCATGGCCAATGGCAGCCTGAACACTGGAAAGATCCGCCAATGCGGTTGCATCCAAACGGGCTGTAAAATGCCGGGCTGACCGATTGACCGGTTCATCATCCACCGGCAGACCCACTGCCTGCCATGCGGGTAGGCCACCATCCAGAATGAACACGGAGCGTGCACCCATCACCTTGAACATCCACCACACGCGTGGTGCAGAAAACAGCCCCGCACCATCGTAAATCACCAGCGTCATGCCATCTCCAACACCCAGCTTGCGCATGTTGGAGGAGAATGTCACTGGATCCGGCATCATGTGTGGTAGGTCACTAGCGCTATCCGATTGCCCATCAAGATCGAAAAAAATCGCACCGGGAATATGGGCTTGGCTGTATTCTGTGCGCCCGTCACGCGGCGCGCCATCACGCATCATTGTCGGCAAATACCAGCTTGCATCTATGGGCAGAATATCAGGGTGTTCGAGCCGCTCATGCAGCCATTCAGGGCTCACAAATACCTCGTCTCGTTGCATTCTAAGTCTCCCGGTTAAATGGCGTCTTTTGGGACAAGCCTTATGCGAACACGGCGGTTCTGCATGCCTTTGTTTTCGATTTTCCGAACTTCGATACCGCCGATTTCCGCTGTGGAATGTACGTGCGTACCGCCGCAGGGCTGAAGATCAATCGAACCGATACGCACCAATCGTACTCGGCCTGATCCCCGTGGTGGCTGCACGCTCATTGTTTTAACCAGCTCCGGCTGCGCATCGAGTTGCGCGTCGGTAATCCATTCCTGGCTAACGGCATGGTCGGCATCGACAAGCGCTTGAAGCTGCGCCGTTAGCGCCTCTTTATCCAGCGTGGCATCGCCAACACTAAAGTCCAACCGCCCCTCTCCGTCAGATATTTGACCACCAGTTACCGGGTGGGGGATGGCAGCCGACAGCAAGTGCAGAGCCGTGTGCACCTGCATATGGCTGTAGCGCAGGCGCCAATCTATGTGTCCGGTGACCAAGGTTCCTGGCTGAAGGTTTGCAGCAGCGGGCGATAACGCTTCGCCATCTTTGCGCAAAACCAGCAACACAGTCTTCCGGTCTGGCCCGTAGCGCGTGTTGATAACCGGTAGCATCGTGCCATCGTTCAGTTCGATAGCGCCTTGATCGCCCGGCTGCCCACCGCCGTGAGGGTAGAACAGCGCGCGCTCTACCAGCATGCCCTCTTCATGCGTGCCGACCAATGGCAGCTCAGCGGTACGAAGATAGGAATCGGTATGAAAAAGCGCATCCATTGTGTGTGCTACTGGCAGTGACAGGGAGGTTTGTTTGATCAGAGCGAGGGTCAATTGGCAACGATGAGTGCCTGCACTCTTAATTGCGGCTTCGCCGGGGTAAGAAATGGAACGACAGTTTTGCCCTGCAGCCTACTTTTACAATGCCGCACGCGCGGGCAAGTAGGTTGTGTGCATGAGCAAACACTGAAACCGGTTTTTCAGGCGTGAACTGATCCAATGCCAAAAAGTCTACGTAAGCTGTTCTGACGGCCAAAGGTGGTTGTTATGTTGGGCCTGTTCAACGATCTGGGAACCGGTTTTGCATTGATTTTGTAAGTAAAAACCGTGTTGCAGCACTCATTTAGCTGCGACACTCTATCCATGCGCCATAACGTTTGGGTAAGCGGTTTTTAAAGTGTACCCGATTATTATTGTCTTTAACGATAGTGCGGTACAGCAATTAGAGCTCGGTTGAACCGAGATTGAGAGAGTGTTGTGAACATTAACGCCACCCGACAGAGCGACATGGTGTCAGGCTTGCTTGCCGAATATGCGATTGGCGGCCTTTCAACCCCAGCGCGGGTACTTGTGGAAAGCCATCTGGAACTTTCACCGGATGGAGAGGCATGGCTTGATGATGTGCAGCGTGTTGGCGCTGCTGTATCGAAAAAAGCTGATGCGCCTGCAAGATCCCATGTGCTTGACCAACATGTACCTGACCAAATTGAGCCGGTTGCCTTCGATAACGAAAACGAAGCGCTGAAAAGTATTTTTTCAGCAATCGACGCGGATCAGTGTGAACAGTCAGTGGCACCAAATGCCCTTGAGAGATTTATTGGCATGCCGGTGGCAGATGTGCCCTGGAAGAAAGTGATGCCTGGCTTAGCTGAGTATCGCATGCCTGATGTTGATGGATCGGAAGTCAGCCTGCTGCGCATCGACGGCGGCAAGGCGATGCCGGTGCACACGCACCACGGTTCAGAAATTACGCTGGTTCTGCAGGGTGGTTTTTCTGATGGTGACGGCCATTACGGTGTTGGCGACATTGCCTATGCCGACGACGACGTGAACCATAAGCCGGTGGCTGATGCTGGTGAAGTTTGTATTTGCTTTGCGGTGGTTGATGCGCCGGTTGAACTGACAGGCCCAATTGGTCGTTTGATGAATTCCTTCATCCGCTAATCATTAAGAATTCCGACCAAAAAGGCGGTGCCAGATGAACCTGGTGCCGCCTTTTTGCGTAGGCATTAGAGTAACTTCAAAGCACATCATTTAAAGGACTGCGCATGACCAAACCACTCGTCTGGATCACCGGAGCAAGCTCTGGTCTTGGTCATGCTTTGTCGCTGGAGATGGCTGCGCGTGGATATCGCTTGGTGCTTACGGCGCGCAGATTGGATGCGTTGGAAACACTGAAGGCTGAGATTGCCAAAGAACATCCTCAAATTGAAGTGCACTTGGCAGAAGGCGATATTGTTGACGCGCAGCGGATGGACGCGATTGTGAACGAGATGGAGGCCCATGGTGGAATTGATATCGCGGCGCTTAATGCCGGTATCTACATCCCCGTTGATGCCACAAAGCCTGACCTGGCGGCCTTCCACACGACGTTTGATGTGAATCTCAAAGGTACTGCCAATTGCGTGGTGCCGCTGATCAACGCCATGAAGCCAAGACGAAAGGGCCAAATTGCCCTAGTTGCTTCCGTTGCTGGCTATTCGGGTTTGCCGATGGCCGCAGCCTATGGCGCGACCAAAGCCGGGCTTATCAACATGGCCGAGGCGTTGCGGTTTGATACTGAACGTATGGGTATCACGATCCAGGTAGTGAACCCTGGTTTTGTGGAGACACCAGCAACGGATGACAATCCGTTTGAAATGCCGTTTCTGCTAAAAGTAGATGATGCAGCGCGGCGTATGGCTGATGGGCTGGAGGCCAAAACGTTTGAGGTTACCTTCCCCAAACGCTTCACCTTTCAGCTAAAATTTATGCGTTTGCTGCCGTTCAACCTTTACCATTGGCTCGTCTCACGGGCGACCAAATGGCATGGCAAGCCGCTTGATGACTAGCGTTGTTTAGGTTCGCGCGTGCTCATACACCACCTGGCGCACATCAATATTTCCAGCCTGAAAACCCGCCTCGCAATAGTGCATGTAATAGCGCCAAAGCCGCTGGAAGCGCTCATCAAAGCCCATAGGCGCGATGCGATCCCACTTGCTCATAAACTCCTCACGCCACTCTTTGAGGGTGCGCGCATAGTCACGGCCAAAAATCCGCTCATCCGTAAGATTTAAGCCCTGATCAGAACCAAGGTCACGCAGATGGGTTGGCGTGGGCAGCATGCCTCCAGGGAACACATATTGCTGGATAAAATCTGTTGCCCGGCGATAGTGCTCAAAATACTGATCTTGGATTGTGATGATCTGTAGCCCAGCTTTGCCACCTGGTTTCAGGCACTTTTTCAGCGTTTCATAATAGGCAGGCCAATAGGCTTCACCCACCGCTTCAAACATTTCTACCGAGACGATGCGATCGTAGCTATTTTTTTCATCGCGATAATCTTGAAACACGATGTCAACATTGTCGCTGAGGCCCTGGCGTTTCATACGCTCTGTGGCATAGGCGTGCTGCTCGTGGCTAATGGTGAGCCCGGTTACATATGCACCGCGCTCTTTGGCTAAGTATTCAGCAAAGCCGCCCCAGCCGCAGCCAATTTCCAACACGCTATCGCCCGCCATAACGCCAGTTGCATCAGCAAGCGCTTTGTATTTGGCACGCTGCGCGCTCTCCAAATCATTCGCGCCGGTTTGGAAAAGCGCCGACGAATACGTCATTGTCGGATCCAGCCATTCTTCATAGAAATCGTTGCCTAAATCATAGTGGGCGGAGATGTTTTTCTGCGCTTGACGCTTGGTGTTACGATGAAACCAGTGCTTGGTACGCATGACAAAGCGGGCAATAGGATTGCTATTGATCCGCTCATGAATGATCCGCTCATTGTAGCAAAACAGCTCCAAAAACCGTGTCACATTGCTTGATGACCAGTGCCCCTCAAAGAAGCTCTCAGCCACCCCGATATCGCCATGGCGGATAACGCCGCTGATAAAGGCGTAATCATGGATCTCAATATCGGCCACTGGATCCGCGCTTTGCCCTTCGATGCGAAACCGCTCGCCAGTTGGCAGCGTGATAGCAAGCGTGCCGTGCTCTAGCCCGATCACAAAACCTAGGGCACGGCGAACCGCGCGTGGAAGCTGCCGTGTGAGTTCGGAAAAATTGTCTTTGGTTAGAGGCGTGTAGTCGATCAAATGCAGCGCCGCATCAGCAGACCCATCCCGTAGGCTATTGGCTGTCATATCCGTGCTCATTATCAGTCCTCCTCACACTATTTTATATTATGGCCCGGTTTGTGCTCCCGGATTGTTTGCTCTGGCTAAGCCGTGTCGCCAGCGGATGGCTGCTCGCCAGATTGCCCATCACGAACGCTAAAGCGCGGCGGGGCAGGTGGGCGGTCCCTCAGTTTGATCCCCTTCAACCAAAGGCGCAAGGCTTCATAGTGGATGGCGCCGACGACCTTGAGGGTCTGGAAAGGTACGCGAGCCGCCTCAGCAAACAAGGACTGCGTGGAAACAGCCTGCGCTTGCCCATGGAAGGTTGCGGACAAAAATGGCCCTTCTGCGTCATTCTCTAAAATGCGGATAGTCACTTCATCGCCAGGTGGTTTCAGGTTGAAATGATAGCGCATGTCCATGTCCATCAGCGGTGAGACATAGAATAGTTTTTGCCGAGATTGGCGCAGGCCCGATGGCCGCAACTGCCCAGGCTCCACCTTGGCAACATAGGCATGCCGCTCGCCAAAAGTGTTGCGCACCTCATAAATCACACCAATGAGAACATCTTGGGCGTCATAGGCGTAGTAAACCGACAGCGGATTGAACACCGCACCCAGAATGCGCGGATAGCAAAGCAGCATGATCTTGGCTGGTTTCTCAGCAAGCCCGCCATCGGCCAGCATTGTGTTTGCCCAGGGGCGCAATGCTGTGCCATCGGCTGGGCCGTGATCTTTGTCGTGAACCGAGAACAGGTTCCACCGATTGTGCGAGAGGGCAGGGCTCAGCGCGCCTATTTCATCCTGCCGATCTAAATCCACCAGTACAGAATACACGCGGTAGCTGAACCTGTGCGGTTTTGGCCGCATGCGCTGATGCATCACCAGCCCGCGATACAGCGTTAGCGGCGCATCGGGCGGAACCGGCGCGCGGCAGAGCGCATTTGTGTCTTTTGAGGTCGATACGATACTGTCCATCACTGAAGGCTGGTGCGCACTGGGCGTTTCGTCAAGCACGCAGCGCTATTCAGCCGCCTTGATGGCAAGATCATGGGTTTGGTGCGCTGCATCCACGATACCCTGGCGCCATGGTACGTGGGCACCAAGTGCCTGCGCCGCATCCAGGCCAGAGCGCAGGCCATCCTCGTGGAAACCATAGCCAGTCCACGCACCAGCAAACCAAATGCGGCCAGAACCTTGCACATCAGGCAGGCGCTTTTGAGCGGCTAGTGCCTTGGCATCAAACTGGGGGTGGTCGTAGCTGGTGCGTAGGAAGACTTTATCAGGGTCTGGCGCCTTGGCAGGATTGAGGGTGATGAAAAGCGGGTAGTCCTTATCGATGTTCTGCAACTTGTTCATCCAGTAGGATACCGATACGCCAGCGCGGGTTTCAGCGGTGCGCCCGGTCGACATATAGTTCCACGCCGCCCATACCTTTTTGCGCTTGGGCATCAGAGCTTTATCGCAGTGCAGATAAACATCATTGGGGCGATAGCGCACATCGGCCAAAATCGAGGCTTCAGCATCAGAAGCGTCTTTTAGCATCTCCAGCGATTGATCGCTGTGCGACGCCATAATGGCATAATCAAAGCTGCGGGTGTCGCCGCTGCTATCAGTAACATGCACATGATCGCCTGATCGGCGCACCTCGGTCACTTGGCGACCCAGCAGAAGTGCATCGCCTAAGGGCGCGACCAACTTTTTCACATATTCACGACTACCACCGGTTACTGTGCGCCATTCAGGCGGGCGCAGCTCCAACAGGCGATGGTTGGCAAAAAATTGCACAAAGCTCTGCGCAGGAAAATCCATAATGTCAGCATCAGGTGTTGACCAAATGGCCGCACCCATGGGTACCAAATAATCTTCAATAAAACCTGTTGGATAACGATTAGCGCGCAAATAATCGCCCAGCGAATGGCCCGCCAGCTCACCAGCTTCTAGGTCAGCAAGGGATTGTTTGTTGAAGCGCAAAATTGAGCGCAGCATGGAGAGAAAGCGCGGCGAAACCAGGTTTTTGCGCTGGGCAAACAGGGCATCAAGATTATCACCACACCATTCCAGCGCCCCATCACCCACCGATATGCCAAGGCTCATATCGCTCCACTCGGTTTCCACATCGATATGGGAAAACAGGGCGGTTAGATCAGGATAGTTGCGGCCATTATAGACGATGAAGCCGGTATCAACGGCGATCTGTTGATCACCATGCTTGGTGTGTGTGTGCGTAATATCCACTGTTGCCGAATGACCACCAGGGCGCAGGCGCTTTTCATAAAGCGTTACTTCGTGGCCAGCAAATGTGTGCAGCGCCCAGGCTGCTGCATTGCCAGTAATGCCCGATCCGATGACCGCGATTGATGCCATGATTTGGTCGTTTCTTAGTTTGGAAGCGCTGTTAGGCGGCCGTGCCAATGGATTTGAAGGCATCTAGTGCGCGCTGGCGTGCCTTTGGGTGATTCACGATTGGCTTGGGATAGGTTTTGCCCAAACTGATGTTTGCATCACGTAGAACAGGTGTTGGCGCTTCCCAAGGTTTGTGCAGATATTTCTTTGGCAGTTTTGCAATCTCAGGGACCCAGCGGTGCGTGTAAGCGCCATCACCATCAAACTTTTCACCCTGAAGCACCGGATTAAATACGCGAAAATAGGGTGCTGCATCTGCCCCTGAGCCTGCGATCCACTGCCAACTGGCCGCATTGTTGGCTGGGTCGGCATCCACCAACGTGTCCCAAAACCAATCCTCACCCGCTCGCCAATCGATCAGCAGGTGCTTGACCAGAAAAGATCCAACAACCATCCGTACCCGGTTATGCATGTAACCTGTATGCCAAAGCTCACGCATACCAGCATCCACAATCGGATAGCCGGTTTGGCCTTTTTGCCAGGCTTTTAGATGCTTTTTTCCTACGTCACTGGCTGTATCAACCCATGGGAAGGCGTCGAATTTGGCCTGATAATTGTCCGCCCGCAGATCTGGGTAGTGATAGAGCAGGTGATAGGAAAACTCCCGCCACAAAAGCTCTTGATGGAACTTGAAAATCGAATCGCGTGGTGCATTAGCCACCTCAGCTGCGTGCCAAACCGCCCGCGGGGATATTTCACCAAACCGTAAGTGCGGTGAAAGCTTGGTTGTGGCTTCGATGCCAGGCACGTTGCGGTCGTCAGGATAGCCGGCAAGCTTGTCTGACAGAAACGCATCAAGCCTTTGGCGTGCGCCATCTGGTCCTGGTATCCAGGTTTCCCGTAAACCTTCTGCCCAGTCAGGATTGGTGGGCAGCAGCGCTAAATCATCAAGGGTTAGGCTATCAACAACGTTACCATTATAGCCGTGCATTGTAGACGGAGCAGGCTGTGGTTTCGCTGGTCCACCAAGCGCTCGTGCGGCCCGTGAAAACGGCGTAAAGACCCGGTATGGCCCGCCAGAGCCAGTTTTCAGGGTCCATGGCTCATGCAGAAGATGCGCATTGAAACTATGTGCCTCAATGTCGTGCTCCTTAAGCCAAGCCTTGGATTCGGTATCCTGCGCAATGCCCGCCTTCGTGTAGCGGCGGTTCCAAACCACCGCACGCGGCGAGTAGATTTTCACCAGATCGCAAAGAACCGCAAAGGCATCACCTTTTTGCACGATCAGTGGCACACCTATGGCCGTAAGATCGGCCTGGAGAGCTTTGAGCGCGCCGTGCAACCACCAGCGCGATGCGCCACCTAAGGCGCGATCATTGCCTTCATCAAGACAGTAAAACGCTAGTGCCGGTGAACCAGATTCTGCTGCTGATAGCAGAGCAGGGTTGTCTTCAACGCGCAAATCATCGCGAAACCAAACAATAAAGGGAGCAGGCAAAGTGAAATCCTTGAGAAACTGGTGCACACTCTCTTACGGATAGCGCCAGCGATCAGATCAATTTGATCTGACGCATAAGGCGTTGATACTATGTAGAAAAATGGCTCCCCGAGTAGGACTCGAACCTACGACCCAGCGATTAACAGTCGCTTGCTCTACCAACTGAGCTATCGGGGATCACCCTTTGGAGGCTGGCGCTATACCAAAGCGTTTGCCCACATGCCAGCCCCAATTCTCACGAATGTGAAAGTTGCAGCATTTTGGAGGCCTCGCCCGGAATCGAACCGGGGTGCAAGGATTTGCAATCCTCTGCGTAACCACTCCGCCACGAGGCCTCTGGAAAATCGGTTAGCAAGGTGCCCATCAAGGCGCAAGACAAAACCCAAGCCTTGGCCACTCCAAGGCCTAATTGGTCGCATTTTCATGCTGCATTCGGCCAAATGGTGCCCCAGTGTTAGCCGAAAGCCGGTATCGTTTGGGCCAGTCTAGCATCTTGCGTTGCCAGCGTACCCCTTGCATAACCAACCAAACGCGCTTGCCTCATGTCTGCACGCTATACTTGCGGCAGTGGACGAAGGCTTAGCGCAACCAGGGATAGAACTATGCCAATGAGCGCCGCATTATTCACGCAACAGCGCATCAAGATGGTCGATAACCAACTGCGACCCTTTGATGTTTTCCAGTATGATATTCTGGCGGCCTTTTTAGAGGTGCCTCGCGAGCATTTTGTCCCGGAAAAAAAACGTATACTCGCCTACAGCGATGCTGAAATTGAAGTGGCTGATGGTCGTGATCTGCGTCGCATGATTCGCCCCATGCACCTTGCTCGTATGGTGCAATCAGCCAACCTGACCAAAGACAGTGTGGTTTTGGATGTGGGCTGCCTTACCGGTTATTCCTCCGCCATCCTTTCACGGCTTTGCGGTTCAGTTGTTGCGCTGGAAACCAGCGACGCGCTTGTTCGCCGGGCAACTGACGCCTTGTCTGATGCTGATATTGATACTGTTGCGGTGCTCGAAGGATCGTTGGCAGAGGGCTATCCCTCTGAAGGGCCCTTTGATGCGATTGTGTTGGGTGGCGCCGTGGAAGAGGTGCCTGTGAAATTGGTGTCGCAATTGCGCGAAGATGGCGTGCTGGTTGCACCATTGGGTATTGGTGGCGCGGGCCGGGCTGTATCGATCTCTCGTGATGGCGATGGCTACACAGTTGTTCCGCTGTTCAATTGCTCAGCGCCAGCGCTTCCAGGTTTTGAGCGCGAAGAAGCTTTCAGCTTTTAATCCGCCCTCGGGCCTGTAGTCCAAACCAGTATATGCTGGTTTGTCCGTTGCGCTAATGCCTCACTGCACAGCCAATTTAGTCTGTTGTCAGCAGCCCCGGGGCAAATGGCCAGACCGCTCTTGCTTGCTCTGTCTGAGAACCTTAACAAATCGTTAAAGTTGCTTCCCGCGCGTCCTTTGTTGGCGTCGGTGATTGGCAAGTCATGATCGAGTTAAAAGTGTGGGCAAGCGTTTGTTTATAAAAAAATCTTGGCAGTCCTTAGCCCTTGTAGCTGTGGCTGGATTTGCCCTGGCGATTGTTGGCCCTGTGGTTAGCGCCCAGAGCGAGACGCTTGCTGGCGCACTTGCGCGGGCTTATCAGCACAACCCGGAGCTGAATGCTGCGCGCGCTGGCCTTCGTGCGACGGACGAATCCTTGCCGCAGGCGCTGGCAAATTATCGCCCGAGCATCAATGCTGAGGCAAGCACACGCTTCACACGCACATATGCCCGCCCTGATGGCGCGCCCAACAGTGCAGTCAATTCAACAACCACGTCGCTTGGTCTTACGGTTGTTCAGCCACTTTTTCGCGGTTTTCGGACACAAAATGAGGTTGCCCAGGCAGAAGCTGGCGTTGCGGCCGCCCGTGCAGGTCTTGAGAACACCGAGCAGAACATCTTTGTGTCGGCCACGCAGGCTTACATGGATGTGCTTGCCGACCGTGCTATCCTAGCCCTACGACAGCAGAATGTTGCCTTTCTTCTAGAGCAGGTGCGTGCAGCGCAGGCCCGCTTTGATGTGGGCGAGGGCACGCGCACTGATGTTGCGCAGGCCAATGCTCGTCGTGCTTTTGCGCTGGCGCAGGTTAGTGCAGCGCAAGCATCGCTTACTGCTTCTAATGCGATCTATCGTCAGGTTATAGGCACCGATCCTGGCCAGTTGGTTACGCCCAGCGCCATGACCAACGGCATTCCTAGCACGCTGCAAGGTGCGCTTGATCAGGCGCTTGCCACGCATCCTGCTATTGTTGCTGCCCGCGCCAATGTGGATGTTGCCCAAAGCGCTGTGGCGATTGCCGAGGGAGCTTTGCTGCCCACGCTCAACCTTGAAGGAAGCGCTGGTCGTTCTTGGACAGAAGGCGGAAATGCCCCTGGCGGGCCAACGGACCAGTTCGCCGCAACGTTGCGCTTGTCCGTGCCAATCTATCAGGGCGGCCGTGCAACGTCGGGCATTCGCCAGTCCATTGAAGTTGTTGGCCAGCGCAGGCTGGAGCTTGATGTAACGCGCGAACAAGTGCGTGCCGCCATCTATTCGGCATTTGGTGGCCTGCAAGCCTCACGCGCGCAAATTGAGGCGTCCACCGCGCAGGTTAGTGCCTCGCAGGTGGCCTTGTCAGGCATCATTGAAGAGCAGCGGGTTGGACAGCGCACAACGCTGGATGTGCTCAACACCCAAGAAGAAGTCATCACAGCGCGCATCACTGAAGTGAATGCACGCCGTGACCTCGTGGTGGCATCATATTCGCTTGCGTCTGCATTAGGGCGCCTGTCTGCTGAAACGCTGGGTTTGCAAGTGGCAGTTTACGATCCCACCGAGCATTATGATGCTACACGTGACCGTTGGTATGGTCTGAGGACCCCTGATGGCCGTGGCGGCGTGCTTTTCAGCGAGTAAGTTTCAACGCCGCTGGCATCTCTTAATGCTATGGTTAACGCTTCCTTAAGCGCTTTCCCCCACAAAATGCAGTGAAATGAGTTGGCAGACTCGCAATGTGAGGCGCCTCGCGCTGTAATAGTGCTGTCGAATCAAGTGAGTCTGCGGTTATTGCGTCTGATTATGGGCACCTAGGGTGTTCAGGATGCGAATTGGGCCAAGTGCAGGCCAGAGCGTTTTGGGAACCGGTGCGCCATGTCTAAGTCCAGCGCGAATGCTGAACCGTCAATGGAAGAGATACTGGCGTCTATCCGTCAGATCATCTCTGATGACGAACCAGCTGAAGCAGAAGCTGCCGAGCCCGAGCTTGAGAGCGGGGCTGATGAGGCTATTTCTGAAGCAGACCTCGACGCCCTCTTTTCCGATGGTCCAAGTGAGCCTGAGCCTGAAGATGAGCCTTCTGGTGACATCGATGATGGGTTTGCTAGCGTTGCTGCTGAGCCCGAAGGCGAGGCGGAAGATGACGACGAGGACGTTCTTGATCTAGGCGCTATGTCGGAAATGGATATGGATTTGGCTGATGAGCCGTTCGATCCACCGGAAGACCTCGATTTTGCTGAGCCTGAGCCCGAGCCTGAGTTTGAGCCTGAACCAACACCGATGCCAGAGCCCGAACCAGCTCGCGCACCGGTCATGGACTATAAACCGGTAGACGCTGCAGCCAGCGCACCCTTGTCGGCAGAAACGCCGCTGATTGGTGGCCAAACCGATAGCGCGGTCTCTGCGGCCTTCGCTGACCTTGCCAACACGATGCTGTCGGGTAACGCCCGCACGCTGGAAGATTTGGTGCAAGATATGCTGCGCCCAATGCTGAAAAGCTGGCTGGATGAGAACCTTCCCACCATGGTGGAGAAGATGGTGCGCGAAGAGATTGAGCGCGTAGCCCGCCGCGGCCCGCGCCCTTAATACGCCGCAAGTCACCGAACTGTTGACAGCCGCATCGCTGAACGCCTTTAACGGGCGCTCAAGCGCTTTGCTGTGCTTACCGTCCCTCCAGACTTAGAATTTGTGACCGCTATGACCGTGAATACGACCATGGAAAAGACCTTCGCGCCTGCCGATATTGAGCAGCGCATCGCCAACACGTGGGATGAGGCTAAGGCCTTTGCCGCAGGTAGCGGCCGCAAAGAGGGTGAAGACAGCTACACCATCGTCATTCCACCGCCCAATGTTACCGGTTCGCTGCACATGGGCCATGCGCTTAACAACACGCTGCAAGACATTCTGGTGCGCCAAAAGCGCATGCAGGGCCGTGATGTGCTCTGGCAGCCGGGCACCGACCATGCGGGCATCGCCACGCAAATGGTGGTAGAGCGGCAACTTGCTGAGACGGGCATACAGCGCAAAAACCTGACCCGCGATGAGTTCCTCAACCATGTCTGGTCGTGGAAGAACGAATCCGGCGGCACCATCACCAATCAACTCAAGCGTCTTGGAGCTTCCTGCGATTGGTCCCGTGAACGCTTCACGATGGATGAAGGCCTGTCGAAGGCTGTGCGCAAAGTGTTCGTGCAGCTGCACAAGGATGGCTTGCTTTATAAAGACAAGCGCCTGGTGAACTGGGACCCGAAATTTGAAACCGCGATCTCCGATCTTGAAGTGGAGAACATCGAAGTTGATGGCCACATGTGGCACTTCAAGTACCCGCTCGCAGGGGGGGCAACCTACGAGTATGTGGAGAAAGACGCGGACGGCAATGAAACGCTGCGCGAAACCCGCGACTATATCTCCATCGCCACCACGCGGCCTGAAACCATGTTGGGCGATGGTGCCGTTGCTGTTCATCCCGATGATGCGCGCTATGCGCCGATCATCGGCAAGCTGTGTGAAATTCCTGTTGGCCCCAAAGAGCATCGCCGCCTGATCCCTATCATCACCGATGAGTATCCAGACCCCGAGTTCGGCTCAGGCGCGGTAAAAATCACGGGCGCGCATGATTTCAACGATTACCAAGTTGCTCGCCGTAACCAGATACCGCTCTACCGCCTAATGGATGTGAAGGGCGCCATGCGCGATGATGGCGAGCCCTATACGACTGAGGCTGGTAAGGCGAAAGCCATCTTGGATGCTGGCGGCGAGCCCGACAAATCTGATGTCGATCTGATCAACCTTGTGCCGGATGAATATCGCGGCATGGACCGGTTTGATGCGCGCAAGAAAGTGATTGCCAATATTGATGCTGAAGGCTTGATGATTCTTGTTGAGGACAAGCGCATCATGCAGCCGTTCGGCGACCGCTCGAAGGTCGTCATTGAGCCGATGCTGACCGACCAGTGGTATGTGGATGCCAAAACATTGGCAGAGCCAGCACTTGCCTCAGTGAAAGAAGGCCGCACCAACTTTGTGCCCAAGAACTGGGAGAAAACCTACTTCGAGTGGATGGAAAACATCGAGCCTTGGTGCATCTCGCGCCAGCTTTGGTGGGGCCATCAAATTCCGGCTTGGTATGGGCCAGATGATCACATCTTCGTGGCTGAAGATGAGGAAGTCGCGCTGGATATGGCCGTTCAGCACTACCTTTCCCACGAGGGCCCATGGAAGGCGTGGGTCGAAGAGAAGATGAATGATTTCAAGCCCGGGGACATCCTGCGGCGTGATCCTGATGTGCTTGATACCTGGTTCTCATCGGCGCTATGGCCGTTCTCCACGCTTGGCTGGCCGGACCAAACACCTGAGCTTGAGCGCTACTACCAGACCGATGTGCTGGTGACCGGTTTTGATATCATCTTTTTCTGGGTCGCCCGGATGATGATGATGGGCAACAAATTCATGGAAGAAGAACCCTTCCACACCATCTACATCCACGCCTTGGTGCGCGATGAGCATGGTGCCAAGATGTCCAAATCCAAAGGCAATGTGCTCGATCCGCTTGTCTTGATCGACGAGTATGGGGCCGATGCGGTGCGTTTTACGCTTGCCGCGATGGCAGCCCAAGGCCGTGATATCAAACTGTCCACACAGCGCATTGCAGGCTACCGCAACTTCACCACCAAGCTATGGAACGCCACCCGTTTTGCGCAGATGAATGGGGCGCAGCACCTTGCGGATTTCGACCCCGCAAACGTGCAAGAGCCAGTGAACCAATGGGTGCTGACCGAAGCCAGCCGCGCGGTTGGCGAGATCAATGATGCTCTGGACGGGTACCGTTTTAATGATGCGGCAAGTGCGGCCTACAAGTTCACATGGAACCTGTTCTGCGATTGGTATCTTGAGCTGTTGAAGCCAACCCTCAATGGCGATGATGGCCCGGTCAAGGATGAAGCTCGCGCGACGATGGCCTATGTCATCGACACTATTTTGGCGCTGTTGCACCCCTTCATGCCGTTCATCACCGAAGAACTTTGGAAAGAGACCGAAGGCGCCCATGGCCGCGAAAATGTACTCGCCTTGTCGTCTTGGCCAACGCTGGATTCTCAAAATGAAGCTGCAGCCGCTGACCTCAACTGGGTGATCGAGCTTATATCTGCCACGCGCTCAGTGCGCTCAGAGATGAATGTGCCACCCAGCGCTAAGCTATCGGCTGTTTTGGTTGGCGCATCCGATGCCACGCAGGCTCGGCTCGCCGCGCAGGCCAACGTTTTGGAGCGGGTTGGCCGTTTTGAGGCAATTACTGTGGCCGATAGCGCGCCGGAAGGCTCCATCCAGCAAGTGGTGGGCGAGGCGACTCTGTGCCTGATGGTTGGCGACGTGATTGATCTTGGTGCTGAACGCGCACGTCTGGCCAAAGAGATTGAGCGTCTGGATGGTGAAATCGCTCGCATCGACAAGAAGCTGGGCAATGAAAAATTCACCGCCCGCGCACCTGAAGAGGTTGTCGCCGCCGAGCGCGACAAGCGCGCTGGTTACGAGGCTGAGAAGGTTCAGGTGCAGCAATCGCTGGAGCGGTTGGGCTGAAAGCCCAGAGCGGAAAATGATGCCGGTTGGGCTAAAAGCCCAGAGCGAAGCGATAGAAATAGAAGCGCTTTTGCGCTTGGGTTGAGCTTTAGCCAGGCCCAGAGCAAAATAGCAAAACGACCTGCCCAACCAACCGCGTCATGGCAGGGCTAGACCCAGCCATCTATCTTTTGAGTTCAAGCTCTGCACTAAGTTGATGACTTGAAAGCTGGATCCTCGGATCAAGTCGGAGGATGTCGATAGAGGTAATAGGGTTTTTTGGCGCGAGAGGTTGCCGTCATTATAGGCTACATAAGCCCGAAATATCGCATAGATTGTATTTTATAATCACGCAAAGACGATATCTATATAAGTAATTTATATTTATGTTTCATTATAAGACATGCGCTGCTGGCCTAAAATTTAAATAATATCAACCTTAACGATATGTAATCAGAGCAAATCCTCAACACTGGAAAAGCCTGATAAAAAAGGTAACCCGTATTCTTGGTCTAGCCTGCCTTGTCTCCACATGCGCACCAGGAACCACCGGTGTCAGCGCTGCTGATGTAACCCCAAGTGTAATCGCATTTGATGACGTGGAAAGTCGTTGGACTGGCGTTTATGTTGGCGCGCACATTGGGCATGGGTGGTTGGACACCTATGACGACCTGGTTGGGGCAAAGGAAAACACAGAGAGCTTTCTCGGCGGCGGATTTGCTGGCTACAGCTACCAGTCTGGCAACTTGGTTCTTGGTGCTGAGGTTGATTTTTCTCTATCCGCTTTCGAACGGCAGCGTATTCTTAACGTTGAGGTAGGCCTGGTCACAGATTATCTATCGAGCGCTCGGGCACGGGTTGGTGGTGCCTTTGGAGATTTCCACCTTTACGCAACTGGCGGATTGTTCGTTGGTCACGTTAGGCTTGAGTCATCAATAACTAACATCATTTCTGACACCCATCAGTTTGGTTACATTTATGGTGCGGGTGCTGAGTACGCACTCAACCCGGATTGGACTGTCGGTGTTGAAGCCGTCCGCCATGAACTGTTCGCGGATGATTATGTCTTGGCGACGACATTCGAGGCCACCGGCAACATCGACGTTGTGCGTGCGCGCTTCTCTTATCAATTTTAAGTTGAATGAAGAAGGCGCTGGCTTATGTCGGCGCCTTCCACTGACAATATCGGTGCTTAAGCCACCCCATCTGGATGCAGTGATTTGCCCAAAATGTGCTCATCGCGTTTGATCACATGGGCTGAATGCCCAACGATCAGTGGATCGGCCCCACGGGCAACATCCTTGCTTTTGTCCGGGTAGGGCAGGGATGACAAGAAGTGGCGCATGCAGCCAAGGCGTGCCCGTTTCTTGTCGTTACTTTTCACCACGGTCCAGGGCGCGTCGGCGGTGTCTGTATAAAAAAACATCGCCTCTTTGGCCTCAGTATAATCATCCCATTTATCCAACGACGCCTTATCAATCGGTGACAGCTTCCACTGCTTCAGTGGATCATGTTCACGCGATTTAAAGCGGCGAAGCTGCTCATCCTGGCTGACCGAAAACCAGTATTTGAACAGGCGAATGCCAGAGCGGGTCAACATTTGCTCAAACTGGGGCGTTTGCCGCATAAATTCCAAATATTCGGTCGGCGAACAAAATCCCATCACCCGTTCCACACCAGCACGATTGTACCAGGAGCGGTCGAACATCACAATTTCACCGGCTGATGGTAGGTGCTCAACATAGCGTTGATAGTACCACTGGCTGGTCTCTCGCTCGGTGGGTTTGGCAAGCGCCACGACGCGCGCGGTGCGCGGGTTCATATGCTCCATAAAGCGCTTGATTGTTCCACCCTTACCGGCCGCATCACGACCCTCAAACAGCACCACAACCCGCTCGCCGGTTTCCTCAACCCACCGCTGGACTTTGAGCAACTCAACCTGCAGTTGAGATTTGTTCGACTCGTACGTCTGACGGCGCATTTTGTTTTTGTAAGGGTACTGGCCGGTCTCAAACAGTCGGCGGATAGTTTCTGGATCATCACGGTTGGATAGCGGTGCTTCAGGCGAAGCATTGCTTACCAAGTCCGCGTTATCTTCGCTGGTAGCCGAGCCGTTCATATTGGGGTCTTTGCTCATCAATCCATCCTTTGCTGCCGTGCTAATCGATGTTCATGGCCAACCACAAAAAACAGTGGCCCGCCATGATCCGGCTCAAACCGTTTTAAGTTTCGCGCAAGCCTTGGTGCACGGGTCTTTACCCTGTCGGCCAACTTTGCCGTGGCGGGGCTGGCGATGCATCTGCAAAGGCGCGAATGTGACAGAAACGCAACAGCACGATCAATAGGTCTGCCCTAAGAAGAATGGTAGCCATGTTTGCCCCCTTTTGGCCCAAGTTCGCGCGGAGAGCCGTCAGGCCGCGAGCGCTAAAGGGTTATTGTTGGCAAGAATGGCAACAGATGACCTAAGCTTATCTGCATCAACAACACGCTCGTGGGGGAACACCAATGGACGTTAAAGTCTTCGACAAATCAAAACTGCCCAGCCGCTATACGACAACCGGTCCACAGCGTGCGCCGCACCGCTCATACCTTTATGCAATGGGTTTGTCGCAAGACCAGATCGGCCAACCATTGGTTGGTGTTGCCTCCTGCTGGAACGAAGCTGCGCCTTGCAACATTGCCCTTATGCGCCAGGCGCAGGCAGTGAAGAAGGGTGTTGCAACCGCGAACGGCACGCCGCGCGAATTTTGCACCATCACTGTGACCGATGGCATTGCGATGGGCCACGAGGGCATGAAATCCTCATTGGTTTCGCGTGATGTCATTACCGACTCGGTGGAACTCACCATGCGTGGGCATTGCTATGATGCTCTGGTTGGTCTTGCCGGTTGCGACAAGTCGTTGCCTGGCATGATGATGGCGATGGTTCGCCTCAACGTGCCGTCTGTGTTTCTGTATGGCGGATCGATCCTACCCGGCAACTTCAAGGGCAAGCAGGTCACGGTTCAAGATGTGTTTGAAGCGGTCGGCATGCACTCGGTCGGCAAAATGTCAGATGATGATCTGGAAGAGCTGGAGCAGGTGGCCTGCCCATCAGCTGGTTCTTGCGGCGCGCAGTTTACCGCCAACACGATGGCAACTGTGGCTGAGGCCATTGGCCTGGCGCTGCCTTATTCCTGCGGCGCACCGGCACCTTATGAAATTCGTGACCGGTTCTGTGCCGCTGCTGGCGAGAAGGTCATGGAGCTTCTGGCCCGCGGCATCCGCCCACGCGATATCGTAACCCGCAAAGCACTGGAAAATGCGGCCACTGTGGTGGCAGCTTCCGGCGGTTCCACCAACGCCGCGCTGCACTTACCCGCCATCGCCAATGAAATCGGCATCGATTTTGATCTTTTTGATGTGGCGGAAATCTTCAAGAAAACGCCATACATCGCCGACCTGAAACCTGGCGGCAAATATGTTGCCAAAGACATGTTTGAAGTTGGCGGCATTCCATTGCTGATGAAGACCTTGCTCGATCATGGGTTCCTGCACGGAGACTGCATGACGGTGACGGGGCGCACCATCGCCGAGAACATGGCGAGCGTGGAGTGGAACGATGAGCAGGATGTTGTTTATCCCGCTAATAACCCGATCACGAAGACCGGCGGTGTTGTGGGTCTGTCAGGCAATTTGGCACCTGAGGGCGCAATCGTAAAAGTTGCTGGAATGAGCAACCTGAAATTTACCGGTCCTGCGCGATGCTTTGATTCTGAAGAGGAATGCTTCGAAGCGGTGAAGAACGAAACTTATCAAGAAGGTGAGGTTTTGGTGATCCGTTATGAAGGGCCAAAAGGCGGACCAGGCATGCGCGAAATGCTGTCTACAACAGCCGCACTTTACGGCCAGGGCATGGGCGACAAGGTTGCGCTCATCACCGATGGTCGCTTTTCGGGTGCTACACGCGGCTTCTGCATTGGCCATGTTGGGCCAGAAGCTGCGATCGGTGGCCCGATCGGTTTGATCAATGATGGTGACATGATCACGCTTGATGCCGTCGATGGCATCATCAGTGTTGATGTGTCTGATGAAGAACTGGCAGAGCGCAAAAAAGCCTGGAAACCGCGCGAAACAAAACACACTTCCGGCGTTCTTTGGAAATATGCACAAACAGTAGGCCCCGCGCGTGATGGTGCAGTAACACACCCTGGCGGTAAGGCTGAAAAGGTAGCTTATGCTGACATTTAATACCCCCTATTGGTTGCGCACGCGACCCAGCCCATCATTTGTGTTTGCGCTCGTATTGGGCCTGAGCATAAGCGCTGGGCTGCCAGGGGCTGTGCTGGCACAAACATCGCCGGATAATACATGGGTTGAAGATCCGCGTGCGGCATTCGCTGCGGGCACGTCGGCCTATTATTCTGGCGATGTGCAAACAGCACTGCAAGCATTGGAAGCTGCAGCCGAAGGTGGCCATGCCATTGCACGGTGGAAGCTGGCGCGCATGTATGCCGCTGGTGATGGTGTGACGGAGGATGATGCGCGCGCATTCACATACTTCTCACAAATCGCCAATGCGCATGCCGAGGATCGCCCTGATACACCGCAGGCACGCTTTGTAGCCAATGCATTTGTCGCCATCGCGAACTACTACAATTCTGGCATTGGCGGCGTTCTGGCGCCCGACCATGACCGGTCTCGCCAAATTTACTCCTACGCCGCGTCCTATTTTGGCGATGCGGATGCGCAGTATCATCTGGGCGTGATGCTTTTGCATGGCGAAGGTGGCCAGGTGGATGTTCGTCAGGCCGGTCGCTGGCTACGTCTTTCAGCGCTTAAAGGTCACCCCGGGGCGCAGTTAAGCTTGGGCGAACTTCTCTACACTGGCGCCGAGGGTATGCGTGCCAGTCATGCTGACGGACTTAAATGGCTTCTTATAGCCGGCGAATTTGCCACCACGCCTGAACAACAAAACCGCGTTCGCACTGTGCAAGAGCGCTATTTCGCTTTGGCGAACACGGATGTGCGTGCCCGTGCGTTGCAAATGGCAGATGAATGGCTCACCAGTGCTGAGGGGCTGCACGTCTTGCATGCGCGCCGCGCTGAGGACGTCGCCAGCCAATAAATTGCTGCCCTTTCACCAGGCGGCCGTTAGGGCAACTCGCCGACTGGCAACTTAGTGGCTGCCCTTCTAGGAAGGTTAACCCTTCCATTACCACCAGCGTCTATTTCTATCCAATGCGCAAAAAAGTCTGCGCCATGAATGGGATACGACCTGCTAATGAAGATCCTGGCCCTTACGGACGGCTCAGTTAAGTCGGCGACCGCACTGGACGCGTTCGATGGCCGTACGCAGGTCGATATGCACGTGCCGTTGGCGCCGTTGCCAGCTTCGATGATGAAACCAGATATCGTCATCATGTCGTTCGTGGATTTTCCCGAATATGGCATGAAGCCTCTGCTTGACTGGCTGGAAAAACACGATCTTTCGCAGAAGCCCCGTATCCTTTGCATGCCCAAAAGTGTGGCCCGACAGTTTTCAGCTTCCGTGCGTCTGTTTGCCGATAAGCTTTTGCCGCTTCCTGTGCGCCCGGATGTCATACTGGATGCCATGGAGCGAATGGATACGCGGCTGCCTCAACTAAGGCGGCAGCAGCGTAACGAAACGGTTGCGACCGTACAAAGCACTGCGCGCAAATTTATCAGCGCCTTTTCAACGGAAGATGGCGATACCGGCACCACCGTAATCGCGCTTAGTGCGGCAACAAAAGATGTTTGTAGCGCATTGGAAAAAGACGGCCTGGTCAACTGGTTGGATGAGGTGAACAATTATCACTCATCCACGGCACGTCATTGTATGCAAGTGGCTGGACTTGCGTCTGTTTGGGCGCAGCAGTTGGGCGTGAGTGAAAAAGACAACCAGCTTTTCACGCGTGGTGCACTGCTTCACGATATCGGAAAAATGCGCATTCCATTGGAAATTTTGGACAAAGCCGGGCCGCTTACACCAGAGGAGCGTGCGATAATCGAAACGCACCCAACCGAAAGCAAAAAAATTTTAGAAGCTGGCGATAACGTCAACCCGATGATTGTAGATCTTGCCTATTCTCATCACGAATTTCTTGATGGATCAGGGTATCCACGTGGCCTCAAGGCTAGCCAGATTAACGATATGGTTCACTGCCTAACAATCGTTGATATCTATTCGGCAATGATTGATCCACGTGCCTATAAGGGCGCGCAAGATCCCAATGATGCCTATGCCTATCTCCAGTCGATCCCAGAGAAGCTGGATCAAGGCCTGGTCGGTGCATTCCGGCCGATTGTTGACATGCACATAAAGCAGTTGGCTCAGCGCCCGAAGACTGAGGCAGCCTAACAAAGCTGCCTTGAGAACTTAAGCCGCAAACTGCCCAACAACAGGAACGTGGTCTGACGGTTTTTCCCAGCCACGCACATGATCGTCTATCCGCACGCCACGAAGCTTGTCAGCAAGTTGTGGAGACACCATCAGGTGATCGATGCGAATGCCGTGGTTACGTTGCCATGCGCCAGCTTGATAATCCCAAAATGTGAAGTGCTGGTCATCGCTGACAGCACGCAGCGCATCGGTAAAGCCAAGCGCTTCCAGTCGTCGCAGCGCTGCACGACTTTCTGGCTGATACAAGGCATCGCCTTGCCAGGCTTTTTCTGACGTTAAATCCCGCGCATCGGGAATAACATTGTAATCGCCGGCCAGGATCAGTGGCTCTTCAGCTGCCAAACGCTCATTTGCATAGGCAATCAACCGTTCCATCCAACCTAGCTTGTAGGGGAATTTTTCTGTGCCCAGCGGGTTTCCATTGGGCAGATATAGGCACCCAACGCGCACTGGCGGCAGGTCAGTTTCTTCAGGCGGAGAAACCAGCGCCGTGATGAACCGTGCTTGTTCATCGCTGTCATCACCAGGAAGGCCGCGCGTGATGTCGCTCATAGGGGTTTTGGATAGCAGGGCGACGCCGTTGAAGCCCTTCTGGCCGTGAGTTTCCACCTGATAGCCAAGCGCTTCAAAGGCTTCACGCGGGAAGGGTGCATCTTCAGATTTTATTTCCTGCAGGCAGGCAACATCTGGCGAGGCTTCTTTGAGCCAGGCAAGCGCAGTCACAATTCGCGCTTTCACACCATTAATGTTCCAGGTGGCTATGTCCATCAGAGCGAAAAGCTTGTGCCGCAGCCGCAAGAGGCGGTGGCGTTAGGGTTTGTGATCTCAAACGCTGCGCCCATGAGCGAGGTTTTGTAATCAATCACACTATCGGCCAGGTATGGCAGGGAAACTGCATCGACCAGCACCTTCACGCGTTCATCGCCAAGCACCACATCATCGTTTAGTTGCTCTTGCGTCAGCTCATATTTGTACTGAAAGCCAGAGCACCCGCCACCTTCCACGCTCACGCGCAGCATGGTGCCATCGGGCTCGTCCTTCATTAGCACCGCCACACGGTCGAGCGCGGATTGGGTAACCGAAACACCCTCGACCTTTATTGGTGGGGTGCTAGCCTCGGCCTGGTCATTCACTTGAACAGTCATGATCAAGTCCTATCGTTTTTATGTCAGCGCGGTTGGTCTGATACAGTCCATCCCAACAAAGATTCGTTATTTTTGTCAGCGCTATCGCGTTTGGGTAGAGGTAAGCATGGAAGCACCGCATATCAAACCCAATCGGCGCAATAGTATGCAAGGTCGGTATGACAGATAGCCTGCAAGACTTGAGTGCACCCTATGCCGCACGCGCAAGCGATGGTGGGCAGCGGCTCATCAATGAGACGGAAACGCCCGGTCGTAGCCCCTTTCGGCGTGATCGAGACCGCATTGTACACGCCCAGGCGTTTCGAAGGTTGGCTCATAAAACGCAAGTTTTTATCACCGAAGAGGGCGATCATTATCGCACGCGCCTAACCCACACGATTGAGGTGGCGCAAATTGCCCGTTCGCTTGCGCGGTATTTGTCGCTCGATAGCGACCTAACCGAGGCTTTGGCGTTAGCCCATGATCTTGGCCACACGCCATTTGGGCACACCGGTGAAGATGCGCTGGCGGTATGCATGACGCCCTATGGCGGCTTTGAGCACAACGCCCAGACATTGCGCATCGTCACCAAGCTTGAGCAGCGATACGCAGCTTTTGATGGACTAAACCTGACCCGTGAGGCGCTTACCGGCATCATCAAGCACAATGGGCCTGTGCTAGACGCCGACGGCAATGTGCGTGATGCCAAGCTGGGCGGCACGCTGCCCTTTGCGCTCACGGATTTTATGGAAAATGAAGGTCTGAGCGCTGGCAGCCTGACGCTGGATCAGCATGGCAGCTTGGAAGCGCAAGTGGCAGCGATATCTGATGATATCGCCTACAATACTCATGATATTGATGATGGCGTGCGTGCCGGTTTCTTTACGCTGGATACGCTGGCGCATGTGCCGCTGGTCGCAGGCATTCTGCGCGAAATTGATCAGCAGTTCCCGAGCCTTGTGGCCGAACGGCGCATGGGCGAATTTTCCCGCCGCCTCATCACGCATCTTATTATGGATGTAGAGGCGCAGGCCCGTCAAAAAATCAGCGATCTGGGCATCGAAACCACCAAAGATGTGCGCGAAGCAGGGCAAACCCTCGCGGTGTTTTCAGATCATGTGGCGCAGGATGTTTGGATGATCAAAACCTTCCTGTTCAAAACAATGTACCACAATGCTGAGATTATGGCACTGCGTGCGCAGGCAGATAGCGTGCTGCGCGCCCTGTTCGGGCACTTTTTGGCAAGCCCGAAAGAACTGCCAGCAGATTGGCAAGTGGCCAACGATACAAGCATGCCAGATGCTGCCCGTGCAAGGGTGGTTTGCGACTTCATTGCCGGCATGACAGACCGCTATGCGCTGAAACTGCACACGCGTTTGTTTGACGATACGCCGGACCTGCGATACGGCGCTGCCATCTAGCTTTATAAGCTAGAGTTTCCCTCTTTCATCAAAGCGATCCATCATGCCCAAGACCTATGACCTGTTTGCCGATTTTCGCGCCCGTGTGTTGGCCGCGTTGGATCGATCAGGCGTTTTGGCTGGCGCCGATCGGGAGGCGCTACCGCTTGCAGCGATTACGGTGGAGCCGCCACGCGATGAGACCCATGGCGATCTCTCCACAAACGCCGCCATGGTGCTGGCCAAACCGCTCAAATCCAACCCACGGGCCATTGCTGCCACATTGGCGCAAGCGCTGGGCGACGATGCTGACATTGATGGCGTAGATGTTGCAGGCCCCGGCTTCATCAATATGCGTGTTGCACCGGCTTTCTGGCACACTGTGCTTGGCCGTATATTGGGTGAGGGCGCAACCTTCGGTCACAATGTGCTCGGCGAGCCACACACACTGCCCAAAACCAATGTGGAATATGTCTCAGCCAACCCAACTGGGCCCATGCATGTGGGCCATTGCCGCGGCGCTGTGGTGGGGGATGCGTTGGCCAATGTGTTTGAGGCTGCGGGTTACCCCGTCACTCGCGAATACTATATCAACGATGCCGGTGGGCAGGTGGATACGCTCGCACGCTCATCCTTCCTGCGGTACCGCGAGGCGCTGGGCCAAGATATTGGTGCGATCCCTGAGGGTCTGTATCCGG
Source organism: Devosiaceae bacterium (assembly GCA_045105395.1). Classification (GTDB taxonomy): domain Bacteria; phylum Pseudomonadota; class Alphaproteobacteria; order Rhizobiales; family MH13; genus MH13. Next base: position 9,327 of record JBGCDM010000092.1, on the reverse strand, counting down.
GCGACTATTTGGTGCCGGTCGGCAAGCAGTTGGCTGAGACCCAAGGCGATGCACTGCTGGCCATGGATGAAGCTGAGTGGCTGCCCATAGTGCGCGAGGCGTCGATCCACGCGATGATGGACCTCATCCGGCAAGACCTTGCGGGTCTCAATGTCCACCATGATGTATTTTTCTCTGAAGCCAGCCTGCAAACCGGTGCGGCAGGGGATCGGGTGGCTCAGGCCATTGGCGAGCTGAAATCGCGCGATCTTGTGTTTGAGGGCCGCTTAGAAAAACCAAAGGGCGAAAGCGCTGAGGAATGGGAAGATCGCGAACAAACTCTGTTCCGCTCATCCCAGTTCGGTGACGATACCGACCGGGCATTGCTCAAATCCGATGGCAGCTACACCTATTTTGCCTCCGATATCGCCTACCATTATGACAAATATTTACGCGGCTTCACCAACCAAGTGAACGTGTTTGGTGCCGACCATGGCGGCTATGTGAAGCGCATGAAGGCCGCCGTCACAGCTATGAGTGATGGCGAAGCGAGCTTGGATATTCGGCTGTGCCAACTGGTGAAACTGTTCCGCGCTGGCGAGCCTGTCACCATGTCCAAACGCTCCGGCAATTTCGTTACGCTGCGCGATGTAGTGGACGAAGTGGGTGCTGATGCGACACGCTTCATGATGCTGTACCGGAAAAACGATGCACCGCTGGATTTCGATTTCCAGAAGGTGACCGAGCAATCCAAAGACAATCCCGTCTTCTACGTTCAGTACGCACATGCGCGCTGCGCATCTGTGCTGCGACTTGCCAAAACTGATCTGCCGAACGAGGATTTAAGCGACGCTGCATTGAAGCAGGCCAACCTTTCTTCGCTCACTGACGCTGGAGAGTTGGCGTTGGTGCGGCTTATGGCGTCTTGGCCCCGTATACTGGCCGCGGCTGCCACAAACAGCGAGCCACACCGAATCGCTTTTTACCTTCACGATCTTGCCAGCGCACTTCATAGCCACTGGAACCGTGGCAAGGGTGAGCCCGACTTACGCTTTGTTAACCCTGATAACCCATTGTTAACACGAGCAAGAATGGCGCTGGTGACCGGTCTTGCACAAACGTTGCGGCAAGGGTTGACCTTGCTAGGCGTTGGGGCACCGGACGAAATGCGCTAAAAGGATACCGCTGAAGGTTTTGCGTGAGCCACACTAAGGCCACGCTCGCAGGTGAAGGGCAGGGCGATGGTAAAGGATCCCCATAGCGATAGCCCGTTACAGGCCATGGACCTCTCGACCGACTTAGGTCGCAGCAACAATGGGTATCAAGAACTGGACCCACTAGAAGAGTTGGCGCGCATCATGAACGACACGAACACGCCCAAACCGTCAGACGAAACTGAAAACTCTGGCAACGACCTCACTGCACAGCCCGATCCATTGGATCTTGGGTTGGGTGACCAAGGTTTGGCAGAGCTTTTTGGCGATCGCGGCACACCCGATGCAACCGCCGATCCCTTTGCTGAACTGGCAGATGATCTTGATCTGCAGCTTGATCCGCAAGCTGACCTGCAGTCTGACCCGCAACCAGACAATCTATTCTCAGACCTTGACTTTAACACATTAGAGTCCGTTGAGCCTGCAGCCGTTCAAACTGCTGAGCTTCCGGCGTTCGATGCGCTAGATAGCACGCAGCCACCGGCTCTCATTTCTGATCATCTTACCCCGCGCGAAGCAACAGAGCCCGCTGACTATAGCCGCGTTGAAGACGATGACTTGCTGGCGGCAATGGATGCAATTGCGCTGGATGAGCCCGCGCAAGCTGGTGCTTATAGCGCGCCTCCGCCGCTAAGTGCTGCGCCGCGTTCCTTTGCGTCGCCTGAGCAATCAAGCGCTCCAGATTTCTCCTTTGATGCCGCCCCACAAGAGCAATCCACCTTTGGTGGTGAAGATCAAAACCCAGCATCTGGTTTTCAAGATTTTGATGATGCAGGCGAAGATGAAGGTCGTGCTGGCCCTGGTAAAATGATTGTCCTGGCGCTTGCTGCCGTTGCGGTGCTTGGCCTGGGCGGTGTTTTCGCCTTTGGTTTGCTGAGCGGTGGTGGTGCAGATGCCGATGGTCCGCAGGTCATTGCTGCCCAAGAGGGCGATGATAAGGTTGAGCCCGCACCCACCGAAGATGAGCAATCAAGGCCAGGCGATGCGGCATTCAGTGCTCTTGATGCATCCGACACGGGCACCCAGGCGACGCCTCGTGTGGTTTTGCAGCGCCCATCCGGTGATGGTTTGCCATTGCGCTCTGGTGAGCCTTTGCCAAGCGCTGATATTGCGCCCGCGCCCCCTGGTTCCACGGCCAGTCGCGCCGTTCGCACGGTAACTGTTCGGGCCGATGGCACTGTGGTTGAATCGACCGCAGCCCCAACACCTGCAGCCAATGAAGTGCAAGCAGAGGCTGCCGATGCGCGCCCTGTAGAGGTGGTTTCTATTACACCGGGCAACGATGCTGTGAGCAATCAACCATCACAGGAAGTGGCCACTGCGCTGCGTGAGGCTGTGCAAGGTGTGGTCGATAGTGCTGCTCCAGCGCCACTTGCCCCAACATCTGGCGCAACGCCGCCTGCACCTATTGCTCGCCCAGCCGCTACACCAGTTCAAACTCAACCTGTACAAGTGCAGCCTGTGCAAACTCAGCCGGTTCAAGCTCAGCCTGCGCAAACAGCCAATCGCGTGCAGCCTATTCAACTTGCTGCGCCCGCTGCCGCACCAGCACAGGCCGTTGCGCCTGCTGCCGCACCCTTGGCAACGCCAGCAGCTACGCCTGCTTCTGTGCCCTCTGGTGAGTTTATCGTGCAGCTTGCTAGCCTTCGTTCTGAAGCTGAGGCACGCGACACCTTCACCCGTCTGCAGAACCGCTTCGGCTCTATCCTGTCGGGTTTCGGTCCAAACATTCAGCGTGCTGACCTTGGCGACCGTGGTATCTACCATCGCGTTCGCGTTGGCCCAATGGAGCGTTCTGCTGCCGATAGCCTTTGTAGCCGCTATCAATCAGCCGGTGGCGATTGCTTCGTACAGCGCCAGTAGGCACCCAGCATTTAAGGATATCGCGTGACCATTTCCCCACTGCCGGGTGAGCGTTTGCCAAACGCCGGTTTGCCGAGCTTTGGCACCCGCGCTTTTATCTGTGGCTTGGAAGGCCTTCGGGTCACCGATTTTGAACGTGTATATCTCAACGATACCAAGCCTTGGGGCGTTATCCTCTTTGGTCGCAATATCGATAATCCTGATCAAGTGCGCAGGCTCACTAGCGATGTGCGTGAAGCGCTGGGATGGCACGCGCCCATTCTTATTGATCAAGAAGGTGGGCGCGTTCAACGGCTCAAGCCGCCTCATTGGCAGCGCTATGCAGCGGCCAGCCGCTATGGCGCAATGGAGTCACATGAAGCTGGCGCAGGCATAGAAGCCGCGCAAATTGCCACCTGGATGATGGCCGACGATCTGCTGGACATTGGCATCAATGTGAACTGTGCTCCTGTGCTAGATTTGCGTGTGCGTGGCGGCACCAATGCTATCGGTAATCGCGCTTATCACGGCGATCCGGAGCTTATCAGCCGCGTTGCGCGTGCTGTGCACGATGCCTACCTTCAGGCAGGCGTTGCACCAGTGGTCAAACACATTCCAGGCCACGGGCGTGCTGTGGTTGATAGCCATTTGACGCTGCCCCGCATCACCACAGACAGAGCTACGCTGGAAGCCAGCGATTTTATGCCGTTTCGTGCGATCAATGATGCGCCAATGGCAATGACCGGGCATTTGGTGTTCGAGGCCATCGATCCGGAGCTTCCAGTTACGTTGTCACCGACAATGATTGGCCTTATCCGCGATGAAATTGGGTTTGATGGCGCGCTGATGAGCGATGATTTGGGTATGGGCGCACTAAACGGCCCGATGGAAGAGCGCGCGGCCCAGGCACTCGAAGCGGGCTGTGATCTGGCGCTGCATTGCAACGGGCTGCGCAGTGAAATGGAAGCAGTACGCCAGTCCGTGCCGCTGCTTGAAAGTCGTGCTGCCGAGCGCTGCGCCACTGCATTGTCGCGTGTAGGCCATCAGGTGCTTGATCGGGCCTCATTGACGGATCGGTTGGAAACTTTGCTCGCAAACCACCCTGAGCGTGATGATGATGAGGGCGCAGTTGACCCCACATTGTTTTCACCTGTGGCCTAGCCCACACCCAAGCGCTTGGTTTAACTTCCCGCGCAATGCATGCTAACGCACCTTCGCAGTGCTTTTTGCGTTCGCGCCTGCCTATCTTGTCACCAAATTGAGCATCATGCCTGATCTTTTTGAAACCAGCGCTGTCCCTGCCGAGATTGAGCCACACGAGGCTTTTGTCGTCGATCTGGATGGTTTTGAAGGGCCTATAGATTTGCTGCTTGCTATGGCGCGCACGCAAAAGGTGGATCTGGAGCAGCTTTCCATTGTCGCGCTGGTTGATCAGTACGCCAATTTTATTGAAGAAGCGCGCACCAAACGTTTAGAGCTTGCAGCGGATTATTTGGTTATGGCGGCGTGGCTTGCCTACCTGAAATCACGGTTGCTTTTGCCTGATGTTCCTGCAGATGATGAACCCGATCCGCAGGAAATGGCCGATGCTTTGGCGCTTCGGTTGGTTAAGCTCGATGCTGTGCGCAAAGCTTCCAACGAGCTTTGGCAGCAGCCAATGAAGAACGTCCATCTGTTTCCTTCTGGCCGGGTTAAGCCTGTGGGTGTGCGAGGTGACGCGCCGTGGACAGCTGAACTTTATGATTTGATTGATGCCTACGCCGCTATCCAGACGCGTAAGCTTGATGGCACCATGACAATGGCACGCCGCGAAGTATGGTCACTTGCTGACGCACGCGCTTTGGTGGAGCGAGCCTTGGGTGATTTGGCACAGTGGACCCCATTTGATGTGGTGCTAGCTGCCCAAACCGCGCTGCGCGCAGGCGTTAGCAAGCGCGAAGGCGTTAAAGCATCGGCCTTTGCAGCCAGCTTAGAATTGGTACGTGAAGGTCATGCGGAGCTGCGCCAAGATGGGGCTTTTGCGCCGCTTATGCTGCGAGCTGCAAAAGAACCGCGCGATGAAGAAGCAGGGGGTGATGTGTGAGTACTGACCTGCAATCTGATACTGACGCAAACGCACCCGTTGAAGTTATCGAAGATGCGCCGCGGCCACAGGTTTCCTTCGATGAAGCGGTGCGCATTGTCGAGGCGCTTCTGTTTGCCAGCGACGCGCCGCTTTCTAAAGCCCTTCTGGCCGAGCATACAGGCGATCAATTTGCGCCCACGATGGAGCACTTACTGCAAAAATATAACGCAGGCGGTGTAACCCTTACCCAAGTTGCAGGCGGTTATGCACTGCGCACCGCCAGCGACCTATCTTATCTTTTTGAAGAGCAGGCCAGCGCACCTAAAAAACTGTCCCGTGCAGCGCTCGAAACTCTGGCGATTATTGCCTATCACCAGCCGGTAACCCGCGCTGAAATTGAAGACATTCGGGGGGTTTCGGCCTCCAAAGGCACATTGGATGTGCTGCTGGAAACTGGTTGGGCGCGTATGCGTGGGCGCCGTCGAACGCCAGGTCGACCGGTTACTTATGGTACCACGGCAATGTTCTTGGATCAGTTTACGCTAGCAAGCCTTGGTGACTTGCCAGGCCTTGATGAATTGAAAGGGGCAGGCCTCTTGGAGGCTATCCCGACCGGTGCGTTGACATCCATGCCGAATGCCGAATCTGACCAGCTCTCTCCGGATGAAGATCCGCTGGACGATGAGGATGCGCAAGCCGAGCGCGATGCGATGGCGCTATGGCCGCAAGACGAAGAAGTTCTTACGGACGCCGATACTGAGTCTGAACAGCATGGATAAGCCTGTGTCAGCTAAAACTTTGCGCGAAGCAGACTGGGGCCGCCCGGGCACGCAGCCAGCCAGCGTGGCAACCGCTGTGACGCTCGACAAAGTGTTTCATCGCTATGGTTCGTTGGAGGCGGTCAAGGGCGTTTCGCTGAAAGTGGAGCCAGGTGAAATCGTGTGCCTACTTGGCCATTCTGGGTGCGGAAAAACCACTTTGTTGCGCCTTTTGGCCGGAATTGAGCGCCCTTATTCCGGAATAATCCGCATTGATGAGCGCATAGTTGCCGGACAAAACACGTTTGTTGTACCCGAAAAGCGTGAAGTCGGGCTGATGTTTCAGGACTTTGCGTTGTTCCCGCACCTCACAGTGCTCGACAATGTAACCTTCGGCCTCAACACGCTGAAGAAGGAAGATCAGCGCCGCGAGGCATTGCGCGCGCTGGATCGCGTGGGTCTTTCTCATACCGCCGATGATCACCCGCATATGCTCTCTGGAGGCATGCAGCAGCGCGTGGCGCTTGCCCGCGCTATTGTGCCGCGCCCACGTGTGATGCTCATGGATGAGCCATTTTCCGGACTTGATCGTCGTACCCGTGATCGCGTGCGCGATGAAACGCTAGCCATACTGCGTGAGATGCGTGCCACCACAATAGTGGTGACCCATGACCCCGACGAGGCGCTGCGCATTGCGGACCGTATTGTGCTGATGCGCGGTGGCAAGGTTGTGCAAGATGGCCATGCGCGTGAATTCTACGAAAAGCCAAATGATCTTTTTGCCGCGCGCTTTTTCCACGAGCTCAACGAGTTTGAAGGCACTGCCCAGGGGCAAAAGGTGATGACCCCGCTGGGCGCCATTAAAGCCTTAGGCAAAGCTGATGGCACGCCATTGCTGATCGGCATCCGCCAATCTTCCATTATAGTTAAAGACGCAAGCGCCAGCGTTGAGGGCATCCCGGCGCGTATTCGTGCTGTGCAATTCTTGGGCGAGGCTGATCTGTTACACCTGGCTGTGCCTGGCTATGACCGCACAATTTTCGCGCGCACCACGCAAAAAGATGCCTTTAAGGATGGCCAGTCTGTGAACCTCACCATTCATAGCGATGCCGCATTGGTCTTTCAAAAGACCGATACAGAACCTACATAGGTGAGATAAGCGCGTCCGCGGGTGCGTTTTTCTTGACGCGTGCTGCCTTGACGGTCCAAGACCGGTCCAGGAAATTACAGTGCCTCATACTTGCGGCGAGTGGTGGGCTTGCGCTTTGATGGTGCAAGAGCGCTGAAAACAGAGAGAAGCGCAAAAAAATTGCGCGAAGGAGTTGCGTTATGGTTCCAGGTTGGATGCAAATTCTGCTGGTGGTTTTGTTGATCGTTCTGCTGTTCGGTCGTGGCAAAATTTCCGAATTCATGGGTGATCTTGCCAAAGGCATCAACAGCTTCAAAACTGGCCTTGCTGGTGATGAAAAAGACGCTGATGGCCGAACGATTGAGCACACTGCCGAAGAGACAGTGAACACGGCCAGCACCACAACAGCTGATGAAACCAAAAGCAGCTAAGCGCTGCTAGAACGCTGGTCTGCTGACATCCCGTTTTGACGGGATGTTTCGGCGCTGTCTGCGTGTGGAGACAAAATGTTCGACATAGGCGGAGTGGAGCTGATGGTGATCGCCGCAGTGGCGATCCTGGTGGTTGGTCCACGCGAGCTGCCCGCAATGCTGCGCGGCATTGGCAAACTTGTACGCCAGGCACGTGAGATGACGGGCACAGTGCAGCGGCAGTTCAATGATGCCTTGAAAGACGCCGAGTTGGATGACGTTAAAAAGACCTTTGACGATGTGCGTTCGCTGAACCCTGCCAACCAAATTAAAAAGACAATTGCCAAAGAGATGAAGCCGTTCACCGAGGTTGGTGATAGCTTGAAAACGTCGGTCGACAGTGCCGCGAGCATTGGTAAGGCCGGAGCAGGCAAGGCTAGCGCCGAAACAGCAAGTGCATCCGCTCAGAGTGCTGGTGCGCAGGCCAAAACTGCAGTGACACAAGCCAAAACTGCTGGTGATGGCTCAACCCTCACCCAGGCGACCAAGTCCACTGGTGCAGCTAAAGCCACCGCTGCAACGACCGCTGCTGCTGCCACAACAACCGGCGCAGCGGCTGCCGCGCCGGCGACAAAAAAACCAGCCGCACGAAAGAGTGCTGCGAAGAAACCAGCCGCAAGTGCTGCCACCAAAGCGCCAGCCAAGGCTACCACAAAGGCTACCACCAAGGCTTCACCTGGGGTTGCTACGAAGGCTGCTTCAAAACCAGCTGCAAGCGCAGCATCTAAAGCATCAGCAGCCAAAGCTCCGGCAAAAAAGCGCGCTCCAGCAAAGTCAAAACCTGCCGCAACCAGCGCCGCTAGCACGGGATCTGAATAATGGCTGACACGCCTGATTCCGGCGAACAGGCGCCGGACAAGACGCCCAAATCCAAACCTGCACCCAAAGCCAAATCTGATGCGGATGCTAACGCTGAAGCGAGTGATGCGCCGTTAGAGTTGGACCCGCAAAAGGGCAAGCAGGATTCTGCTAAACTTGCCGCCGAGCTACCATCTGAAGACGATCCACTAGAAGATGATGTTGCGTCAGATGATGATGAGGTGGAATCTTCACGCGCACCGCTCATCACCCACTTGATCGAGCTGAGGCAGCGATTGCTTTATGCGGTTGTCGCACTGGGCATTGCGTTTATTGGCTGTTATTTTATCGCCGACCAGATATTCAACATTCTACTTGGCCCATTCGAGGCCGCCAAGGGTGAACAGTCTGAGCTGGAGTTGATCTTCACCGCGCCGCAGGAGTTCTTCTTCACCCAGCTGCGCATCGCTTTGTTCGGCGCGCTGTTTATTGCGTTCCCAGTCATCGCCTCGCAGATCTACATGTTCATGGCGCCGGGCCTCTATAAAAATGAGAAAGCCGCGTTTCGCCCCTATCTCATTGCCACGCCTATCCTGTTCGCGATGGGTGCATGCCTGGTGTATTTTGTGGTGATGCCACTGGCGCTCAACTTCTTCCTGTCCTTTGAACAGCAGGGTGGCAATGGCGAAGCCAGTATTCAGTTGATGGCGCGCACCAGCGAATATCTTAGCCTCATCATGACGCTCATTTTCGCGTTCGGCTTGGTGTTTCAGCTTCCAATCGTGCTGACCTTGCTTGGCCGCATGGGTGTTGTCACCGCCGCTGGCCTTGCAGCCAAGCGCAAATACGCCATCGTGGCCACGTTCTTGGCCGCCGCGTTCCTTACCCCGCCTGACCCGATCAGCCAGGTGGGCCTTGCGGTGCCAACGCTGCTTCTTTACGAGGCTTCCATCTGGATGGTTCGACTCGTGGAAAAACGGCAGGCTGCCGCGCGCGACAAAGACGACACCCCAGATAGCGATGACACACCGGCGGAAGCATCAGCGTAAACCAGTTGGTTTGGGCAGGCTGT